>NZ_CP048286.1:6703403-7049254 GCF_010365285.1 Paenibacillus rhizovicinus
TCCCCACGCCATCCGGGCGGCGCACCATCATTCGGCGCCCATGGATGCGCTGCTCAAGGAATTTACGAGATTGAAGCGGGAAGAGCAGCTGAAAGAACTGACGACGGCGGAACGAGAAGTGTTCGAGCTCATCCAAGAGGGCTACTCGCAATCCCAAATCGAGCGTAAGCTGTACAAGGCGGAGAGTACGCTGAAGAATCAGGTCAACAAGATTCTCAAGAAGCTGGGCGTGCGCAGCAGCCGCGAAGCGGTGGAGAAAGTGAAGCGCAAAGGGCTGTCGCCGGACGATGAGAGCTAGAGATGCCGCGACGAATGGATAAGCCGCATTGATGTCGATTTGTCTAGAACGACAAACGCATCACTACCGGATTGCCGGATAAATGCAAATACATTTCGAAGAGAGGTACTACGCCGCGTAGTACCTCTCTTCGCTGTCGTCCTATGGAAGTTAGTCCTGCCGGACTCGCCTTTCATGACGTTATACTTGCTCTAAGAGCGAAGAGAAGAGGAGCTGAAGAGCGGGATGGACGGAAGAAAACCGATCTACGTGGAAACGACGATACGCGCCGACATGGAAACGCTGTGGGCGCATACGCAGCGTCCGGAGCTTCACCGGCAGTGGGATTTGCGATTTTCCGATATCGCCTACCTTCCGCGGAGAAGCCATGATGAGCCCCAACGCTTTACATATCGCACGCGAATCGGCTTCGGCTTGCATATTGCGGGAACGGGAGAGTCGCAATCGAAAATATCCGCGAAGCGAAATATACGCTTGTCGACGCTGGCGTTCGGTTCCGGCCAGCCGTGGTCGCTGATCAGCAAAGGGGCGGGATATTGGAAGTATACGGGTTCGTATGCGAACGGATCAGCCGGGCGAATCGAATGGGCTGAGCAGTCGGAGTGGAGCGGGCGGAGTGAGCAAATTGACCAAACCGACCACACCGGGCAGATCCGGCAAACCGAACAAACTAAGCAAACCGAACAAACCAAGCAAACCGTGAATGGCATCCGGTTCGTGACGCAATACGACTACCGGACGCGATTCGGCCTGGCAGGAGCTTTATTCGACCGCTGGCTGTTCCGGCCATTGTTCGGCTGGGCGACCGCGTGGAGCTTCGACGCGCTTCGCATCTGGCTGGAGGAGGGGATTCCGCCGCGGATGCTGATCCGCCAAGCCGTCATCCACTATGCCTGCGGTGCCGCGCTCGCAGGCCTGTGGATCGGACAAGGCTTGCTGCCGAAGCTGCTGTTCCCGCAAGACGGCGAGCTAGCCTTGATGCAGGCGGTCGGCTGGATCCCGGATAGCTGGGCGCTCATGCTTGTAAAACTGCTCGGCGTGATCGAGATCGGCATCGGAGCAGCCTCGATGCTTCTGCATCGCAGCCGCGGAGCGTTGATGCTGCAAATGCTGCTGCTGCTCCTGATGGCGTTGTCGGCGTCCGTCGGCAACCCCGCATTGCTCGCGACGCCATACAATCCGGCAGCGCTTGGAGCGGGCATGATCGCCTTATGCATCGCCGTCCTGCATTCCAGCCATGATCTGCCGCGGGCCGCGCGCTGCCTGCGCAAACCTGAACGAACGGGAGGAACGAGACTATGATGAAATCGATTTATGAACGCGTAATGGGCCAGTCGTTCCAACGTCTTCATCCGCGGATCCAAGCGCGGTTCGGCTTCAACAGCGAAGACGGCATCGCTTCCATCGGCGAAGGCGTCATGGAACGGATCTGGTATGCCAAGTGGGCGGCTGCCCCGCTGCTGCTCGGCGCATCGCGCCATATCATGTTCCCGCAGGCGGGAGAGAACATTCCGTTCTCGATATCCAATTACGCCTACTTGGATTCTTACGGCCGCGAAACCGTCACTTGGAGCCGCCGGTTCCGGTTTCCGAACGGGGTCCGCAAATTCGACGCGACGATGATCTACAGCCCCGAGCGCCGGCGCATCGTCGATTATTTGGGCACGAAGCAGCATCTTGCCGTCGATTTGGAGCTGGACGTTTCGCCGATTGGCGGTATTTACATCCGTTCGGGAGAGCAGCGGTTCTATGAAGGCTTGCTGCAGTTTCGGTTTCCGGAACGAATGACCGGGCGGGCAGGCGTGCATGAATGGTACGATGACGAAGCCGGCCGTTACCGCATTACGGTCGATATCGATAACCCGCTGCTGGGGCCGGTTTTCCGCTATGCCGGTGGTTCAGGGCTTCGGCGGTTCCGATGACGGACAGTCGCATACCGCAGGAGGTGAAGCCGACACGCGAGGAATTCAGGGAATAGCGGCGCATTGCCGTCCAACCAGCCGTTCGTAAGTCGACCGCAAAAACGGTATAATGGAGGCTACGATAACTGGAAGGATGAGGAATAGTGATTGAGATCGAGGCGTACACCGTAGAGAAAGTGAAGGATCCGTTCGGCATTTTGACGGGGGAACGGTATGAATTCAAGCTGGACATTGACGTCGCCGAGGACGACGAGCTGTATGTCGCAGGCGGATTGTATATTCGGGTCATATACCGCGTAGACGGGGAGACCGGCAAGATCGTCAAGTACGAGCTGTTCGAACGGTTGAACGACAAGTTCGCGGACGTCGAGCTCGAGGACGAAGAAGAACAGATGCTGGAATCGTTCTGCGGCGAGCATTTCACCGAAGCGGAAGAATAGATAGCAACGGGTATAAGGCCGGCGTTTCATAACGACTTGGCCCGTTTAATAAGGAGTACGGCAAGCTAATAAGCGGGCCGAAACAAAGTGATTAGGCGGTGAATGACATGACAGTCCATTATCTGTTGAACTGTTACAACAACCAAATTTTGGTGAAGCAGGTGGATGGCGAAGCCGATGCCTTCCATGTCAACATCCAAAGCAACAACAATCCACTCAGTTTCGGCAATACGTTATATGCGGCCGCTTCCAAAGAGCAGGCCGTGCGGATTGCCAACCAGCTTTGCGCGTTTTACTCCATGGCCAGGGCGAACGGCTATCGCCTCGAAGGAGCAATCTTCCGCAACGAGAACAAGGCCGACATTGCCGTCGAGCATGTGCTGAAGGTCGAGCGCACGGAGGACGAGATGCACGACCTGCTGCAGAAAGCATAACGGCCGTTAAGGCGTCCGTTCATTCGCGAAGGAAACAATCCGGAATAGAATATGCACAGGGCCTCTTGCCGGGGTCCTGTTTCTTTGTTTAGCGGGAAGGGATGGAAGCGGGGCCTCTGAAAGTGGACAGGCTTTACGCAAGCATCATATAATGGTGGGTATGTTATCGCAACGCAACAGAGGTTGATCCGAGGAAACGGGGCTCATACGGCATGAAGACATTCAAGAAATTTTATATCGAAATTACGAGCGTATGCAACCTGGCCTGCTCCTTTTGCCCGCCGACGAATCGTTCGAAAGGCTTTATCGGCATCGACGATTTCACGAAGACGCTGGACGAAATCAGACCGCATACCGACCATATTTATTTCCACGTCAAAGGCGAGCCGCTGCTGCATCCCAAAATCGACGTCCTGCTCGACCTCAGCCACGAACGCGGCTTCAAGGTGAATTTGACCTCGAACGGCACGCTGCTTCATAAAGCGGGACCGAAAATCATGGGCAAGCCGGCGCTGCGCCAAATTAATTTCTCGCTGCACAGCTTCGACGGCCATGAAGGCTCTGTGGACAAGGAAGGCTACGTCGGCAAAGTGCTGGCTTTCGCCAAAGAAGCCGTTGCGCAATCGAATGTGCTGATCTCGCTGCGACTGTGGAATTTGACGGAAGACAATGCGACGAACGTCGAGCGGCAGCGCAATCAGGACATTTTGGATCAGCTGGAGCGTACGTTCGAGCTCGATTTTCGCATCATGGACCAGTTTACCCGGGGCAAAGGGATCAAGCTGGCCGATCGCATCTATCTGAATCACGATCATGAATTCAAGTGGCCGGATTTGAAAGAGGAAGAAGATTTGAGCCGCGGCTTCTGCCACGGGCTTCGGAATCAAGCCGGCGTACTCGTGGACGGTACCGTGATACCCTGCTGCCTGGACGGCGAAGGCGTTATCAATCTCGGCAACATCCATCAAACCCCGTTCTCGGAAATCGTCGAAGGGGAGCGAGCGAACCGGCTGTACGACGGCTTCTCCCGACGTGAAGTGGTCGAAGAGCTGTGCCGCAAATGCGGATACAGGCAACGGTTCAGCATGTAAGGAAAGAAGGTTTGTACTCCATTATGCGTCATTCATCGTCAAGATCCAGGGATTCATTGCTTTATCTGAACGAGGAACGTTCGTTCCGCGTGCCGCTGTTCTATGCGGCCGTCGTCATTCTGTTGATCAAACTGGCGCTGCTGCGCTATTTTCTGTTCGGCGAAATCAAATGGCCGCGCTTGACCGCGGACGCCTCGGCGCTGCTCGTCCTCTTATGCGCGCTTGAACTCGCGACGCCGGCCAAGCTCAAGGCATGGGCCTACGGCGGGCTGAATCTGATCGTTTCGCTGCTGCTGTTCTCGTCGGCCGTTTATTTCGAGCATTTCGGCTCGGTTCCGACGTACACGGCGCTCTACGAACTGCATCAGGTGACCAAAGTCAAAGACAGCGTCGAGTCGACGATCCAGTGGAGCCATTACTGGTTCTTCCCGGACATCGTCATCGGGCTTGCGGTTTGGATCTATGCAGGCGTGATGAAGAGACGGAGCGGCAGCGGGAGAAGAAAACTTGCCTCCGCAACTCCGATGTACCGTGTCGTCCTGAGTGCTTTATTCATCCTTGCGATCGTCGTTTCGGCGCGGTTCATTCACGTCGGCATGCCGATCGAGAACGAGCTCGTGATGGCGGAAGACGAAGGCTTCCTGAACTATCAGGTAGCTGCCGCGATCAAAGCCGCGAAAGACAACAGCATCGCCGCCGAAGGCAATACGGCGGATTTCGTCAAGCAGGCCGAAGACTTGCAGGCCACGTATCCGTATCAGGACAAGCAGGGCGGAACGCCGGCCGACTTCGGGATCGCGAAAGGCAAGAACGTGATTTTCGTGCAGATGGAAGCGTTCCAGAATTTCCCGATTCATCTGAAGCTGAACGGAAAGGAAATCACGCCGGAGCTGAATAAGCTGGCTGACGAAGGGTTGTACTTCCCGCATATTTTCCAACAAATCGGCCAAGGCAATACATCGGATGCCGAGTTCATGTCGAATACGTCGATTTATCCGACGGCGCAGATCGCGATGTCGACCGGGTACGGCAACCGGAACATTCCGAGCTTGCCGCGGCTGCTGCAGCAGAACGGCTATATCGCCGATACGTTCCACGTCAACGACGTGACCTTCTGGGATCGGAACAAGCTGTATGCGGCGCTTAATTTCGATCATTATTACGACAAGCCGTATTACAAGAACGATCATTTCAACAGTTTCGGCGCATCCGACGAGGAATTGTACCGCGTTGCCGTCGATAAGCTTAGCGATATCGACAAAAGCGATCAGCCTTTCTATGCCCAATTCGTGACGGTTTCGAGCCACTTCCCGTTCGAAGTGCCGGCTGACCGGGCGAAGATGACGCTGCCCGACAACTTGAAGAAGACGCAGCTGGGCAACTACTTGCTCGCCGTCAATTATACGGATTATGCCATCGGCAAATTAGTCGAGCGGCTCAAAGCCGAGGGCATGTGGGACGATACCGTCCTCGTGTTCTATGGCGATCATTTCGGCCTGCAGCCGGACGACAACGATCCCGAACAGGTTAACCGGCTGCTCGGCATCAAGTACGATCCGAAAGTGACCCGGTTCAACATCCCGCTCATCATTCATGTTCCGGGACAGCAGAAGGGCGAAGTGGTGGATCAAGTCGGCGGTCAGCTGGATATTATGCCGACGGTGACCAATCTGCTGGGCATATCGCTGAAACAGGCGAATTTCACGACGTTCGGCCACGATCTGCTGAACATCGATCATAACGTCATCGGTTCGCGCTACTATCTGCCGACAGGCTCGTTCTTCAATAACGATATCTTGTTCGTGCCCGGCAAAGGATTCGATGACGGTACTGCCGTCAACATCCGGACGTTGGAGCCCGTGACCGACCTGTCGCCGTATCGCAAGGATTATGATTACATTTTGAAGCTGATGGAGCTGTCCGACCATTATGTGCGGTCGCTTCCGAAGCGGTAAACGTCTATTTTCGATATGCAATGTAATAAAACCTGACATGATTATTGACATATCGGCGCGGCGCCGCCTATAATCAGTACCAATAGCAGGTTTTAACAATTGCATATCGGTTCTCATGTCAGCATTGAGGACAACAAAACTATCTAGGGTTCCGTTGACGGCCGTCAAACGTTCGTCAAGCCTGGTCCGAGAGATAGTGTGCGGAAACGTATCGTGCCTGGCACGGAGCCGACTGCATAACACGGAAGGATAAAAGCCTGGGAGATCACACTCCCGGGCTTTTTTATTTTTCGTTAACATCGGAGGAGGGGTTTCAATGACAAAGCTATGGAGCACGACAATCGCGCCCGGCGGAAAATGGTCCGGCGTACTTGCCAAAGGCCGACTGCTCACGTTCACGGCGCTGCAGGACGATGCGAACCTGGCGGTCATGCTGTTCAACGCCCATGATTTGACGGAGCGCTACAACATGCCGGATACGCTGAAAGCCCAGTATACCGCTCGCTTGACGCGCGGGAACGTACTGATGAGCGACAACGGTCGCGTGCTTGCGAGCATCGTGGAAGACGATCTCGGCTGGCACGATACGATATGCGGGGTAACGACCCGCGAGGGGACGGACGCCAAATACGGCGCGACGAATTATCAGACCGTTCGCAACGATTGGCTGCGCAGCGGCTACGAGAACTTCGCCGTCGAGCTGGTTCGCTGCGGCCTCGGCGTCCGCGATCTCGGACCGGTCGTGAATTTGTTCGCCAAGACGGCGTGCAATGAAGAAGGCGTCATGATTTACGATACCAAGCATTGCAAGGAAGGCAGCCAAGTGACGCTGCGCACGGACATGGACGTGTTGATCGTCCTGTCGAACACGCCGAATCCACTGAATCCTAGCACGGTCTACCCAACGGCGGCCGTCAAGCTCGATGTAGAGATCGCTCCAGCCTTCCAACCGGAGACGGATTATTGTTATCGCTACCGCGGCGAGAACCGCCGGGCGTTCGAGAATACGGAAACGTATCATTTACTGGCCGGCAAGTAGGACCAAGAGTGCAGCAAGGAATGGATAGCTTGGTGCGATAACCAAAAACGACGAGGAGGAATCCGCTATGACTGCTTTTATCCGAACCGAAAGCGAACTGAACGAAGAACTGGCGATCGTGGACGAGACGATCCTGGCCGGAGACGGCTGGATGAAGGTGCTGGAGCCGGGGCAGGTGCTGCGCATCGTGGACCTGGAAGGCAATCAAGCCGCGGATACGCTGTTCTTCGATGCCGATAACAGGGACGATCATTACAGCGCGGTCGCGACGATCGCGGGCCAAGGGAACATCTACTTGACGACGGGCTCCGTCCTTCGCGCGGAATCCGGCAAACCGCTCGTGAAGATCGTGGCCGATACATGCGGCAGGCACGATACGGTCGGCGGCTCCTGCTCCGCGGAGAGCAATACGGTCCGTTACGCGCATGACAAGCTGAGCATGCATAACTGCCGCGATACGTTCATGCTGCAACTGGCGCGGCACGATGGCGGCTATACGAAGCGCGACTTGGCGCCGAACGTCAATTTCTTCATGAACGTGCCGGTGACGCCGGACGGCGGACTTACATTCGCCGACGGCGTATCGGCACCGGGCTGCTACGTCGAAATGGCGGCGATCGCCCGCACGACGGTGCTGATCAGCAACTGCCCGCAGCTTAACAATCCTTGCAATGCTTACAATCCGACGCCGATTCGCGTGTTGATTTGGAATCCCTAGCATGAACGACAGCAAGCCAGAGAGAGAAAACGGATAACCGGGAGGGAAAGCCATGTTCACGAAAGTTCTCATCGCCAATCGCGGCGCCATCGCCGTTCGTATCGAACGTACGCTTCGCAAGCTCGGCATTCAATCCGTCGCCGTCTATACCGGCGCGGATCAAGACAGTCTGCACGTGGACGGCGCAGACGAGGCGGTTCTGATCGGTTCAGGACCGGCCAAGGAAAGCTATCTCGACGTCGAGCGTATTCTGCGCACGGCAATAGAAACCGGCGCTCAGGCGATTCATCCGGGGTACGGCTTCCTCAGCGAGAATGCCGCATTCGCCCGCGCTTGCCGCGAGAACGGTATCGTCTTCATCGGGCCGACGCCCGAGCAGATGGAGATGTTCGGCCTTAAGCATTCCGCGCGGGAAATCGCCGAGCGCGCTGGCGTTCCGATGCTGCCGGGCACGGCGTTGATCAGCGAGCTCGAGGAGGCGCTGGCGGAAGCGGAATCCATCGGCTACCCGGTCATTCTTAAAAGCACGGCGGGCGGCGGCGGCATCGGGATGCGCGTATGCCGCGAAGCGCGGGACTTGCGCGAAGCGTTCGACGGCGTCCGTCATTTGGCGGAGACGAACTTCAAGAACGGGGGGATTTTCCTCGAGAAATATATCGCGAAAGCCCGTCACGTCGAAGTGCAAATCTTCGGCAACCGGTTCGGCGAAGTGGCGACGCTCGGGGAACGCGACTGCTCCATCCAGCGCCGCAACCAGAAGGTGATCGAAGAGAGCCCTGCGCCGAACCTGCCGGATCGCGTTCGCCAAGAGATGTTCGCGTCGGCGAAGCGGCTCGCATCCGAAGTCGGCTATCGCAGCGCGGGCACGATCGAATATTTGTACGACCCGGAAACCTGCCGGTTCTATTTCCTCGAGGTGAATACCCGGCTGCAAGTGGAGCATGGCGTAACGGAAGAGGTGCTCGGCATCGACCTCGTCGAATGGATGGTGCTGGAGGCGGCCGATGAACTGCGCGGCATCGAGGCGCGGGTCGGTCTTCCGTCGGGTCACAGCATACAAGCGAGGATCTACGCGGAGGATTGCCTCCAACAATTCCGGCCGAGCGCAGGGAAGCTGGATCAAGTGAAATTCGCGGCAGACGCGCGCGTGGAAACGTGGGTGCGCGACGGGATTACCGTTACGACGCTGTACGATCCGATGCTGGCCAAGATCATCGTGCGCGGAGAGAGTCGCGCGGATGCCATCGCCAAGCTGGCCGCGGCGCTGGGCGAGACCCGGTTGTACGGGATTACGACGAATTTGCAGTATGTACAGGCGCTGCTCGGGGAAGAGGAATGCTTAACTGGCAACGTATATACGCAGCTGCTGAACGGGTTCGCGCCTGCGGAGCGGGCGATCGAGGTCATCGACGGCGGCGTGCAGTCGACGGTGCAGGACTGGCCCGGCCGCAAGGGCTATTGGGACGTCGGCGTGCCGCCATGCGGCCCGATGGATCCGTTGTCGTTCCGCATCGGCAACAAGCTGCTCGGCAATGCCGACGATGCATCGGGTTTGGAGCTGACGCTTCGCGGCGGCGCCTATATGTTCCGCAGCGACATGATGATTTGCTTGACCGGCGCGAACATGGAAGCGGAGCTGGACGGCGAAGCGGTTCCGGTTTATCGGCCGATTCCGGTCCGCCAAGGACAAGTGCTCCGATTCGGCGAAGCGAAAACCGGCATGCGCAGCTATCTGCTTGTCGGCGGCGGCTTCGATATGCCGAAGATTCTTGGCAGCTCCGCGACCTTCACGCTCGGCGGCTTCGGCGGGCACGGCGGCCGCGCGCTGCGTGCCGGGGATGTCCTTGGCGTCGTTCGCGGCGACGGGGAAGGGGACGGCCAAAGCGGCAGCCTCGGCGTAGGCCAGGGAGCTGGCCTGAGCGGAGGCTTGGACGCCGGCGAATTGTCACGGATGCAGCTCCGAGAAGCCGACCGGCCGGAAATGACCCGCGCCTGGACGATCGGCGTTATTCCGGGCCCGCACTGCACGGAAGAATATTTGAAGCCTTCGTATCTGAAGGAGCTGGCGGATACGGAGTTCGAGGTTCACTTCAACAGCTCTCGCACCGGCGTTCGGCTCATCGGACCGGCGCCGCATTGGGCGCGCGAGGACGGCGGCCAGGCAGGCCTGCATCCGTCCAACATCCACGACAACGCGTATGCGGTCGGAACGCTGGACTTGACGGGCGACATGCCGATTCTGCTCGGACCGGACGGACCTAGCCTTGGGGGCTTCGTCTGCCCGGTGACGACGGCCTCGGCGGAATTCTGGAAGCTGGGCCAGCTGCATCCCGGCGACACGGTCCGTTTCCAGCTGCTGACGCTGGAAGAAGCGGATGAGCTGAGACAACGGCAGGAGGATAATCTGGACGCCATGGGCGAAGCCGCTTGGAACAAGCTGGCGCCTGCGGCGCTGCCGCAGCCGAAGTCCGAAGAGGTGAAAGCGGCGTACCCGCTGCTTCACCAAGAGACGGACAACCGCCGCTTCCCGATTACGATCCGCTGCAGCGGCGACGAGAATATTTTGGTGGAGTACGGCGAGATGGAACTGGATTTGCTGCTGCGTTTCCAAGTGCATGCCCTGATGGAAGCCATCGAAAGCACCGGCGCGATTCCGGTTCAAGACCTGACGCCGGGCATTCGTTCGCTTCAGGTTCACATCGATCCCAAAGCGACGACCGTGCAGGAAGCCTGCGAGCGTATCCTGGAGCTGGACCGCAATTTGCCGCCGCTGGAAGAAATCTCGGTGCCTTCGCGCATCGTGCGGTTACCGCTGTCTTGGGACGATCCGGCTACGCAGTTAGCCATAGACCGCTATCAACAGAATGTCCGTCCGGATGCCCCTTGGTGTCCGAGCAATCTTGAGTTTATCCGCCGCATTAACGGGCTGGACGGCATCGATGACGTGCAACGCATCGTATACGACGCCAATTATCTGGTGCTCGGCCTTGGCGACGTGTATCTGGGAGCGCCGGTAGCGACCCCGATCGATCCGCGTCACAGATTGGTAACGACGAAATATAACCCGGCACGGACATGGACGCCTGAAAATGCGGTCGGCATCGGCGGCGCATACATGTGCATTTATGGCATGGAGGGTCCCGGCGGTTATCAATTCGTCGGCCGTACGATCCAAATGTGGAATCATTTGAACCGCGAGACAGCAAGCTTTCACGCGGGCAAGCCGTGGCTGCTGCGATTCTTCGACCAAATCCAGTTCTATCCCGTCAGCGACGACGAACTGCTTCGATTGAGGGAAGACTTCATGCGCGGACGGTTCGAGGCGGACATTACGGAGACGACGTTCAAGCTGGGCGATTATTTGACTTTCCTTGCTTCGATCGAAGAGAGCGCGGATGCCTTCGTATCGAAGCAGCAAGCCGCGTTCCAAGCGGAGCGGGAGAGCTGGAAGGCGCTGGGTCTGGCCGAATACGTATCCGAGAGCGATACGGCGAAGGCGTCCGAGGAAGACGAACTGCCGGAGAACGCGGTCGGCGTTCGCTGCACGATGCCAGGCAGCGTATGGAAAGTGCTCGCGACGCCGGGTCAAGCGGTGAAGAAAGGCGACACGCTCATCATCGAGGAGAGCATGAAGATGGAATTTTCCCAAACTGCGCCATGCGACGGTTACGTGGCTTCCGTCTTCGTCAAGCCGGGGGACGAGGTGCACGCGGGTCAACTGATCGTCAGTCTTGTGAAGGAAGCGGAGAGCGAGGTGTCGATTGCATGACGAACGAGATAAATCCGACAAACGCGGTAAATGCGGCAAATGCAACAAGTGCAGCAAACGTTGAATGGCCTGGCAAGCTGACCGCCGCATGGCTGCGGGAACAATATCTGGGAGAGCTGTTGACGCCCGCTGCCGTGGTGCATGAGATTTTCCAGCGTTCCAAGCGGGATGAAGGCATGAATATCTGGATCACGCCGCCTTCGCCGGAGCGCATCCGCCCTTATCTGGAACGCTTGTCCGATATGGATCCGGAGCAATTCCCGTTATGGGGCATCCCTTTCGCCATCAAGGACAACATCGATTGGGACGGCGCGCCGACGACCGCGGCTTGTCCGGATTTCGCTTATACGCCGGAAGAGAGCGCCGTCGTGGTGCAGCGTCTAATCGCGGCCGGAGCAATCCCGCTTGGCAAAACGAACCTCGACCAGTTCGCCACCGGCCTCGTCGGCACCCGCAGCCCGTACGGCGAAACGCATAACGCGCTGCGCCCCGAGCTCATCAGCGGCGGCTCGAGCTCCGGCTCCGCCGTCGCGGTGGCGCGCGGCCAAGCCGTCTTCGCGCTCGGCACCGACACCGCCGGCTCCGGCCGCGTGCCGGCGGCGCTGAACGGCCTCGTCGGCTATAAACCGAGCCTCGGCGCGTGGCCGACGAAAGGCGTCGTACCGGCATGCGCGAGTTTGGACTGCGTGACCGTGTTCGCTCACGACCTCGCCGACGCATTGGCCGTGGACGCGGTCGCGCGCGGCGCGGAAGCTGCCGATCCGTGGTCGCGATCGCTTCCGGTTCCGGTTGCGAGTCGCCTTCCTGCGGCGGTATGCCTGCCGGAGGAGGCTCCAGCCTTCTACGGTCCCTATGCCGCGCAATATCGGGCTGCCTGGGAAGCTGCCGCCGCGCAAGTCGCGTCGCTCGGCATTCCGGTCATCCCGATCGCGATGGATGTGTTCGCGGAGGCGGCGGCCATTCTATACGGCGGCCCATGGGTAGCCGAGCGCTGGGCGGAGCTTGGCGAATTCGTGAACGGTCATCCGGGATCGGCGTTTCCGGTGACGGAGCAGGTGCTGCGGACCGGCGAATCGCCGGCATATACGGCGGCGTCCGTATTCCAGGCGATGCATAAGCTGCAGCAGTATAAGCTTCAGGCCGGGAAGCTGCTGAAGGATGCCGTGCTTATGCTGCCGACCTGCGGCGGCACTTGGACGAGAGAAGACGTTCGCCGCGACCCGATTGCCGCGAACAGCGATATGGGCAAATACACGAACCATTGCAATCTGCTGGATCTATGCGCCGTAGCGGTGCAGGCCGGAGAAGCGGCGGAAGATATGCCGTTCGGCGTCACGTTCTTCGCGGCGGCGGAGAACGAGTCGCTGATTTGCGCAGCGGCTGCGGCTTTTGCGGCCGCGCGGGGCGATTCCGGTATTGGGACAATAGGCGTTGCGGGCGCATCTGGCCGAGACAGCGAGGACGAGGACGAAGTGGCGGCAGCGACGGGCAACCAACCGGCAGCGACACCGGGGATGCAGTCAGAAGCTTCGTTAGCCATTACGCAGGAACTTCAACTATCCAAACCGGCAGAGGCTTCGCCACCTGGGACGACGCATTCGACAGAGGCGGTGACAAACTCGCCGGAACAAGCAGCCAAAGCGGCAACGACGCTCGTCGCCGTCTGCGGCCTTCATATGCGCGGCTTCCCGCTGGAGAAGCAAATGCTCGGCTGCGGCGCCGTCTTCGTTCGCGAGACGGAGAGCGCGCCAAAGTACCGGCTCGTGAAGCTGCCGACCGTACCCGCAAAGCCGGGCATGATCAAGCAGGAGCAGGGCGGAGCGGCGATTACGCTGGAGGTGTGGGAGATGCCGCTTGCGGCTTTCGGCGGATTCGTCGCAGGTATCCCTGCGCCGCTCGGCATCGGCAAAGTGGAGCTGAGCGACGGCAGCGAAGTGCCCGGCTTCACGTGCGAGGCTTATGCAGCCGCTATTTCCGAGGACATCACGCAAACGGGATCATGGCGTAAAGCCGTGCTCATGTAAGGATTTACGACAAGCAGGCTGCGTCCAATCGGATGCGGCCTGTTTCGATTTTTGCTCAGGCGCAGGGCTTGGCACGCGTTGTGTTCGCAGCGGACTAGAAGACGAGTAGAGAGGAGGCGTATAATAGGAGGAATGGAGGTGCCTGCAATGCGCATTTTGAAGAAAAGTTTGATCACGCTCGCGATATTAATTCTGGTGGCCGTCATCTTGGGCGTAGTAGCGATTCGGTACGTGAAACCAACAGAAACCTTGAATCTGAATTACAGTACCGTACCGCTGGAGGACCGGGCCGTCAGCATGGCGAAGAAGCTGAGCACGACGCTGAAGCTTTCGGAAGCGGATGTCAACAATATCGGCAAGGCATTCATCGCGGCAAATCCGCAATACGGTCCGAATGTGACGATTACCGGGGCCCGTTTTCAATTCGAAGACGGACGCGTTGCCGGTCATTATAATTTGCTGGTCTTGGATCGCGTTCCGGTCGGCGTCGTCGTCTACTATCGTATCAAATGGCGCAATCCGAATTTGGTCGCCGAAGTCGACGAAGCGAAGCTGAGGGGCCGAAAGCTGCCGAACAAGTATTTCGACGATATCGTCATTCCGCTCGGAGATTCCATCCCGAAGCCGCTGCAGATCGAAAACGCGGAGCTGAGCGGAGAACAGCTGATCGTCAAAATCAAAAAGCCCACCTTATCCGAACTCACCCAGTTGCTGCGGCAAGAACTCGGATTATAGGCAGGCCGGAAGTACGAAAGGACGATAGAACGATAAAACGATAAAACGATAAAACGGAAGTACGATGATGCACGCTGCTATGTAGCGATAATACTCTATTATTCGTACTTAATTAATCCTTCTTAATTACGGCTTAACGCAATCTTGCCAGCATCGGACGGAGCGTGCTGATCAAAGCGGTTGCCGCGATAGCTTTGACGAAGTCGCCGAACAGGAACGGATAGCAGCCGCCTACCATTGCGGCATTGAAGGATAGCTTTGCTTTAAAGGCATACCACGGAACGCCGCCGACGTAGGCCAGTACGACGCTGAACAGCACGAGGCTGACGAACAGCCAGGCGATGCCGGTCCGGTTCAGCTTCTTCGTACGGGCGAACAGCCGGTCGCTGGCGAAACCGATGAGCAGGGCGGAAATCGGAAACATCCATATGAAGCCGCCAGTCGCGCCGAATATAACCGAGATGCCGCCATAACCGCCAAGCAGCGGAAGGCCGGTTGCCGTCAGCAGGAGGACGATCATGATGCTCAGGAACCCGTAGAAGGAGCCGAGCAGTCCGCCCGCAAGCATGACGGCGAATGTCTGCAGCGTAATCGGGACGGAAGAGAACCCTAACGGGATTTTGGCGAAGCTGAAGGCGACGAACAAGGCCGCGAACAGGGCGGTAAATACGGCGCCGCGAATCCAGGAAGCGGATTGGGATCTTCCGGCGGCAGAGATCGAAGTTTGGGTATTGCTGATTGGCGTGGTTTCCATTGTCAATTCTCCTCTCGAATGTTAACCTTGTTATCTGTGAGTGGTTAACAATTAGCATCTTATCATGGGAGTAAACTTTTGGGAAGAGGGAAATTCGAGTGGTGGATCACCTACATAATAGACTCGTTCTGCAAGGCGTGTCCGCTCTTCGTCGGCATGATGACGATGAGGCGGCTCCGAGGCTGGACGAGGTGGATTTCGCATTGCGCCCAGGGGAATGGGTTAACCTTGTCGGCGTCAACGGCAGCGGAAAGTCCTCGCTGGCCCGTCTGCTGGCAGGCCTTCTTATCGATGGCGTTCAGGGAACGTGGAGCCGCGGTTTCGCTGGGGAGACGCCATCGCCGTATGTCATGCAGCAGCCCGATGCGCAGCTGTTCGCCGAAACGCCGCGCGAAGAGATTCGCTTCGCGCTGGAATGGCGCGGACTTGCGCCGGACATGATTGTGCCGGAGACGGAGTCGATTCTCCGCGATACCGGACTGCAGGCCGTCGGCGATCTGCCGTGGGAACGGCTGTCGGGCGGACAGCGCCAGCTGGCGGCCGTCGCGGCGGCATCCGCGGCCAAGCTCGCGCTGATCGTATTCGACGAGGCGACCTCGATGCTGGACGAACAGTCGAGACGCAGCGTGCGCGGCATTGCGGCGAAGCTGAACCGCGAAGGAGCGGCGGTCGTCTGGGTGACGCAGCGGCTTCAGGAAATCGGCGCAACGGAGCGAACGGTCGCCATGTCGGAAGGCCGGATCGGTTTCGACGGTACCGGCGGACAGTTCTTGTACGGTTTGGACTATCCGCGCGGGATTAAGCCGGACGTGCCTCCGCCATGCCTGGCATGCGGCTTGCGATTGCCATATACGTCGCTTCTTGCTCTTGAGCTTGGCCGGAAAGGTAAGCTTCCGCCGCCTTTTCCCGAAACGGCGGCGGAATGGGAATCGGCGCTTCGGCAGGTGATCGAATCATGAACCGCGATATAAGAAGCGGCATTGGCCTGACGCAAACGGAAACGAAAACGGAAACGGACAACACTGGGAAAAAGCTGCGCATCGAAGGCGTACGGGTCATCGGCGAGACGGTAACGACGGGCATGCGCGGCGAATCCGCGGGATCGGCCTCGCTGATTCTGCATGCCGGTGAAATCACCGTCCTTATGGGAGCGAACGGCGCGGGCAAAACGCGTTTCATGGAGACGATCGCGGGGCTGCGAGCGCCGGAATCGCTTGCCGTTCATTACGGCAGCGAATCGTTATGGGAGCGCCGCCGGTTATCGGCCCGCGGGGAGTCGAAACTAAACGAAGCAGCCCTGCTTGCCTATGCGTATTCCTGTCAGTCGCCGGAAGAGCAGCTGTTCCTTCGGACCGTGAGGGAAGAACTCGACTATACGTTGAGACCTTATTCTTCGATGACGGAAGCGGATCGGAACGATCGAATCTCGGCGGCTCTGCAAGCCGTAAACTGGGACGGCTCATGGCTGGAGCGCGATCCGTATGCGATGAGCGGCGGCGAGCGGCGGCGGACGGCATTGTCTTGTTTGTTTGCCCCGCCGGCCGACTGGCTGCTGCTCGACGAACCGACGGCAGGCCTCGACGCCGAAGGACATGCGCTGCTTGGTGCGACTTTGAGGCGCTGCGCCTCGGAAGGGCAGGGCATTCTGCTCATTTCGCACGAGAGCGACTGGGCGTTCGAGCTCGCCGATCGCATGCTGCTTCTGCATGCGGACGGGAGCATGCGGTCATGCGGCAAGAGCGAGCTGCTGGCCAATCCGCAATGGTTGACGGAGGCGGGGATGGAGGTTCCGGCATGGTTCTCCGTCGCGCATCTGTGCACGCAGCTCGGCATCATGGAAGCGAGCGTATGGGATCCCAGTAAACTGGCGGAGGCGATTGCCGGTACGCCGGAGAAGTCGCAGCAGTCCCGAACCGAATCAACACTCGGAGCCGTCTCTGGCATTGCTGCAACCGGGCTTGCCGTCTCGACGAGTCCGACGATCACGCCCGACTCAACGAACTTGTCCAGCCCGACTCTCCCATCCAGCCCGACGATCGCGCCGATCGCGGCAAACGCGGCCGCCCCAACGATCGCGCCGGCCAGGCAGCCTTTCGCGCTTCGCGCGTCGGCGGACAAACCGTCGCCGATCGCGTCCTTCGACGCCAGAGCGGTATGGCTGACCTATATCGTACTTTCGACGTTCATCCTTCAACTGAACGGATGGCGGAGCGTAGGCTTAGCCGCAGTGCTCGTGGCGTGCGCGATTTATTTCGGACGAATTCCGCTTCGGCGGTGGCGCGGCGCTATCCGAACGATCGCGACGTTCACGGCCGTGATCTCCATATTCGCCGGGTTTACCGAATCGCGCGCAGACAGCATCTGGGACGTTCACGCTGCACTGCTTTCGCTGCAATCGCTGCTTAAACCGCTCATCGTCATGCTGCTCGGCTTCGGTCTGCCGATCGCCGTGACGCCGCTCAGGCTGAGGCGCTCGCTGGAACAGCTATTCTCCCGATTCGGCCGGGTGCCGCAGTGGGGAACGAAGATGCTGTTGACCATTACGCTGCTGCTTCGGTTCGTGCCCGTTCTCCTCTCGGAGTGGGAACGGTTCTCGCGCATCTCCGTCGCGCGGGGCAAGCGTGTCGGCAACAATTGGCGCGGCGCCATCAAGAAAATCCAAGAGACGGCACTGCCGTTCATGCTCTCGTTATTCCGGCTGGGCGATCAGGTAGCGGACGCGCTGGAGAGCCGCGGCGTCGGCGCGCAGTCGCATCCGACCGTACTCGTCACGGAAGTTTGGCAGCTTCGGGACACGGTGCTCCTACTGGCGGGAGCGGCTGGCGGCGTGCTGCTTTGGCTGTGAAAATAGGATTTTCGCCCGGAATGGGCTATGATAGTACAAGGTCCATGAAAGGAGCGCATGATGAAGATGACGCAACCGCTGCAACCCAAGCTTGACCGCACTTATATGATCGAATTCCTTCAACGGCTGCTCGCGACGCCAAGTCCAAGCGGCTATTGCTCGGCCATCATGAAGCTGATTCAAGCGGAGGCCGCCAAGCTCGGCTGCGACCTCGAACTGACGCCGAAAGGCAACGGAATCATTACGATTCCCGGTCAGCGGCCAGATAGCCGGGAAGTGATCGCGCTGACCGCACACGTCGACACGCTCGGCGCCATGGTCAGGTCGGTCAAATCTTCCGGCACGCTCCGGTTTACGCCGGTAGGCGGTTATGCCATGCATTCCGTAGAGAACGAATACTGCCTCGTCCACGCCCGGGACGGCAGGACCTACGAGGGCACGGTGCTGACCTCGAAGCCATCGGTCCATGTTTACTCCGACGCCCGCGATTTTAAACGCGAGGAAGCGAATATGGAGATTCGCATTGACGAGCCGGTAAAGTCCAAGGAAGACGTGCTGAAGCTCGGCATCGGCGTCGGGGACTTCGTATCCTGGGACCCGCGGACGCGGATTCTCCCGAACGGCCTCGTGAAATCCCGCCATCTCGACGACAAAGCGAGCGTAGCGGCGTTGTTCGCCTTGCTGGAATGGGTGAAGCGGGAAGGCAGAACGCCGGACCGCACCGTGAAAATCATCATTTCGACGTACGAGGAAGTCGGCCACGGCAGCTCGTACATTCCGGCCGACATTACGGAAATGATCGCCGTCGACATGGGCGCGATCGGCGACGATCTCTCCACGACGGAATACGACGTTTCGATATGCGCCAAGGATTCTTCCGGTCCTTACGATTACGAGATGACCTCGGCGCTCATCGCGCTCGCGAAGCGCGAGAACATCCCGCATGCCGTCGATATTTATCCGCATTACGGTTCGGACGCCTCCGCGGCGCAGCGCGGCGGAAGCAACATCCGCGCGGCGTTGATCGGACCGGGCGTACACGCCTCCCACAGCATGGAGCGCACGCATAGCGATGCCATTGCCAATACGGCCGTGCTGTTGGCAGCCTACCTGTTCGAGCCGCGCAATTGAGATGAACTGCTAAAATTACAAGTAGACAAGTATAAAACGGACATTATATGATGAATAGTGGGTGATTCGACATGACGACAGAAAATAACGTATCCAATTCCAACGATACGCAGGAACAAGGAAATGTTTCGGAAGAGGAATTCCGCCAGGTCGTTCAAGCGCTGCACGATAACGGCTTGAAAGCGCTCCGGTTCAAGTTCGAGGACGAGCAAGTGGACGGACAGGTGTTGAACCACGAGGTTTACGGACCGATTTTTACGTACAAAGTGGAAACGAAGGACGGCGGCAAATACGCAACGGGCTTCTTCATGCGTGAATTGCTGCAAACGTTCCAAAGCAATGACGATCCCGCGCTGTGGATCTCTTCGTTCTTCTTCGACCTGATGGACGGCAACGAAGGCGCGGACAAGCTGCTGCCGAAGCCGCCGCAGTCCGAGGATGACGCTAAGGCGCTGATTGATAAAATAATCGTGCCTTATTGCGCCAAAACGATTCGCGAAGAGTTCCCGAACGAGCAGGTATATGTCGATTTGGATCTTAACGAACAACATGGTCCTGTCTTGGAAGCCGGCTTCACGTCTATTACGGACGGCAACAATATTTGCGCGCTGCCCCTGCATGTGCTCATTGCGCACTTCCTGCTGAACCGCGATCCGGCCGAGCCTATGATTCAAGGGCTGTACCGCATCCGCGAGGAGCACGGACTGGAATAGGCCTATCGCCGCCGCAATGCTGCGGAGACATAGAAAAAAGCCTGAGCAATCAGGCTTTTTTCTATGTCTTTATTCGGCGATGGCCGCAGGCAGAGGGTCGACGTGAAGGGCGGAATCGGCCTCGAGCTTCTCCGCGCGCATGTACAGGATCAATCCGGCAATGATGAACACTCCGCCGATCAATTGGAAACCGGTAATCATCTCGCGGAACAGCAGCATGCCGAGAAGGCTGGCGCCGACCGGTTCCGCAAGCACCGTCATCGAGATGGTCGTCGGCTTCACGTATTTCAGCAGCCAGTTAAAAATCATATGGCCGAATACGGTCGGCACGATGGCAAGCAGGACGAATACCAGCCATTCTTTGGCGGGATAGCCGGTCATCGGGATGCCTCTAACGACGTTGTAAACCGCGAAGCATGCCGCCGTCACGCCGAACACGATAAAGCTGTACAGATACGAGGAAACGCGGCGCATGATTTGTTTGGCTATGAGCATATTGACGGCAACGGCGAGCGCTCCCAGAAAGGAAAGCGCGTCTCCGAAGAATGCCCGTTGGGATAGGCCGATATCGCCGGATCCGATGCTGATCGCGCCGATTAAGGCAACGAGCATGCCGATGACGGCTAATTTACCGGGGCGGTCTTTGAATAGGAAGAAAGCGCCGATCATCACGAATACGGGTTCCAGCGCCAGCAGGATCGTCGAGCTTGCGATGGACGTATAGGTCAAGGATGCCATCCAGAGCAGGAAATGAAGCGCAAGAAAGAAGCCGGCGGCCAGCAGCAAGAGCCAGTCTTTGCGGTTAATCTTATGCAGCGTGCGCAGCTGTTTCCCGCCGAAGGGCAGCATCATCAGGAAGGTGAATAGCATGCGATACAAGCCTTGTACCGATACCGGCGCATCGGATGCGCGAACGAGTATGGGCGCGAACGAGATGGCCAGCATGCCGATCAAGAGCGGGAAGACGGGAGAAACGGGCGGTTTGGCAGGCCCGGACGATGAATGCACGATGATGTTCCTTTCTGCTGCGATGCGTATAATGGTTTCATTCAGCATCCCTCATTATGCACGCCGAGGCTTGTCCAGGCAAGGGAAAGGGGCGAATTGGCAGCGTGTTGGCATACCTTGCGCCATTAACCATTATTTTTCGTCATAATGTTGTCATTTGTAACCGCATAACAGGTCTGTTATGATTTTCTGAAAACATGGCGGTACCGAATGACAGGTTCTGCCGAAGGAGAGACTGACAATGGGCGTACCTACAGGGGTGTGGATCTCGGCGATCATCATCGGGATCATTGTGACGTGGATGACGATTTGGGTGACCAATAAAGCATATTCCCGGAGATGGGAAGACCATGGCGTAGACAAAGAAAAGAACGATCCAACGAATTAGTTCGGTTGGTTGACTTGAAACCGATCGGTGTCCTATACTGAAAAGCGAAACCAAACGGGTTCGTTTTTTTGTTTAAGTAACATGAAGCCCGATGATCGAGTCGGTCAAGGAGATGGTATAGATATGGAAACACAAGATACATTGCCGCCGATCCAACGAACGCAGCTGTTCAAAGCGCCGATTCAGAAAGTGTGGACCGCGATTGCGACGGCGGAGGGGCTGAATGCCTGGTTTATGCCGAATGATTTCGAGCCAGTGGTCGGCCATGCGTTTAAGATCGATGCGGGGCCGTTCGGCATGCAGCCTTGCCTCGTCAAAGAAATCGAAGTACAGAGGCGCATCGTATTCGAATGGGGCACGGAATGGACGATTACGATCGAGCTCGAAGACAAAGGCGACAATCAGACGTCTTGCACGCTGACGCATTCCGGCTGGCGCGTGGACGGCATGACGGAATTCAACATGCCGCACAGCCTGGTTCGCGATACGATGGACAAGGGCTGGGTCGGCATCGTGGCCAAGCTCGGCTCGTATGTCGAGGCCTGACATGGCCGCGCTGCCGTCCGGCAAGCATGATGTCTTTCAAGCGATCGCTGACCCGACGCGGCGCGAAGTGCTGCGGCTGCTCGTCGACAAGGAGATGCCCGTCACCGCCATTTCCGGCCATTTCACGATGACGAGAACCGCGGTATCCAAACATCTTCGCATCCTGTCGGAGGCCGGGCTCGTCAAGGAGCGCAAGGTCGGGCGCGAAACGCGCTACCGGCTGGAGACGCAGCCCCTGCAGGAGCTGCGCAATTGGCTGCAATACTATGAACGGTATTGGGAGAATAAATTGTCCGCCCTGCAGCGTCTGGTCGAGTCGGATGAGGATGCGGACGAGAAAACGAACGACGCATAGGACGAAGGGCGGATAGCCGCCGAATACGAAAACCCGTGGTTTATCGACGCGGGTTTTTCTGTTACGCTTAATGTACAAGAGAGGAGAATTTAACCATGTCATACGAATACGCTGCCATACAATACATCGGCCAAGTCGGCGTCATTATCGGCCGCAACGGCTTCAAGCTCGCCGTCGACCCGTTTTTGACGGACGATACGCTGTCGACGGACAGCTTTTGGAAGCGTTCTTATTCCCCGCCGGTCGAGGCGCGCGAGCTGAACGATCTGAATCTGGTCCTGGTCACGCACGAGCATTCGGATCATCTGGATCCGGCGACGCTGCTGAGCATCGCCGAAGCTTCGCCGTCCTGCAGATTTGCCGGTCCTGCCGTTTGCGCGGCCATCTTGAAGAAAATCGGCATTCCCGAAGAACGCGTGGACAGCCTTCAGTATGGGGAGCCGTACGCATGCGCCGGAGGATTGACGATTCATCCGATCCCGGCTTGGCATGAAACCCGAATCTCGGATGCCGAGGGGCGCGACCGTTTCCTGGGCTACATGATGGAGTGGGACGGCATCGTCATCTATCATGCGGGCGATACGCTGGTTACGGAAGAATTGATCGGTATTCTGAAGAATTACCGCATCGATGTCGGCATGCTTCCGATCAATGGCCGGGATCTGTTCCGTCATCGCCGCGGCATCGACGGTAATATGAATGCGCGCGAAGCGGCTGCTTTGGCCGTCGATACGGGGATGGGCGTCGTCGTTCCGCTGCATTTCGACTTGTACCCGAACAACAGCGAGGGCATCGTGGGCTTCGTCGGCGAGCTATTCGACCGGCATCGCGGCCAGCGTTACCATGTTTTCCAGCCTGGCGAAACTTGGGTCTATGTCAAGTAAGGATCGGCTAGCCGTGAATCGAAGCGGATATGATGCCTTTCGCTTCGGAAACACTAGAGAAATAAGGAGGCTGGTCACATTTGGGTATTCTTGCGTTTAAAGGATTGACCAAGATGCTCCCCGGCGACAGAACCTTATTCTCGAACATTTCCGCTTCCGTCGATGCCCCCGCATCCATTGCGTTGATCGCGCCGTCGGGACAAGGCAAGAGCACCTTGCTGCGCTTGCTCGCGCTATTGGATGAGCCGAGCAGCGGAGAATTGCTGTTGGAGGACAAGGCTTCCGCCGATTGGCACCCGCAGGCATGGCGCTGCAAGGCGGCTTACGTAGCGCAGCAGTCGATTATGCTTCCGGGCACCGTCGATAGCAATTTGCGGACGTTCAGCCGCCTGCATAATTCCGAGTTCGACGAAGCCGCGGCTATGAAGCTGATGGCTGCTGCAGGCTTGTCGGCGATGAGCTGGTCGAAGGAAGCGGAGACGCTGTCCGGCGGAGAGAAGCAGCGGCTGTCGCTCGTCCGGTCGCTGCTGGCCCGGCCGTCGGTGCTGTTGCTCGACGAAGTCACGGCTTCGCTGGATCAGCACAGCAAAGCCGCGGTGGAAACAATGCTGCTTGGTTTGCTGGATGCGGCGCAAACGACGCTGATCTGGGTGTCGCATGACCTGGAACAGGCGCGGCGCGTCAGTTCGCGGGTATGGTTTCTGGCGGACGGGGCCTTCTCGGATTGCGAGTCGGAATCATTCTTCCGCGATCCTCCGACGGAAGCGGCGATGGCCTTCCTGAAACAGCGAGCTATGGAGGCGGATGACTGATGTCCCTTACGGCGGTTGCGTTCACGCTGCTCTTCGTTGCGATTACCGTGTTCGTTTCCATGCGTCAGAAGCTCGGGCTGGAGCGCGATATCGTCATCGGGACGATTCGCGCGACGGTGCAGCTGCTGGCCGTCGGGCTCGTGCTGCAGGCGGTTTTTCGAACCCATCATCTCCTGCTGCTCGTGCCGATTATCGTCGTCATGATCGCGATTGCATCGTGGCACGCGGCGAGGCGCGGGAAGGGCTTGCGCGGCATCGCGCTGCGGATCGGAATCGCCATTGCCTCGACCGAAGCGATGATCATGCTGCTGCTGCTCGGCCTGCACATCATCAAGAGCACGCCGCAGTACATCATCTCCATCAGCGGGATGACGATCGGCAACGCGATGGTTATCGCAGGGTTATTCTTGAATCAGATGAGGCGGGACATCGAGTCTTCGCGCGGCGAGATCGAGACGCTGCTCTCCCTCGGCGCAAGCGCGCGGCAGGCGATTCAGCTCAGCATCAAACGATCGGTGAAAGCGAGCTTGATTCCGACGATCGACGGGATGAAGACGGTCGGTATCGTCCAATTGCCCGGTATGATGACGGGGATGATCATCGCCGGCGCCGATCCGCTGCAAGCGGTCCGGTATCAGATTCTGATCGTCTTCGCGTTCACGTCATCGGCGGCTGTCACGAGCATTATCCTGAGTTTGCTCACCTACAAGCTTTGGTTTACGCAAGCGATGCAATTGAGGCAATTGGGTAAAGAATAATATTGCGCGCGGCAGCCGGACTGTACGCGCCGTCATTTCGAGAGGAGAGGGAAGAAACGATGAAATACCGCAGACTTGGACGTACGGGGCTTGAGGTTTCCGTTATCGGCGTAGGCACTTGGCAGTTCGGCGGCGAATGGGGACAGCAGTTTACGCAGGACGAGGCCGATGCGATCTTGGATCGGGCAGCCGAGCTGGGCATCAACCTGATCGATACGGCGGAGTGCTATGGCGATCATTTGTCCGAATCGCTTATCGGCGACTATCTATCCCGCCGCAAGCGCGAGAATTGGATCGTCGCGACGAAGTTCGGTCATCATTTTCACGAACGGTTCTCGCGTACGGACAATTTCTCGCCGGAGGGCGTCGTCGAGCAGCTCGAGGCATCGCTGCGTGCGCTCAAAACCGACTATATCGATTTGTACCAGTTCCATTCCGGTCCCGACGCCGTGTTCGACAACGAGGAATTGTGGTCCGTATTGAACGAGCAAGTGAAGGCCGGCAAAATCAAACATCTCGGCACGTCCATCGGCAGCAATGCCAACTCGCATCAGGTCGATGCCTCCACGAAGGTCGGCTCCGACGTCATCCAGGTCGTTTACAACAGATTGGACACCGTTCCGGAAGCAGACGTATTCCCGTCCTGCATTCGTCAGGACTTGGGCGTGCTTGCCCGCGTTCCGCTTGCGAGCGGTTATCTGAGCGGCAAGTACAAGCCGGACGCCGTATTCGATGAAACCGACGTACGCCATCGCCACGACCGCGAAAGCACGGTGAAGAAGCTGCAGGAAGTGCAGCGCATCGCGGCCGAAGAAGTGCCGGCCGGCGTGGACATGGCAGCATGGGCGCTTGCTTGGTGCTTGAAGCATCCTGCGGTAACAGCCGTTATCCCGGGCTGCAAAAGTCCGGAGCAGGTCAGCTCTAACGCGAGCGTGACGGCCCTTATTACGGAGTCGCATCCGCAGGATGTTCAGCGTTAAGCTTTAAGCTTTAAGCTTTAAGCTTTAAGCTTTAAGCGTTTAGATGAATGCGCTGGTGTGACAGCACGCCGCTCAACCGATATAGATTACATGGAAAATAGCGGGGCAGAGGGAATTTCTGCTCCGCTATTTTTTTGATTCTTGGAGTAAAACGCGACTCATGAACGGAATTCAGACGCAGCTTGGGTCTTATATATGAAAATAAGCATAGTTTTTCGTAAGATTTGCTCCTTGGCGAGATCGGACAGCGTTGGTAAACTGAATGAGGTTATGGCAGTTGTTGCCGGTGTAGCTACATATTCGAACGCAGACGAAGGAGAAGTCGACCGATGAAACTGAATATTTATAACGCGCTCTGGGGCATGCCCGGAACTTATGCGGATCAACTGGCAAGAGCGGCTGAAGCGGGCTATGCCGGCGTGGAGGCTCCGGCGCCGTCGAAGGAGCAAGCGAACGAATTCAAGGAATTGCTGGACAAGCATAGCCTCAGCTACATCGCGCAAATCTTTACTTCCTGCGATCACGCGGCAACCTTCGCTTCGCAGGCGGAATACGCTGCAAGCTTCAATCCGCAGCTGATCGTTTCGCATAGCGCGAAGGACAGCATGCCTTTCGCCGAGCAAGTGGATTTCTTTCGCGGAGCGCTCGACGTAGAGCGGACGATCGGAATTCCTGTCGCCCACGAAACGCATCGCTCGCGGGCCATGTTCACGCCTTGGGGCACGACGGCGCTGTTGAAGGAGCTGCCGGACCTGAGGATTGCGGCGGATTTCAGCCACTGGTGCTGCGTAACCGAGTCGATGCTGGACGATAGGGAAGAAGACCTGAAGCTCGCATTCGAGCGCGCCATTCATATTCATGCCCGCGTCGGGTTCGCCGAAGGGCCTCAGGTGCCGCATCCGGCCGCGCCTGAATTTGCATACGAGCTGCTGCAGTTCGAGGGCTGGTGGGGACAAATGCTGCAAGCGAGGGAACAGGAAGGCCATGCCTTTGCAACGATCACGCCGGAATTCGGCCCGCCGGGATATATGCCGACGCTGCCGTTCACGGGGCAAGCGGTCGCCGACCTATGGCAAGTCAACGCATGGATGGCAACGCGTATCCGCGAGAAGTTCGGCAAAGAGTAACAAGCGCCAATGTGGTGTACTGGGTGCAGTAGTTTTTCTGATGCTCCCCGAAATATGAAAAAAGAGAAACCCGCCGTTTCTATTACACGCGGGTCTCTCGATTCTCAGGCCGCTCCTTTACCGGAGCGGTTTTTTTTCTGGCGTCCATCAAGATCGTCAAGCTGATCAGCGAGACTAGAATCGTCGCTCCCATGTCCGACAGGATGGCGATCCACAGTGTCAGCCAGCCCGGAATCGTCAGCAATAAGGCAATGAGCTTCAAGGCAAGCGCAAGCCCGATGTTGAAGCGGATCGTACGGTTGACGCGCTTGGCGACTTTAACGGCTTCGGGCAGCATGCCGAGATGATCCTGCATGAGCACGATGTCGGCCGTCTCGATCGCGCTGTCCGTGCCTTTGCCCATCGCGATGCCAAGGCTCGCGGATGCCAACGCCGGCGCATCGTTGATGCCGTCGCCGATCATTGCGACCTTGTGCCGGGACGAGAGCGCCTTGACCCGGTCTACTTTGTCCTCGGGCAGCAAGCCGGCGATATAATCGGTTATGCCCGTGGCTTCCGCGACCTTGCGCGCGGTTGCTTCATGGTCGCCGGTCAGCATCACGGTCTTACGGATCCCCAGACGTCGAAGCGATTCGATCACGCTGCGGCTTTCTTCCCGTATTTCATCCGCGATGCCGTAAATCCCGAGTACGCGGCTATCGTTCGATACGATGACGAGCGTCATGCCTGCCTGCTTCAATCTTCCGATTGCACGGGTTACCTCATTCGTAAGGACGGGGCCCGACAAACTGTTTTCATTCCCGATCCGATACGCTATCCCTTCAATGACGCCGGTCACTCCTTGACCCGAGACGGTTTGAAGATTTTCGGCGACTGCTGGGGCGATCCCATAAGCAGTGACTGCCTTCAAGACGGCTTTCGCCAGCGGATGGGAGGATCCATGCTCGAGCGCGCCGGCGATTTGGTGAAGACGGGCATCGAAGACGACGCAATCTTCGACGCGAGGCTCGCCTTTCGTCAGCGTGCCGGTTTTGTCGAAGGCGAGCAGATTGATGCGGCCTAACTGTTCCAGATGAACGCCGCCTTTGATCAGAATTCCGCAGCGAGCGGCTCTAGTTATCCCGGACAGAATGGCGATAGGCGATGAGAGGATGAGCGCGCAAGGACAACCGACGATCAGGACAGCCAGACTCTGATACAGCCAATTGCTCCAATCGCCGCCGTACAGAAGCGGAGGGAGAAGCAGAACGAGGACAGCGACCGCTATGATAAGCGGCGTATAGTACCGGGAGAAGCGATTGATGAACAATTCGGTGGGCGTCTTGGTTTCTTGGGCCTCTGCAACGAGATGAAGGATTTTGGAAAGTGAAGAATCCTTATAGGCGCGCGTGATCGACACGCGAAGGACGCCTTCGTTGTTCAGCGTGCCTGCGAATACGTTGTCGCCGGCTGCCTTGTCGACGGGGAGCGATTCTCCCGTAATGGCGGCTTCGTTCACGGAGCTGTGCCCATGACGTACGATTCCGTCAGAGGGGATAAGCGCGCCCGAACGGACTAGGACTAGATCCCCCGGAACAAGGGCGGAGATCGGAACGAGTTCCTCGCGGCCATCCGTCAGGCGGAGCGCTTCCTTCGGCGCCAGCTGCAGCAGCGATTCCATGGATCTGCAGGCCTTCTCCATGCCGAGTCCTTCGAGCCATTCATTCAATCCGAACAGCAGAGCCACGAACGCGGCTTCTTGCCAATCCCCGATGCCGACGGCGCCGACGAGCGCGATGGTCATCAGCGTATCGATATTGAAGCGGAAGCGAAGCAAATTACGCAGTCCGCGTACGAACGTCGCATATCCGCTCATTACAATCGCTACGATCGAGAGAGCGACGGTGATCCAGGAGGACCAGCTGCCGTCGCCGATTAAAGCTGCAGCATAGACGACGGCAGCAGCTATCAGTCCCTTCAGTGCATGAGGGCCGCCATGGGTATGCCCGTGCCCATGCCCGTCATGCCCATGCTCGTGATCATGTCCATGACCATGCTCGTGCCCATGCCCATGCCCGTGCCCGTGCCCGTGCCCGTGCCCGTCATGCCCATGTTCGTGCCCATGCTCAAGCTCGTGCCCATGCCCATGTTCGTACCCATGCCCATCATGCCTATGCCCGTGCCCAAGCTCATGCCCATGCCCGTGCCCAGGCTCCTGACCTTGCCCCGGCGTCTCGCCTTGCACAGCGGAATAATCGATATACGCCCGTTCTCTCTTCAAAATACGTTCAACCTCAGGTATCGAAACGAGCGGATCCAGCTTCATTTTGCCGGAGCCGTAGTTCAGAACAGATGCTTCGCCGTGCTTCAATTTGCGCAGCTGATGTTCAAGCTCCATGGTGCAGCTTGGACAGGAGAGACCTTTTACGCGATATTCGTTCATAGGCACCCTCTCTATTAGGCTGTATAGGTTATAGATTGCGTCGCGTTGCCACAAAATAATAATTGCTGACCGGCCGTTTCTAGTGGTACGTTAATAGAAAACCATTCCTTTACATAGCGATGCAGGAGGTCGGCAATCGTCCATGACGATGTATAAACGAATTCATATTGTCGTACTGCTGCTTTGTATCATTAGCTTCGGAGCTGCTTTTCCAGTCTATGCAGCGGAGGAGGATCAAGGGAAGCCCATCTTATCCTCGGATTCCGCGATTCTTATCGATGCCAAGACGGGAACGGTGTTGTTCGCGCACAACGAGGAGAAGCAGCAATTTCCGGCCAGCATTACGAAAATCGTAACGGGTATCATCGCCATGGAAAGCGACCAAGACTTATCGAGCCTCGTAACGACGTCCAAGGAAGCGCGCAACGAGGAGGGAACGCGCATCTACTTGGAGGAAGGCGAGCAGCAGACCTTGTTCAACCTGCTGTACGGCATGCTCATGAATTCGGGCAACGATGCGGCCACGGCGATTGCCGAATTCATCGATGGCTCCAAAGCGAAATTCGCCGAGCGGATGAATCGCTTCGTCGTCGAGAAAGCCGGCGCCACGCATACGCATTTCGTCAATCCGAGCGGCTTGCCGGATCCCGAGCAGTACACGACCGCAATGGATATGGCCAAGATTGCGAGATATGCGATGCAGAACCGGTTGTTCCGAACGATTGTCGGGACGAAGACATTGCCGTGGAACGGGCAGACATGGAAAACGACGCTGGTCAATCATAACGAAATGCTGGGCAATTACGAAGGCACGACGGGCATCAAGAACGGCTATACGGGAGATTCGGGCTTTACGCTCGTCACCTCGGCCAAACGCGGCGACTTGGAGTTGATCGGCGTGCTGCTTAAGTCACCGACCAAATCGGCGCTTTATAAGGATATGACGAAACTGCTCGACTACGGGTTTCAACATTTTGACTTGCAGCAAGTGAGGGCGGCGAACCCTGCCTATCCGCTCGCAGGCACGGAACCGGAGAATTCCGCGACGGACGAGCCGCTCTATGCGGTGGTGCCGAAGGGCGAAACGCCGGTCATTACGGTTACGCCGGATCGGGAAGTCAAGGTTCTGACGTCGCTCGGTGAATATTCGGCCGGCAAGCTGAAGCCGATTTCTCCTAATATGGCCGCGATCGCGCGGCAATACGGGGACATTGATGCTTCGGTACAACGTGCCGTGCTCAAGGAAGACGTACCGAAAGAACCGTCAGCGAGCACGAAAGTGAAAATTTTTATCGTGTGGGTCGGCCTCATGGCGTATTTGTGCCTGATTGCCGTCATCCGCGTCAGACGCAACCGAATACAGCGCGGACGAAGCTTCTAATGCGGGTAAACTGCGGCGAACATGCGATTTTATCGATGATAAAGAGGTAATTCCCTGGAATGCGGCGTATATATAGCATGTAACCGTATCCAAAACGAGGAGATGGAAACGATGAGACTTTCAGTTGAACAGTCGGCTGCACAGTGGTACATCAGAGAATTGGAATTGTCGGATGGCGATCATTTGCGGATTTTTGTTAGACTTGGCGGCAGCGGCAGCGTTCAACCCGGTTACTCGCTCGGCATCATGAAGGATACGCCTCGTAACTTGGGCTTGAAGGATGTCGTGGAAGGGATCACGTTTTACATGGAAGCGGACAACTTGTGGTTTCTGGACGACAAGGAGCTGCTCATCCGGTTCAACGAAGCGGAAGACGACATCTCCATGGACATTGAATAGTCGAGCTTTCATGACGGAAGCGGTACGGAAATGGAGCGAATCGATTGCGATTGTATCATTTCAGCGAAGATCCGAATATTCAAGCATTCACCCCGCGCCAATTGCCTTATCGTCTTCATGAACCTGCGATGGTGTGGGCGATCGACGAATGGCATGCCTATCATTACTATTTCCCGAGGGACTGCCCTCGGGTTTGTTTTTGGCCGGCGCCGACGACGTCCGAGGCGGACCGCGAGCGCTTCTTCGGATTATCGGGAACGCATCGCGTCATCGCCGTCGAGAGCGGCTGGTTGGATCGCATCCGGGATGCGGCTGTCTTCCGGTACGAATTCGACACTCGCAATTTCGAAGTGTACGCGAAGGATGCAGGCTATTATATCGCGAAGCAGGAAGTCGTACCCTTGCGAGTGGAGCGCGTCGGCGATTGCCTGGGCGGAATGGCGGAAGCAGGCATCGAGGTGCGGATCACGCCTTCCTTGCAGCGGCTGCGGGAAGCAATTCCGGCTTCGTCCGTGAACTTCTCCATGATTCGGATGTCCAATGCAAGAACCGAAATGGAAGGCTGAAATAAGACCGATGCAGGCAGGCGCGGAGTCCGACAAAAGCCGATGAATGTTGAAAAAGGCTGACGGAGACGCAGTTGCCTTCGCTTGCCCCGTGCGTCATTCCCATCTATAATGGTTCCAATGAAGTCGGCAAGGACGTGAGGCAGGCATGGATTTCAAGAAATACAAGACGTTCCAGGTCGTCGCGGACACGCTGAATTTGACGCGCGCCGCCGATCAGCTCGGTTATACGCAGCCGACGATCACGCTGCAGCTGCAATCCCTTGAGAGCGAGCTTGGCGTCACGCTCCTCGGACGAAACGGGAAACGAACGTTCTTGACCCCCGCAGGCAAGATCGTCAAACATTACGTGGACCAGACCTTCGCGCTTATGGATGAGATGGAGGCCGAGCTGCGCAAGCTCGAGAACCCGCACGGATTGCTGACGGTCGCGGCGCCTGAATTTTATTGCACGCAATACTTATCGCTCATTCTGCACTCCTACATCGCCGAGAATCCGAACGTGAAGCTGCAGCTGTTCTCGTGCGACAGCAATGACGCCATCAAGAAGGTCTCGTCGAACGAAGCGGATTTGGCGATCATCGCCGGTCCGTGCGATCTGCCGCAGATGGAGAAGATGCCGCTCGGCAGGGAGGATCTCGTCCTCGTGACGACGACCGAGCTGCTGGAACAGCATGAGCTGTCGGAACTGCTCGAGACGTACCCGTTCATCACGTATAAGTCCGGCTCCAACATTCAGCGGCTCGTCAACGAATGCTTGTCGGAATACGGCTTCGTGCCGGATAAATACATCGCGTGCGTCTCCGACGAGACGATTAAGCGGACGGTGATGTATAACACGGGAATTGCGCTTCTAGGCGCGGCGTTAGTCGAGGATGAACTTCGAAAAGGAACGTTGGCGGAAATTCATAGGTTTCCCGGCAAAATCGAAACGAACATGGTCATGCTCAAGAAACGGATTGCGGAACAAAACATTCATTCTTTCGCGCAAATCGTACAGCGGATTTGGAAAGAATGGGACTGACGCATCCGATTTCGCTTCAGGCATAGCTGTCGATATCCAATAGCTAGATCTGCCTTCGGCTGCTTTTAAGCCGGAGGTTTTTCGTTTTTAGGCCCTTGAGCAGCTCCATTTCGCATGGTAAAAGACGGTAACATTACGATTCTTAATCGTTACCATAGAATTATTTAATTTTTTCAACAAAAAACGCTATGTTACAATGAGACTATCTGAAAGTCTAGGAAAGGGTGCAGCTTATGGATGCGGTAAAGAATACGAACATCACGATTATCGGCGTACCGCTGCATTATGGTGCAAACCGGAAGGGCGTTGATCTGGGGCCTGACGCGATTCGCGGCGCGAATTTGCATGATCGGCTGGAGGCGCTCGGCTATTCGATCGAGGATGCCGGCGACCTGCAGGTGAACCGGCTGCTGCAGCCTGCCGCGCAGGACGAGAAGCTGAAATATATGAACGAGATCGCGAGGGTGGACCAAGCGCTGTGCGATACCGTCTCGGAAGAAATGGGCAAGGGCAGATTCCCGCTCGTATTGGGCGGCGACCATAGCATTGCGATCGGCACGATCAAAGGCGTCCTGCGGCATGTAAAGCGGCTGGGCGTTATTTGGTTTGATGCGCATACGGACGTCAATACGCACGAGACGACGGACTCGGGCAACATTCACGGCATGTCGCTGGCGGCATTATTGGGCTACGGACATGACGATTTGACCTCGATCGGCGGGTCTGGCCTCAAGCTGCTGCCCGAGAACATCGTCATTATCGGCGCGCGGTCGATCGACCCCGGCGAGCGTGCTTTTCTGAAAGCGAAGGGGATTAAAGTTTTCACGATGCACGATATCGACCGTAACGGCATGAAGCAAGTCATGGAGGAAGCGCTGGACATCGTGTCGAACGGCACGGACGGCGTTCACTTGAGTCTCGATCTCGACGGCATGGATCCGTCGGACGCGCCGGGCGTCAGCACGCCGGTAAGCGGCGGCCTATCGTACCGGGAAAGCCATTTTGCGATGGAGCTCCTGTTCGAACGAAATCTGCTCGTATCGGCGGAGATCGTGGAAGTGAATCCGATGCTGGACCAGCATAACAAGACGGCCGTGGCGGCCGTGGAGCTGATCGGTTCCGCGTTCGGGGAACGGATCCTTTAAGCCGGTCGGCTTAAGCCTGTTTCGGTTTCGAAGCGTCGCATGATCTGCATGGCAACTGTAATCACGATGCGATTGGAAAGAGGAGCGTGTCCGCATGGCAAGCACATCTAACGCGTCCAGCAGGATAATCGCACAGACCGAACGGCTTGGAGCACGCAATTATCACCCGCTGCCGATCGTCGTTTCGAAGGCGGAAGGCGTCTGGGTCGAGGATCCGGAGGGAAACCGGTTCATGGATATGCTGAGTGCCTACTCGGCGCTGAATCATGGGCATCGGCATCCGCGCATTATTGCCGCCTTGAAAGAGCAGGCCGATAAAGTGACTCTGACCTCGCGCGCGTTTCATAACGATCGATTGGGCATCTTCTACGAGAAGCTGAGCACGATGACGGGCAAGAATATGATTTTGCCGATGAACACGGGCGCGGAAGCGGTGGAAACGGCGCTCAAAGCCGTTCGGCGCTGGGCGTACAACGTGAAGCGAGTGCCTGCGGATCAAGCGGAAATCATCGTCTGCGAAGGGAATTTCCACGGCAGGACGATTACGGTCACGTCTTTCTCGTCCTCGGACGAATACAAGGCGGGCTTCGGACCGTTCACGCCAGGCTTCCGAGTCATTCCGTACGGCGATATCGAGGCGCTAAGAGCGGCGATCACGCCGAATACGGCTGCATTCCTCGTGGAGCCGATTCAAGGCGAAGCGGGCATTATCATGCCGCCGGCAGGCTTCTTGAAAGAGGCGGCTGAACTCTGCAGACAGCATCGGGTGCTGTTCGTGGCCGATGAGATTCAAACCGGCTTCGGCCGCACGGGGAAGCGGTTCGCCTGCGATTGGGAGGACGTCACGCCCGACATGTACATCCTGGGCAAAGCGCTCGGGGGCGGCGTATTCCCGATCTCCGCGGTGGCGGCGGACGCAGCGATTCTCGGCGTATTCGAACCGGGTTCGCATGGCTCGACGTTCGGCGGCAATCCGCTTGCCTGCGCGGTGGCGATCGCGGCGCTTGATGTCTTGGAAGACGAAGGACTGATTAACCGTTCCGAAGAGTTGGGTACGTATTTCATAGGACTGCTGCGGGGGATCGGCAGCCCGGCCGTCAAGGACATCCGCGGACGCGGCTTATTCATCGGCTTGGAGCTGGACGGCGAGGCGCGTCCGTATTGCGAGAAGCTGAAGGAGCTCGGCATCTTGTGCAAAGAAACGCATGCGACGACGATCCGTTTCGCGCCGCCGCTGACGATAACGAAAGAGCAGCTTGATTGGGCTTTTGCACGGATCAAGCTGCTTTTCTAATAGATAACCGACTGGAAAGGCGGAGCGACAATATGGCAGACATGAACAGTAACAGCACGGATAGGAATAACAGCACGAACACCACGCACAGCAGCGGTGCCGGCTTCAAGCAAACATCGGCTGCAGCCCAGAAACTGCATCTCGTTCAAGTGCCGTTCGGCCTTGGCGCTGGCAGGCCGGGGAACGAGGCGGGTCCGGAATCGATGATTCAAGCCGGACTGCTTCGGCAGCTTCGCAAGACCGTCTATGAAGTGTCGGGCGAAACGAAAGTTATCGTGTCGTCCCAATCCCAACTCGCTCAACAGCCGCAATCGGCAGCAAACGAAGGTCACGTCAAGCATCTGCCGGAAGTCGTAGAGATGAGCCGGCGCATCTCGAACGTCGTGGCCGAAGCCGCAGGGCGGGGAGAACTGCCGCTCGTATTGGGCGGCGACCACAGCGTCACGATCGGCGTGCTCGCAGGACTTGCCGCGAAGGAGAAGCGCGTCGGCGTGATCTGTTTCGATGCGCATGCCGGCTTTCAGACGGAGTCGAGCAGCCTGACCGGCAATATCGGCAGCATGTCGCTGTCCGTCGCGCTCGGATTCGCGAAGCTAGGGCTTTCGAACATCGACGCTCAGGTAGCGCGAGACGCCATTCGCAAGGAAAACGTCGTCCTCATCGGAGTTCGCGACGTGGAGCCGGAGGAACGGGAACTTATTCTGTCCGAGGGCATCACCGTATTCACGATGCATGAAATCGACCGGATGGGCATTGAAGCGGTTATTCGCAAGGCGGTTGAAATCGCCGGCGAAGGAACGGACGGCATCCATGTCAGCTTCTCCGCGGATTGTCTGGATCCGCTCGAAGCGCCTGGCGTCGGCATGCAGGTTCCCGGCGGCTTGACCTACCGGGAAGCGCATTTCGCCTGCGAGCTGCTGGCCGAATTCGGCCGGATCCTGTCCATCGACATGGTCGAGGTGAACGCGATGCTGGACGAGAGCAGGCGGACCGCGCGCCTTGCCATCGGACTGATTGCTTCCCTGCTCGGCAAACGAATTCTATAAACGACAACTACCGACACAGCCGTTACGTACCGCCATCCTTTGATTGCGAGCCGCAGCGGCTGTTTCTATTATGGCTGGGCGAGCTCGGCAAGGCGGGAACCGGTATTCAAATCGCCAAATTCCAGCGGCGTGGAAGCGGAGCGCGAGGCATAGAATGAAAGTAGATTCGTGAACATCATCGTGCAATCCACTGGAGGAATTCAGCATGGATCTGTTACTGAAAAGCGTGTTTCAAGCGCTCGGCAAGAGCCGCGCCGCCAATCGGCTGGCGAAGAAGTACGGCCTGCGTTTCGGCGCGGCCCGGTTCGTGGCGGGCGAGACGATTCAGCAGTCGATTGAAGCCGTCCGCAAGCTGAATGCGGATGGCCGAATGGCGACGCTCGACCATCTCGGCGAGTTCGTCTTCAACGAGGAGGAAGCCGAGCAAGCGGCGGACATGTGCATCCTGACGCTGGAAGCGATCGCGGAAGCCGGCGTCACTTCCAACCTGTCGCTGAAGATGACGTCGCTCGGACTCGATATCGACCGCGCGCTCTGCGTCGATAATATGAAGCGGATTTTGAACCGTGCCCGTGCGCTCGGCAATTTCGTCCGCATCGACATGGAGGATTATGCGCACTGTCAACTTTCGCTCGATGTCTACCGGGAGCTTCGCCGCGAATATGATAATGTAGGCATCGTCATCCAAGCGTATCTGTTCCGCACGGAGCAGGACGTGAAGGATTTGAATAAATGGAAAGCGAATCTGCGGCTCGTGAAAGGGGCGTACAAAGAATCGGCCAGCGTCGCTTTTCCGGAGAAGAAAGACGTGGACGACAACCTGAAGCGCATCATACGCCTGCATCTGGCGAACGGGAATTATACGGCCATCGCGAGTCACGATGAAGCGATCATCGATTACACGAAACTGCTTGTTCGGGAACTGAATATCGACCGCGGGGCATTCGAATTCCAAATGCTCTACGGCATTTGCGAGGAGCTGCAGCAGCGGCTCGTTCAGGAAGGCTACCGCGTCCGCATCTATGTGCCTTACGGGATCGACTGGTTCGGTTACTTCATGCGGCGACTGGCGGAGCGGCCGGCCAATGTCTGGTTCGTCCTTAAGAATCTGCGGAGACCGTAGCGCCTGTCTCATAACGAACCCCCTGACGGGAGAGGAGAATGGATATGTCGACAACGCCATTCAATGAGCTGAAGCCTTATGCCAACGAACCGTTCACGGATTTCGGCATGCAAGCGAATCAAGAAGCGATGGAAACCGCAATCGCCCAGATCAAGTCTGAATTGGGCCGGACGTACCCGCTGAAGATCGGCGTTCAGATGATCGAGACGGAACCGAAAATCACCTCCATTAACCCCGGCAACCTCGACGAGGTCATCGGCTTCGTAAGCAAAGCGAATCAAGAGCTCGCGGAGCAAGCCATGCAGGCGGCGCTGGCGGCGTTCGAGACATGGAAGCAGGTGCCTGCGCGCGAGCGGGCGGAATACTTGTTCAAAGCGGCGACGCTGATGCGCGAGCGCAAACACGAATTCTCGGCGCTCATGCTGCTGGAAGCCGGCAAAAATTACGTCGAGGCGGACGTGGACACGGCCGAAGCCATCGATTTCCTGGAGTTTTACGGACGCGAGATGATCCGTCTCAGCAACGTGAACGAGGCGCAGCCGCTTGCGAAGATTCCTGGCGAAGACAATCGCCTGACCTATATTCCGCTCGGCGTCGGAGTCGTCATTCCGCCTTGGAATTTCCCGCTCGCGATCTGCGTCGGCATGACGGCTGCCGCGATCGTCTCGGGCAACACCGTATTGCTGAAGCCGGCATCCACGACGCCGGTCATTGCTTATAAATTCGTCGCGTTGATGCAGGAGGTCGGACTGCCGCCGGGCGTTATCAACTATGTGCCGGGAAGCGGCGCGGAGATCGGCGACTACTTAACCTCGCATCCGAAGACGCGTTTCGTCAGTTTCACCGGTTCCAAGGAAGTCGGCTTGCGCATCAACAAGCTAGCCGCGGATACCGCTCCGGGCCAAATATGGATCAAACGCGTCATCGCCGAAATGGGCGGCAAGGACGGGATCGTCGTCGACGAAACGGCCGATCTCGAGGCGGCGGCAGTGGCAATCGTCGCGTCGGCTTTCGGCTTCCAAGGACAGAAATGCTCCGCGGGGTCCCGCGCCATTATCGTCGAGGCCGTCTATGACGAAGTAGCGAAGCGCGTCGTCGAACTGACGGAGCAGCTGCAGATCGGCTTGCCGGAGCATAATTTCGCCGCCGGTCCGGTCATTGACAATATTTCCTTCGCGCGCATCCTGGACTATATCGACATCGGCAGGGAGGAAGGCGAACTGCTCACCGGCGGCGCCAAAGCTCCGGGGAACGGCTATTATATCCAGCCCACCGTGTTCGGAGACGTCGACGTCAAGGCGCGCCTCATGCAGGAGGAGATCTTCGGTCCGGTGCTGGCGCTGGCCAAAGCGCAGGATTGGCGCGAGGCGATCGCCATGTACAACGACACGGAATTCGGCCTGACGGGTTCGTATTTCTCGACGGACAATGACCGGATCGCCGAGGCGCTGGATACGATTCACTGCGGTAATCTGTATATCAATCGCAAATGCACCGGCGCTCTCGTCGGCGTGCATCCCTTCGGCGGTTTCAACATGTCGGGGACGGATTCCAAAGCCGGCGGCCACGATTATCTGCTGTTGTTCACGCAGGCGAAGCTCACGTCACGCAAAAGGTGAGTACGCGCAGCGGCTGTTCGAGACCCTCCGCCTACGAGTGAAGGAGGGTCCCGGCTGTCCCTGCCGCCTCGGCAGCCAGTTTCATTGAAGGGATTGTTGCAGCGTTTACGCATGATAAAGCCTGGCTTTGGCAATGCTGGAATTTATCTGATTACGGAACAAGAAACGAAGCAGCCGGACATGCAGCGCAGACGCAGCGGGTTGAGAGACAACGGATGCAGCATCCATTCGGCGTAAAGGGAGGGCGTAACATGGCGCAAACGAGCATGATTTTCCGGTTGGAGCTGGATCACAAGAAGGTGAGCTTCGGCGACGTCGCGGCGACGATCAGCCGGGCGGGAGGAGACATCACCTCCATCGACGTCATTCGCCCGGGGCACGACACGTCGACGCGCGACATTACCGTCGATCTTCAGGACAATAAGGAAACGTCGATCGTCGAGGCGCTGCGGGCGCTTGACGGCATCAAGGTCATCAACGTTTCCGACCGCACGTTCCTCGTTCATCTCGGGGGCAAAATCACCATTCAGCCGACGCTGCCGATCAAGAACCGCGAAGACTTGTCCAAAGTGTACACGCCCGGCGTAGCCAAAGTTTGCCGTGCCATCGCGGAGGACGTCGGCAAGGCGTATTCGCTCACGATCAAACGCAATACGGTCGCTGTCGTGACGGACGGCACGGCCGTGCTCGGACTCGGCGATATCGGCCCCTATGCCGCTGCCCCGGTCATGGAGGGGAAGGCAATGCTGTTCAAGCAGCTCGCGGGCGTCGATGCGTTCCCCATCTGCCTCGATACGAAGGACACGGAAGAGATTATCCGCACGATCAAGACGATCAGCCCCATCTTCGGCGGCATCAATCTGGAGGATATCGGCTCTCCGCGCTGCTTCGAGATCGAGAATCGGCTTGCCGCCGAACTGGACATCCCCGTCTTCCACGACGATCAGCATGGCACCGCGGTCGTCACGATCGCCGGCCTCATCAACGCGCTGAAGGTCGTCGGCAAACGGATGGAGAACATCCGCGTCGTCGTGAACGGCATCGGGGCGGCAGGCGTTTCCATATGCAAAATGCTCCTTGGAGCAGGCGTGAAGCATCTGGTGCCGATCGACCGGGAAGGCGCGATCGTGCGCGGGCAAGCGTATCCGTATCCGATGTGGCAGTGGCTGGCGGATCAGCCGCAGGTCGAGGCTCAACCCGGCACGCTCAAGGAGCTTATCGCGGGCGCGGATGTCTTCATCGGCGTATCGCGCGCCGGCTTGCTGAACGAGGAGGACGTGAAGCGGATGAAGCCGGGAGCCATCGTGTTCGCCATGGCCAATCCGGAACCGGAAATTTCCCCGGAGGAGGCGCTGCCGCATGTAGCGGTATTCGCGACCGGCCGCAGCGATTATCCGAACCAGATCAACAATGTCCTCGTCTTCCCGGGCTTGTTCCGCGGCGCGCTCGATTGCCGGGCCAGGCACATCAACGAGCCGATGAAGCTCGCCGCTGCTCGCGCGATTGCCTCCGTCGTCACGTCGGATGAGCTGAACGAACACTACATCATCCCGAGTATTTTCAACGAGAAGGTCGTCAACTACGTTCGGAAAGCCGTCATCGAGGCCGCGATTCTGACCAATACCGCGCGCCGCACGCCGCCGGATTTCAGATAACGGGCAGGCATAGCAGCGCAGTTTCAAGCTTTAAGGCAATGTAAGTTCGAAAGGCCGTCAACACCGCTCAAGCAGAGCGCTGTTGACGGCCTTTTTGCGTCGTGAAGCGTGAAGCTCCTGCCTGCTACCCGGTTGAAGGGCTGTTCGGCACATGACCTTTCTGGTTGCGGTTGCGGTCCGTGGAGCCTGCGACGTCGTTCTCCGCTTGGCTGTCCTTCGCCCGCATCCCTTTCATTTTCTCCGGAATCGCTTGATTGTCGCGACGTGCCATGTCGATCCCTCCTTGCCATTAGAACATGCGCCTGCAGCGCTGGCGGCTGCCTGCCTTTCTAGATTGCCCCATGACGGGGATTGGACATGCAAGACGGACCCAATTGCGGCAAAACGGTCCAAATCGGATAATTCGTTGTCCAGATCAGCCATGAAACCTATCTGCCGGACGGCTATGATGAGTTTAGAAAACGTTTTCCTAAAGATGAATGGGCTTCGCGGCATCAGAATAGCAATGACATCGGTTTCATCTTCCGAAGGCCAATAACAAGTTGGAGGCTGGCTATGAACGAAACCATCGGCGTCGGGATCTTAGGCTTTGCCCACGGGCATGTAAATGCCTACTGCGAGGATTGGAAACAGACAGACAGAGGCGTGCGCGTCGTTGCGGGCTGGGATCACGATTCGTCCAGGCTCGAGAACGCAGCGAACGCTTACGGATTGGAAGCATGCGCGGCCGCGGAAGCGCTGCTTGCCCGGGATGATATCCAGGCGGTCGTCATCGCCTCGGAAACGTCGCGGCACGCGGAGCTGGTGCAGCTCGCCGCCGCAGCCGGCAAGGCGATCATCCTGCAGAAGCCGATCGCGCTGACGATGGCCGAGGCGGACAGCATCGTCGCCGCCGTCGAACGGCACGGCGTGCCGTTCACGCTCGCGTGGCAAATGCGGGTCGATCCGCAAAACATCCAAATGAAAGAATGGCTGCAGCAAGGTACGCTCGGCCAAGTGTTCATGGTTCGCCGCCGTCACGGTCTGAACGTAGGGCTGAACGCGGACTTCGCGAACAGCTGGCATGTCGATCCGGCCAGCAACCGGGATATTTGGGCGGACGACACCTCGCATCCGGCCGATTTCATTCACTGGCTGCTCGGCGAGCCCGAGAGCGTAACGGCGGAAATCGCCTCGCTCTACAATCCGCGCATTCCGAACGACAACGGAATTGCCATCTACCGCTATGCGGATGGCCCGATTGCCGAAGTCAGCTGCTCGTTTACCTGCCACGCGATTCAGAATACGACGGAAATCATCGGCGAACTCGGCACGATCGTGCAAAATTACGGCGACGCGCCAAGCTGCAATGCGCCCAGACCGGATACGGGAGCAGGCCTGCGCAGATTCGACGCGGCGGCGAACGATTGGGTGGACAGCGATATCGCCTCGCCGGCCGGCCATTTCCATCGCATTCGCGGACTCGCCGAGCCGCTTGCGGCTTTTCTGAGAGGCGAGCGGGGACCGATCGCTACCGCGGAAGAAGGAAGGACCTCGCTGCGCATGGTGCTGGCGACGTATGTGTCTTCCAGCGAAGGACGGCGGGTCTCGCTGAACGATCCGGCCGTGAATGACGTGTAACCTAACATACCCTTTCTTACATTAATTACTTAATTACTTACTTGCTTTCCTATGCAAGGCCAAAATTCATAACGGGAGTGATTATTCGTGGCAGTGAAAATCGGTTTGGTGGGCTTGAACGGAATCGGGAATTTGCATGCGGCATGCTATCAGGAAGAAGAATTGGCGGATCTGGTCGCGGTCTGCGACGTCGTGAAGGAACGCGCCGACGCGACAGCCGAGAAGTACGGCGTCAAAGCGTATTACAGCCTGAAAGACATGATCGAGAACGAGCCCGACATCGAAGTGATCGATATCACGACGGGCGGGATCGATAACGGCAGCTGGCATTTCGAACCGGCGATGGAAGCGGTCGGCTACGGCAAGCACGTGCTCGTTGAGAAGCCGCTTTGCCACGATATTCGCGAGGCGAGGGAGCTCGTCGCGTTCGCCGAGAAGCAGAAGGTATACCTGGGCTGCAACCTGAACCATTACTTCACGGAGCCGGCCGCGAAAGCGAAGCAATACGTCGACAACGGCGAAATCGGCGAGCTCGTATATTGCTTGGCCAAGATGGGCTTCAACGGCGGCGAGGCGAATTACGGCTTGGCCGGCAGCCCGAAAGTGAAAGGCCATCCTTACTTCCATATGAAAGCGTTCCTGACGCATCCGTTCAGCGTCATTCGCCACTTCTGCGGCGACATCACGCATATCCAGACGTTCTCCGACCGTCCGGGCTTCCGGCGCAACGCGGGAGACGTCATGGCTTCAATCAACAGCATTCACATGCGGTTCGCGAACGGCGGCGTCGGCTACCTGCTGAGCCAGCGCGGAGATGCCGTTTACGGCCTAGGCGGCTGGTGGAGCCTTGAGATGGCAGGCTCGAAAGGCACGTTCTGCATCGAGAACTGCGTGGAGAAAGTGTCGTACTGGAAAGCCGAGAAAGGCATTCCGGCGATCAGCCAGCAGCCGGTTCCAGAAGTGACGGACTACGGCGTTACGGACTTCAACCGCACGTTCAACAACCGTCTGCGCGCATTCCTCGAGGACGTATCCGCACGCGTGCCGTTCGATCAATTGCGCGCGAACGGCCGCGATGCGCTGGCCGTGCTGGAATACACGTTCGCGGTTATCGAATCGTACGAGAACGGCGGCGAACTCGTTCGTCCGCATCCGCTGCCGCCGCTGCACGGCGATCCTTTGTTCATGAGATAACGTTTGGTCCCGGAAACCTTGGCAGGGCGCTGCTCTTCGCTGGCGCCTTGCCGGGTTCGAGGTCTTGATTCGCTAGATAATCGTTAATGAACCGAAATCCATTTTCCTATCCGCCACATACCAGGAGGTTATTCATTCATGATTTCATTAGGCGTCAACTCGGTACTGTTCAAGAACTACACGTTCGCCGAAGCGGCCCGTCTTATCGCGGCCAGCGGCTATGACGGCGTTGAAATATCCGCCATTCAAGGCATGTGCGAGCATCTCGATCTGAGCCGCTGGGAAGAGCAGAAGGACGAATTGCAGTCGATCGCGAGCGAGAACGGACTGAAATTCCTGTCCATGGAAGTCGCGTCGCTTAGCGACGAACGTCTCATTCCGGCATTCAAAGCAGCCGCGGCAATCGGCATCCCGGTCGTCAACGTCGGACCGGGCGGCAAATCCGGCGTCGACGAGGATCTGGCGCATTCCATCTCGGAATTGACCCGCTTGTCCGATATCGCCGCTTCTTACGGCGTCACGCTCTGCGTGAAAGCGCATGTCGGCAACGCGATCTATAATACGCCGACGACGCTTGCCGCGATGGAGCAGATCGCTTCGCCCGCATTCGGCATCGACATGGATCCGAGCCATGTCCACCGTTCCGGCGAGAACGCCGAAGAAGCGCTTCCGGCCGTCCTCAGCCGCGTGAAGCATGTCCATATCCGCGATTGCAAGGGCCGCGCGCAAGGTCCGGGTCCCATCCAGCTTCAAGCTTGCGGACGCGGCGACATCGACCTGTTCGGCTATTGCGCCGCAATGGTGGACGGCGGCTACGACGGCCCTGTCGTGCTCGAAGTCATCGGCGCGACGCCCGAACATACGATCGAACAAGTGACGGCCGTCGCGGCCGAATCCTACGGATACCTGAACGCCTGCCTCAAAAAATTAGGAGCGCGCTAACCGCCGCCAAGGAGGAACTCCCATGTCTGCCAAGAAACCGAATTTGATCCTGTTCGGCATCGACAGCCTGCGCCGCGACCATATGAGCGGTTACGGCTACGGCAAGCTGACGACGCCTTATATCGATAAACTCGCTTCCGAAGGCGTACTGTTCGAGCAGCATTTCAGCCCGAGCATCCCGACGACGCCGGCTTACGCATCCATGCTCACGGGCAAGGACGTATTTGGTACCGACGTCGTGGCGCTGCGCCACGAAGGTCCACTGGGCGGTCACGTGAAGACGCTGGCCGAGGTGCTGGAAGAGAACGGCTACAACACGACCTGCATCGGTTTCACTGGCAATCCGTCCGCGCGCGGGTTCCAAACGTATCTGAACTACGAATCGTGGGTGCCCGACGCGGAAACGGGCAGAACGCCGAAGGCCGAGAACTTGAATAACGTCGCGATTCCGGAGCTTGATCGGCTCGCGGCCGACGAGAAGCCGTTCTTCCTCTTCCTTCGCCACATGGATCCGCATTCGCCTTACTTGCCGCCGCAGCCGTTCGAGCGCATGTTCTACGGCAAGGACGAGAAGGACCCTAACAATTCGTCGATGGAACCGGTCTACAATTTCAAGCCTTTCGGGGATTTCCTGAAATCGTGGATCGGCGAAGAGGTCACCGACCAAGAGTACGTGACAGCGCAGTACGACGGCTCCGTTGCCTATATGGATATTTGCATCCAGTCGATCTTCACGAAGCTCGAACATATGGGCATCGAGGAGGAGACGCTGATCGTCATTACGGCGGATCACGGCGAAACGCTCTACGAGCACGACTGCTTCTTCGATCATCACGGCCTCTACGATTGCACGCTCGTGGTGCCGCTTATCTTCAAATATCCGGGCCGCGTACCCGCAGGCAAACGCGTCGAGAGCGTCAGCGTCATCGCCGATATCATGCCGACCGTATTGAACTTGCTGGATGTGGATACCGGCGAAACGTACGACGGCCGCAATTTGGTGCCGATGATGAACGGGCAATCCGATCCGTCCGAAGAGCTGACCGAGCTGTACATCACCGAATGCACGTGGATGCGCAAGCACGGCTGGCGCACGCCGGAGTGGAAGCTTATCGTGGCTCTGGAGCCGGACTTCCATGGCAAGCCGGAAGTCGAATTGTACCATTTGATCCGCGACCCCGGGGAGAACGTCAACCTGGCCGAGCAGGAGCCCGCAGTCGTGGAATTGCTGCGCGGACGGATGCTCGATTACATCGCCAAACGCGAAGACCAGGTGGAACGGACGAATCCGATTTACACGAACGTCAATTGGAACGGCCACAACCGTGCTTTCACGTCGTCGGAAGACGCGTACGAGTCGCTCTACATCGGTTCCATCGTCAGTGCCCGCTCGCTGCAGGCGAAGGACAAAGTGAAGGAACAGGCAGAAGAGCAGGCAGAGGAACAAGCGCAGGAACAAGAGAAAGAAACGGTCGGCAATGATTAAGGTCGCGGTCGTAGGCGTCAACAACATCGGCAAAATCCACTGCGAGGCGTACAAACGCCTTCCCGATACCGAGCTTGCGGCGGTATGCGATCTCATGCCGGAACGGGCGGAAACGGCGGGGCGCCTGCACGGCGTTCCGTCTTATACGGACCTGCGCGAGCTGCTGGCACGCGAAAGCGTCGACGTCGTCATCGTGGCGACGGCCGGCGTCGAGAAGGGCAGTCATCACTACGAACCGGCCATGATCGCGCTGGAAGCGGGGAAGGCGGTCTTCGTCGAGAAGCCGCTCTCGAACAATATCGAAGAAGCGCGGCGCATGGTCGCTTTCGCCCGGGAACGTGATCTCGTGCTTGCCTGCAACCTTAACCACCGGTTCACGCCGGCAGCCTACAAAGCCAAGGAGCTTGTCGATGCCGGCAAGCTCGGCTCGCTGCTCTTCCTCAATATGCGGCTTACGATCCGAAATCCGCAGGAGGATACGGAATGGCTGCATATGCGCGCGCTGCATCCGCATTCGATCGATGTCATGCGTTACTTCGCTGGCGACGTGAAGCGGGTGCAGGCGTTCATGACCAAAGCGCCGGGCCGAACGTCGTGGTCGACGGTATCGGTCAATATGGAGTTCGCTTCGGGCGCCGTCGGTCATCTGACCGGCAGCTACGACATGTCGATGCGCCATCCGATCGAGTATTGCGAAGTCGCGGGTCATGAAGGTCGCCTCGTCGTCGATAACGTCTACGAGAGCATGACCTATTACCCGCATCATTCCGATGAGCTGACGGTCGTGCGCAATTCGATATTCGGCGGGATGAAAGGATTCGACGACACGTTCGATCAACGGATCGGCTGTTTTATCGAAGAGCTCAAGAAAGGCGTTAAACCGCAGGAAATTACCGCATCAGGAGCGGACGCGCTCGCGGCCCAGGAAGTCATCGAGGCGGCCATCCGGTCGCAGCAGCTTGGGGGCGCTCCCGTTACAGTCCCTTCGTAGGGATGCTTCAGGAGAGATGGAGGAGAGCATATAATGAACAACAGTCATGGCGCGGTACTTTGGTTCACCGGCTTGTCGGGCGCCGGCAAGACGACAACGGCATCCGCCGTTCTGCAGAAGCTGCTCGAGCGCGGCCGCCGCGCGGAGCTGCTCGACGGCGACGAGATCCGGACCGTCATCTGCAAAGGGCTTGGCTTCAGCATGGAAGACCGTTTCGAGAACGTGAGACGGATCGCCTATATCGCCAATCTGCTGTCGCGCAACGGCGTCGACGTGCTGGTCTCGGCCATCAGTCCATACCGGGCGATGCGGGCTTACGCACAAGAACAGATCCCCGATTTCGTCGAAGTCTATGTCAGCTGTCCGCTTCACGTCTGCGAAATGCGCGACGTGAAGGGGCTTTACGCGAAGGCGCGCTCCGGCGAGATCCAGCATTTCACGGGCGTTTCGGACCCTTACGAGGAGCCGCTGAATCCGAATATCACGCTGTGCACGTCAAGCGCCCCGCTGGACGAGAACGTGCAGACGGTGCTGGCCTATCTGGATCAGAAGAAGCACCGCTTCCATCATCAGCCCGGAAAGGACGCGATCTAACATGAAAATCATCCTGATCTCGCTAGACACGCTCCGGGCTTCGAGGATGAGCGGCTACGGTTACGGGAAACGGACCAGTCCGCATATGGACCGGATCGCGAGAGACGGCGTTCTGTTCGAGCGCGCTTATGCGGCGGACATTCCGACGGAAGTGGCGCACACGGGCGTTTTCACGGGCAAAATCGGCCTGACGACCGGCGTCGTCTCCCACGGCTCCGACTTGACGCATTTGCCGAAGTCGGTGGAATGGCTGCCGAATCTGCTGCGCGGCGCCGGCTTCACGACAGGGGCCGTCGACAATCTGTATCAGCTCAAGGAATGGTTCGCCCGCGGCTTCAACTATTACATCAACACCGTCGGCGGCAACCGCTGGATCGACGGCAGCACGATCAACGGGCTCGCGCTGCCGTGGATCGAACAGCATAAGGACGAATCGTTCTTCCTGTTCCTGCATTATTGGGATGCGCATACGCCGTATTTGCCTCCGGCCTCCTACGTTCCGGAGTTTTACGATGCATCGAAAGATCCGTTCGACCCCGCGAATGCGAGCATGGAGCCGGCCTACAACCATACCGCTTATCCGTTCTTCAAGCATCATCACTACGATCTCGTCGGCCGCGTGACGGATACCGATTATTACGACGCGCTGTACGATGCGGAAATTCGATATTTGGACGATCGCTTGAAGGAACTCGACGATCACTTAGCGAAACTTGGTATACAGGAAGAAACGCTCCTCGTCCTGTTCGGCGATCATGGCGAAAGCTTGACGGAGCATGACATCTACTGGGATCATTGCGGACTCTACGAACCGACGGTCCATGTGCCGCTCATTATGCGCTGGCCGGGACGGATTCCCGCCGGCAGAAGAGTGCCTGGACTCGTCCAACAGGCGGATATCCTCCCGACATTGCTGGATGCCGTGCGCCGCGAAACGCCGGCCGGCATCGCCGGCGACAAGCTGGCCGATCCGGCCGGTTTGGACGGCAAAAGCTTGTGGAGCGCGATCGAAGGGACGTCCGACGGCACGCGCGAATCGTTGTACTTGAGCGAATGCGCCTGGCAGGCGGCCCGCGCGATCCGCAACGATCGCTACAAGCTGATCGTTACGTACGACGCAGGCCCGTTCCGCAGGCCGCCGCGCGAGCTGTACGATTTGTCCGCGGACCCGCAGGAAACCGTCAATCTGGCCGAGACCAGACCGGATATCGCGGATGCGCTGGAGAGCCAGCTGAACGCGTTCGTGGCGAAGAAGCTGGACGGCAAGCCGGATCCGATGCAGGAGCAGCTGACCCGAAGAGGGCTTCCTTTCCGCAGGCGCATCGAACAAATCTTGAACGCCGCCGGGCTGACATGGGAGCAGTGGGAACGCAATCCGGACCGCGCCGTCTTCGATCGCGCGACCGCCGGCATGCAAGGCCATTAACGCCGGTATACGGAGCCGTTATTTGCGCTTGTCAGACACATCGCAGAGGTGGTCGCGCATGAGAGAAAATATTTTGTCCAGCAACAATTACATGAAATCGGAATTTCCGTTCTGGATTACCCGCACGAGCCAAGGCAACATTCTGGAGCATGGCCATGAATTCGTGGAGCTGGTGTTCGTCGTCCGCGGCAAAGGCATGCATCTGTTCCACGGCTCGCGTTACGAGATCCAGACGGGGGACGTGTTCATCATCAATCCGGGGGAAACGCATGCATATGAAGTCGAGCCCGGCGGGCAGATGGAAATCGTCAACTGCCTGTTCATGCCTTCTTTTATTCCGGACGCGCTGCTGGCCGAGCTCGAAATCACCGATTCCATGGATTATTTCTACGTGCATCCCTTTCTGACCCACGATATGCGGTTCAATCACCATTTGAATTTGAAGGGCCAGGAAGCCGTCCACGTGTTGGCCTTGTTGGAAGGCATGATCCGCGAGATTAACGCTTGTTCCACGGGACATAAAACGATCATCCGCCTGCAGCTGATTGAGCTGCTCGTGTTGTTGTCGCGCTACTATACGCTCATGCCGCAGAATCGTTCGCATCCTTCGCCGCGACAATTGGACCGCGAGCTGACGGCGAAACGGATCTACGGCTATCTGGAGCGGAATTACGAGAAGAAAATCACGCTGCAATCGTTGTCGACGCTGTTCAATTCCAGCATCCGGCAGCTGAATCGTCTGATGCGCGAGGAGTACGACCGCAGCGTCTTCGAGGTGCTGCACGAAGTGCGAATCGAGCGGGCGAAGCATCTGCTGCTGGAGACGGACGAGAAGGTGATCGTCGTGGCGACGATGGTCGGCTACGAGGATCAATCGTTCTTCAATCGCTTGTTCGTTCGGCATGTCGGCTGCTCGCCGAGCCATTACCGATCCACCGGCTGAAGACGACTGAAGAGAGGAGCACTGTTCCCCGTGAATGACAGGAAACCGAACATCTTGCTCATTACCGCCGATCAGCTGCGTTACGATTGCATCGGCAGCAGCGGCAAATATCCCGTCCATACGCCTCATCTCGACCGGCTTGCAGAACAAAGCACTTTGTTCTCGCAAGCCTATTCTCATATTCCCGTCTGCAGTCCGGCGCGGCAATCGATGCTGCACGGCAAGCGCCCGGAAACATTCGGCGCGTTGTGGAACTACAACGCCTTCCTGCCCGTCGGCTGCCTGCAGCCGAGCCAATATACGTGGACGGCGGCGCTGGCGGAGAACGGCTACAAGTCGGCTTTTCTCGGAAAATGGGGCGTCAATCCGGAGCAGGATCCAACGGCTTTCGGCTTCATTTCCTACGTAAGCGAGAGCGACTATGCCGCTTTCCGCAAGAGCCGGTATCCGGACGTCGTCTATACGAACGGTTTCATGGGCGAGACGAATCCGATTCCGCTGGAAGACACGGAGACGCACTGGTTTGCCGAGCGGGCGATCGAGACGATGGGGAAGCTGAATGAAGGCGGCGAACCTTGGCATATCGCGCTGCATTTCGCGGAGCCGCATCTGCCGTGCCGGCCTGCCGGCAGATTCGCGGACATGTACGATGCCGCGAACGTGCCGGAATGGGACGGCTTCGGCGAAACGTTCCGGAACAAGCCGTATATTCAACGACAGCAGCTGCTCAGCTGGGGGATCGAGGACTACGGCTGGGAGGATTGGGCGCCTATCGTGGCCAGGTATTACGGGATTATAAGCCAGTTGGACGAGGCCATCGGCAAGGTGCTGTCGGCGCTTGAACGATCCGGCGCGGCCGAGCATACGGTCGTCGTCTTCACGGCCGATCACGGCGATATGTGCGGCTCCCATCGCATGATGGATAAGCATTACATTCTCTACGACGATGTCGTGCACGTACCGTTCATCGTCCGGCAGCCGGGAGGAAGACGGGCAGGGACGGCATCTTCTGAACTCGTGTACAACCTGCTGGATTTGGGGCCGACCTTGTTGGAGCTGGCGGGCGTTGATTCCGGGGACAAGGCGCAGTTTCACGGCAAATCGCTGCTGCCGCTGCTCTCCGGAGAGGCGGACGTTGCCTCGGTAACCTGGCGCGATGCGGTCGTCGCCTCGTATAACGGCCAGCAGTTCGGCTTGTTTACCCAGCGGATGATTCGCACATCGGCGTGGAAATACGTCTGGAACCTGACGGATCTCGACGAGCTGTACAACATGGAGCGCGACCCGGCAGAGCTGGATAATTTAATCGGTCAGGCAGAGCTCGAGGAGCTTGTCACCGGCCTGCGGCGGCGGTTGTATGATCAGCTTAAGACTGACGGCGATCCGGCCGTAAACAACGAGTGGACGCGGCGTCAGCTGTTGACGGGCGCGATTGTCGCCACGCGGGTGCAGGAATGATCTAGATCCTGTATCCTGGATCGCGCGTAGCGACGTTTATTTTGTCTGACGCAGCAGCTTTGAGCATCACTATAACTTAGCGGCCTTCCAAGAACCTCCATCCCGCATACAAACGGAATGGAGGTTCTTGGTTCCTCGCTCAGAAATCGGCTCGTTCATGCTGCGAGAATCGAAGACAATCGTACCTGCGCGTCTAGCTTTTTCCAATGGTTGCTTATATAATGAACTAACGTATGTTAGATAATGTGACATGTAAAGTGGGGGGAGCTAAAGTGCTACAACAACTGTGGAGAAGCAGAAAATCATGGTCCGGTTATGTCATTGTCGTCATTCTGCTGCATATTCTGGGCTTCATCGGACTGGTATCCGCAGCGCGGCACGATACCGCGTTCTGGAGCCTGGGCGTATTGGCTTACACGCTCGGCATGCGGCACGCCTTCGACGTGGATCATATCGCCGCGATCGACAATACGGTGCGTAAGCTTGTGCAGCAGAAGCGCAGTCCGCTCGGCGTCGGTTTCTACTTCTCGCTCGGCCACTCGTCCGTCGTCTTCTTGATGGTCCTTGCCATCGCATGTTCGGTGAAATGGATACAAACGGAATTGCCCGAATTGCAGAAGACCGGAAGCTTAATCGGCACGTCGGTATCCGGCGTCTTCCTCATTCTGATCGGCATTCTGAATTTGATCATTCTCGTCAATCTGTTCGGAATCTTCCGCACCATGCGACAAGGGAAGCAGAGCGGGGAAGAGTTGGAGAAGCTGCTCGAAGCAAGAGGGTTGTTCGCGCGCCTGTTCAAGCCGTTGTTCCGCTTGATCAGCCGCAGCTGGCATGTGTATCCGCTCGGCTTCCTGTTCGGACTCGGCTTCGATACCGCGACGGAGGTTGGCTTGCTCGCTCTATCCGCCGGAGCCGCGAAAACCGCGGTCTCGCTGCTTGGCATTCTCTCGCTGCCGCTCCTGTTCGCCGCCGGCATGAGCCTGCTCGATACGGCCGACGGCATGTTCATGACCAAAGCCTACCGCTGGGCGTTCAATACGCCGCTCCGCAAAATCTATTACAACGTCACGGTCACGACGGTGTCCGTCATCTCGGCTCTATTGATCGGCGTCGTGGAGCTGACTCAGATTCTCTCCGAGCGGCTTCATTGGAATAGTCCCGTATTCGATTGGGTGAACGCGCTCGAGCTGGGAGATCTCGGCTATGTCCTCGTCGGCCTGTTCGTCGTTGCATGGCTCGTATCGTTCTCCGTTTGGAAAACGATGAAGTTCGAGGAACGCTCCGATTTCGCGGGTTAACGCCAAGAGCCCTTGGCATGCTGACGCAGATCTTGCTATAATGATTGCATTCTAATCGAGGTGATCGTATGGCTAAGAAAGATCGACAACGTACGGCCGCGGCGCAAGCGAACGCGCAGCCGAAAGAAGAGAAGCCCGCAACGCTGAAGGACCTGCTCCGGCCGGATGTGCTGGATAAGCTGAAAGCGACCGCGCAGGATCTGAAATCCGCGGAAGAGAAGCGCAGGGAGGATCTCCGGAAACGGGAAGAGGATGCTCGCAAAGCGGAACAGAAGCGGCTGGATAACGACTTTGAATATCTGCTGAACAACAGCAAAATGGATTGGCGTTCTAATAAATAACCATGAATCGTTTTTCTCCGAGGTCTCTGTCCGCAATCGCGGGCAGGGACTTTTTGGCATTCTTTTCGCATACTATTACGAACATCCAAGCAGTTGGACGAAAGCGGCATAACCTGCATAGTAGGAGGTGATTTTATGCCAGCTATATTGCTAGATTCGAAGACTTCCCAGAATGCCAGTTATGCCAACTCGATCGCGATCCCGATTCTGATCATCAACACGCCGAACCTGATCGCCCAGCAAACGCTGAATTTATCGGCGGGAACGGCGGGACAAACCCGTGTAGAATTCTCGGGCGTAGCCGCCATTCAGCTTCCGCTGCTTCCGATAGCGACAACCGTGAACATCTTCGTTACTCGTGGACTGACTGCCGGAGACGTGAACGTTTTCTCGGTGTCGCAAAACTTGGACCTCAGCATCCTCGGACCCCAGGTCATCGCTTTCTCCGGTTCCGATTTCAACGCGCCGAACATTGCAAACGCCGCTTATTCCGCCTTCATTCAGGTCTCGGCCCTCGGTACGATCCGCGTAGGACCGGAAAGCTTTAACTTTACGGCTTATTCGGGCTGACGAAAATTTTTTGAGCAAAGGTATTGTCAAACGGCTGATACATCATGTTATAATGGTCGCAACTTAACCGTATCGGAGGTATCCATTAGACACTATGTGGACTTAATTCCCTGTCGATCATGATTTTCGAATAATGACGAACAGAGATGCTTTGCCTGTGCGCGAAGCGGAATTGGTTACGTGTGTCTAGATGGGATGACTCCCGCTGTCTAACGACGCTTCTTCGGCGTCTGCCTGACTTTGATTGCCGTACATTACGGACCCTGCCTGAAGGATAAGTGTCAGCTTATTCTTCAGGTTGTATGGGCCCGAAATGAAACGCGCAGCAGGATAGGGGATGACAGTTCTATTCATGTCGATCTAATTTCGTTTACTGCGAGTCGCGGGCATAGCCTGCGGCTTTTTTTTTGGTTGTTGTGCGCCGCTGCGATCATGCCTTCTGGCAAGGATCCTGCCGTGCGCGGGCAACGCTCTGCACAACGTTCGATAATCATCGCCCTTGTCAGTTGTTCAACTAACAAATCGGAGTGGTGATGGATATGACCCTACTTACAATTCAGAATCTGAATAAGCAATTCGGCGATCAAACGGTTCTCAAGAAAGTGGACGCGGATATCGCGGCGGGCGAGCGGGTCGGACTCGTCGGCATGAACGGCGCGGGCAAAACGACGCTCGCCAACCTGATTTTCGGCGTTTTGCAGCCGGACGGCGGCAAGCTGACGTATCATGCAGCAAACCTGCGCATCGGCTATTTGCGGCAATCGACCTCCTATACCGTGCATTCTTTCAGCGGCATGATGGGGCTTGTTGACGAAGAGCAAGGCAATCACCGGTTTCTGGAGGTTTCGAGCCATCTCGGCCTGCGTAACGTGAAGGACTGGGAGGAAGCGCGTTTCTCGGGTCTGAGCGGCGGCGAGAAGACGAAGCTGGCCATCGCGCATATTTGGGCATCGAAGCCGGATATTCTGCTGCTTGACGAACCGACGAACCATCTGGATTTCCAAGGCGTCGACTGGCTTCTCGAGGAGCTGCGCGCTTTCGAGGGCACGACGATCATTATCTCTCATGACCGCTACTTCCTGGACGGGGCCGTTGACCGGATCATCGAGCTGCAAGACGGCATGTCCGTTGAATATGCCGGCAACTACACGTACTTCCGCGAGGAGAAAGAACGCCGCTATGCCAGCCAGCTTCATAAGTTCGAGGAGCAACAGAAGTACGAGCGGAAGATCGAAGCGGAAATCAACCGCCTCAAGAACTGGTCCGCGAAGGCGCATCGCGAAGCCGGCAAGAAAGGGAAAATGGCGGAGATGCGCGCGGGCGTGAAGGAATTTTACCGCAGTAAAGCCAAAGCGATGGACAAACAGATCAAGTCGCGTCTCCACCGTCTGGAGAAGATCGATCTCGAAGGCGTGAAGAAACCGAAGGAAGAAGCGAAGGTCGCCTTCGGCTGGGAAAATCCGGGCAAACGCGGCCGCCGGATCATCGAAGCGTCCCGCATTGGCAAAAGCTTCGGCGAGCGCACACTGTTCCAGAACAGCTCCTTCTACCTGCAGCGGGGCGAGAAGATCGGACTGATCGGTCCGAACGGCGCGGGTAAAACCACGTTGATCGAGATGATTACAGGCCGGCAGCCTGTGGATGACGGCGAGTTATGGATCAGTCCTACGGCCAGGGTCGCTTACTTGACGCAGGATGTATCCGATCTTGCAGGGAACCGCTCGGCGCTCGAGCTGCTGCAGGAGACCTTCGCGATGCGGGAGGATGTCAGCCAAGCGCGGACGCTGCTCGCAAATATGGGCTTCGACGCAGCGATGCTGAGCAAGACGATCGAGCAGCTGAGCCTAGGGGAGCGGACGCGAATAAAACTGGCCCAGCTTATTCTGCAGGAGCAGGACGTACTCATTCTCGACGAACCGACCAATCATCTCGATTTGGCAAGCCGGGAACAACTGGAGCAGACGCTGGCCTCTTATGACGGGACGCTTATTATCGTTTCGCATGACCGCTATTTGATCGAGAAGCTCTGCGACAAGCTGCTCATCATCGGCGAAGGCGCCATTCGGCGATGGGAGAGCGGGTACCGCGATTTCATCGTACGGAAGGAGCAGGAGGAAGCGGACGCGGCCGAAGGCAAGAAATATCGCGCAGGGGAAGGAACGGGAGCCGCTCCGCTGTCGAAGGAAAGCAAGCGCCGGCAGAAGCAGCTGCTGGAAGAAGAACTGCTGCTCGTCACGACGCGTATCGCTCTGCTGCTCGGCGAAATCAGCATGCTGAAACCGACGGACAGCCATTATGCGGCGCTGGATGCGGAACTGCGCGAGCATTTGGCGAAGAAGAAGTCGCTTAGCGCCAAGTGAAACTTTTCCACTGTTTCCATCGTATGGATTGCCAGAAGGAGGCGATGGAAGTGAAGCTGTATTTTCGCGACAATTTCTTTAATGCCGGCGTGACGGAAATCGTAAACCAGAACAATGAACGAGCAGGCGAAGTTGACCTTCGCAGCTTGTTCGGTTCAGGGCTGGACGTGTTCGACGAGAGCGGGAGCAAGCTGTTCAGCGGAGGATTCCCGCTTCTGTCCGGCAAGTGGGTCGTCAAGGGACCGTCAGGTGAAGAATGCGGTTTGCTCCGGGCGCGTATGTCGTTCTTCTCGAAAAGATACGAATACGAGGCTTACGAGCGAGGCGTCTATGAAATTACGGCTGGCGCTTTCTCGCAGGAGTACGAGATTGTCGGCGAGGACGGAGGCTTGGCAGCCTCGTTCAGCCGAGTCAGCGGCTTCTTCGAGGCATCCGCGTATTGCCTGGACAATCGCTTGCCGGACTTTAGCGGCTACGAATGGATAGCCGTCATTCTCGGCATGCATGAAATTCAGAAACGCAGGCGCAATGTCTCGAATACGATGTAGAAACCGTTTGCAGCCGTGAATGTCACCGAATTCATTGCCGCATACTAGGTAGGAGGCGCCATTAAGCGATGTTCGGCGCGACAACAGGGCGGTGATGCAGCGTGCAGCCACAAGCAGAGGTTACATTCGGATGGGACATTTATTTGCTCGCGGGGGTAGGTTCGTCAAGGACGATTTTCACGGAATGCATGAAGGATTTGCAGCGCCGATATGCGGAATCCGGCATGAGCTCGCGTATACGCGTCCTGTATCCTTACGGTGATCATACGCAAAATCTCTATTATCAGCTGTTAAAGGTCCGCAAGGATCTATACCGGCTGCGGAAGGCCGTGCAATCGGGTGCGAAAGCGGCATCCGAGCATATCCGGCAATTATCGGCTGGACGGCCCGTCCTTTTCATCGGCCATAGCGGCGGCGGCGTGGCTGCTTACCAGGCCGCGGTAATGCTCGGACAGGAAGGCGTCATTCCGGACTGGCGCGTCGTGCAAATCGGTTCCCCGAGGCTGCCGATCCACGAGGCTTATGCAGACAAAGTGCATTGTATCGTGGCGGTTGACGAGAAAGGCTATTGCGCGGACTACATTACGCGTCTCGGCAGCTGGGGCGGCATCAGCCGCAATCGCTTCGGCATCCCGTTCTGGGATCGGGACAAATACGCGCCGAAGCACATCATCCCGATTCGGACGATCGGGGGCCATCAGCATTATTTTCGAATCGAGGCGCCCTTCGTGCATCCGGAACGGGGCACTAATTTGGGGCTCGTTACGGATACGATTTGGGAACAAGTAGCAAGCAATTTGGGACGCACGATTTCCGGCATGCTCTGATCGAACCGAAGTGGTCCATTAAAAGTTGCGGCAATTGGTACTGTGCATAATGCCAGTTTGTGTATATGATGAGTGAAATCCACTTTCATATGAGGTGCAAACATGGCAATCGAATACCGTATCAATGAACCGCTTCGCGCGCAAGACGTGTCGGACGTATTTAGAAGCTCGGGCATCAAACGGCCAGTCGACGACCTCGAGCGCATTCAAAGCATGATCGATCATGCCGACGTGACGGTTACCGCGTGGGACGAAGAGCAATTAGTCGGCATAGCGAGAGCCATTACCGATTTCTCGTACTGTTGTTATCTGTCTGATCTGGCGGTAAGGATGGACTATCAGAAATCCGGGATTGGCAAGGAACTCGTTCAACGTCTGCGGGAACACTTGGGTGACCAGGTTGCCTTGTTATTGCTCTCCGCGCCCGGCGCAATGGAGTATTATCCGCGCATCGGGTTTGATCAGATCCAGAATGCTTTTCTGATTCCTAGGGTGAAGTGATGGTTTGAGTTAAAGTAAAAGTTCATAGTAAGCGAAAACCGCCTATTCGAGAACGTTTCGAATAGGCGGTTTTTGTTTTTAAACGGATTTATGTCTCTATTAGGTCGTCTTCTTTTAGCGATTGTGTTGTCTGAATCCTTGCGTAATCTGGGTTTTATTGTAAACTATTATTAACTGTACACCGTCTGAAATCGGCTTCATTTTATGAAAGGTGGAGAGTCATGTCTACTTTATTAGCTTTAAATAAAATCATAGCCCCCAGAATAAGTGGGTTAGGTTTTGAATATGCAGGAAAGCCTGACTCGATTAGTTGGGTGTTCTCTAGAAGTTATAAAGAGGCTACTCAGTATATTACTTTTGAAAAAATCGGTGCAAATCCTGATTGCATTCGTTTTAACTTGACGACGTCCGTTAGTAGAGAAAAATTGAGCCATTATCAACTTGATATGGAGCTGGATCCGGTTGGCGTGGTTTATAGCAATCAAGAATCTTTGTACAAGGTTTTGGAGGTATTTGCGTATAATATAATTAATGGTGGTATTGATTGGCTTAATATTATGAGTAAACCAGATGTATCTCCAAGCAAGGAGCTCTATGCAGCGTTTGCTGAAAGTTTAAATTGTAGGACGTTTACCATTCCAGAACATATCTATTCGAGTGATGATTTTATCGAGCAACTACAGATGAGTATTCAAGAGAGGTCATGTGATGGCACAGCGCCTCTAGACTGGGAATTTATCATGAATGCAGCATTCGAGCTTGGGGAGGCAATACGAAGACGTTTCACTGGAGAATGGTTACTATTTGAATCTACCCCTTGCCCCTTTGTTATGAATATTGCAGGTAAGAGCGATTTGAAAATAAATCCGTTATGGGTCATTTCTAATTATTGGGGCAAGCCGCAATATATTCCTTACTCCATTGTGGGTAGGTTTAATCGTATCTCAAGAAAAATGTATTGATTTCCTTTTAAAACGTTAACTTTATTGTTCAACCGAAAAGCCGGCGATAAACGGAAAGTAATCCGTTCGTTCGCCGGCTTTTGGTTTATGTTGCCGATGGATCAGTAACGCCTTCTGCGGCGGCAGCCGGAGCCGCCGCACTGGCAGAAGCAGGGCGCGATTTGCGCTGCGGCTTGAGCATCTCGGCTTCGAACACCGCTTCGAGCTCGGCCATTTTGCGCGCGTCGTCGGTGGCGATTTTGCCCGTGAGCACATGCTCGACGATCAGCGGCCACGTTGGGGTTACTTTCTGCGCGGCGATGATCCGAATCGCGTTCTTCACCAGCTTGCGCTCTTTGGCGTTCGAATACACGTCGACGTATTGCTGGATGCGCTCGAAATCCAAGCTGCCGAACACGGCGCGGAAGATGTCCGCCGTCATGCGGGCGTCGTCCAGGGCCCGATGCGCTTGATTATCTTCGTCCGCGACGATGCCGAGTTCCGCGAGCGCATTTTCCACGCTGACGTCGTTTGTGACGCCTTTGTAACGGATATAACCCTTCAGCAGGTCGTAGTAGTTAACGCCAAGCCAGTACGTATCGTCCAGACCATGCATCCGCGTGTCGAATACGATTCGTTTCATATCCTCTCCGCCCCACGTGATGATCAGAAATTGCTCGCTAGGGCCGAGCCACTTCAGAAACTCTCCGATGACCGCGGGAAATCCGTCGGCGGCGTCGATGCCTTCTTGCGGAATGCCGGTCTTTTTCTGAATGAAATCGTTCAGCTTGGCAAAATAAACCGGCTTCACCAGGGCCGTGAATTGACCCGTCTGCCGAAGTTCCGCATCCAGCCGGACCGCGCCGATTTCAATGACTTCCATGGGCAGGTCGCTGGCGAATTTTCTTCCGTTAAATTCAATATCAAGTACGATGTAGTCCACGTTTTCGTTCCTCCGCTCTAAGATGCTGCACTCCATTCTAACAGAATACCGCACGCCTTGTCGCGGTGCAAAATTTGCGAACGTACCGACGCAGAACCGTCATTGGATTTTGGCATCGGGATGATAGATAATGAGGAAATAGATAGATAGGGGACCGGCGCGGGCAGTTTTACATTAGGAGGGTTGACGTGGTTACATTTCTGCAATTGAATACGATTTTTCTGAGCATGATCATGGAAGCGATTCCTTTCATCCTGCTCGGCGTCATCGTCTCCGGACTTATTCAGACGTTTCTGTCGGAGCGGTGGATCGCCCGAGTGATGCCCCGTAACCGGTTTGCGGCATCGCTGCTCGGCTGCGGAGTCGGCCTATTGTTCCCTGCATGCGAATGCGGCATCGTGCCGATCACGAGAAGGCTGCTGCGCAAAGGCGTGCCGCTTCATGCCGGTATCGCGTTCATGCTGACGGGGCCGATCATCAATCCCGTCGTGCTGTTCGCCACCTATATCGCGTTCGGCAACGATTGGCATATGGTGCTCGTTCGCGGAGGCGCGGCCATCGTCGTTGCTTACATCACCGCCATCATCATTTCGTTCTTGTATCCGAAGCTGCCGATGCGGCTGCACGAGGATGCGGTTATCGTGGAAACGGCCGCGGCCTCAGAGACGGCTGCCTACGCGGCGACCGGCAAGGAACCGTTGTACCGGCGCTTGTATGACGTGATGCTGCACGCGATCGATGAATTTTTCTCCGTCGGCAAGTATTTGGTGCTCGGCGCGTTCATCGCCGCTTCCATGCAGACGTTCATTCCGACGTCGTCGCTGATGAAGCTTGGCGGCAATCCCGTTACCGCTTCGCTTGTCATGATCGGCTTGGCGTTCGTGATGTCGCTGTGCTCGGAGGCGGATGCTTTCATCGCATCTTCGTTCCGCAGCACGTTCTCGATCGGGGCGCTGTCGGCGTTCCTCGTCTTCGGCCCCATGGTCGATATCAAGAATACACTCATGCTGCTCGGCGTATTCCGCGGCAAATTCGTGCTCGTGCTGATCGGGCTGATCGTCGCAAGCACGCTTGGCGTATCGCTGCTCGTAGGGAGGCTGCTCGGATGATGCGACTTTATGTATTAGCTGGATTCGCCTGCTTGTTCCTCATGATGAACATGAACGGAAACTTGAACAAATACATCAATACCAAATATGCGTATTTGTCGCAGAGCGCCATCGTGCTGCTCGCCATCCTGTTCGTGTTCGAGTTCATCCGGCTCTACGCGAAGGAGAGGGAAGCGGGGAAACGAAAGGCGAAACTGGCGGCGGATGCGGAAAATGGTGCAGGTGGCCATGATCACGCTCATCTAGGCGTTAAACACGCGCACGATCATCATGACCACGCGCATGATCATCATGATCCTGAACACGATCATCACAGTCATTCACATGATCATCATGATCACTCGCACGATCACCACGGCCACTCGCACGATCACCATGGCCATTCGCACGATCAGCCGATCCGCTGGAAAAGATACCTCGGCTACGGGATTCTCGTATTCCCGCTGCTGACCGGATTCTTCCTGCCCGTGCAGACGCTGGATTCCAGCTTTGTCAAAGCGAAGGGCTTCTCGTTCCCGGATTTCAACGTGTCCGCAGACAATCCCGGCTTTCACCAATTTCTGAAGCCGGACACGAGCGTCTTCTACGGCAAGCAAGGGTATGCCAAAGTGTCGAAGAAGGAATTGAACGAATTTCTGACCATGAAGGATGTCCAGCTTACGGACGTCAATTTCTTGAAAGGCTTGGAGTCGCTGTACAATTTTCCGGATGCGTTCATCGGACGCGAGGTCAGCTTCGACGGGTTTATTTATAAAGGCGATCAGGTGGAAGGCAATCAATACTTCGTCTTCCGGTTCGGGTTCATCCACTGCGTGGCGGATTCCGGCGTATTCGGGATGCTGGTCGATTTCCCGAAAGGCTCGACCTTCCAAAACGATCAATGGGTGCATGTAACCGGCAAGCTGAGCTCGGAATTTTACCAGCCGTTCAAGCAGACGCTGCCCGTCCTCGAGGTGAAGGCGTGGAATGACATTTCCAAGCCGGAGGATCCATACGTATATCGCGCATAATGAACGACAAGGCGCCGCGCTCCCTATGAAGGGACGCGGCGCCTTGTCGTCGTAAATCTCTTATTCGTCATCGGTTTCGATCCGAACCGAGGCTTCGTTCGAGAAGACGGAAGAGGATGCTTCATTCGTGTTCACCATATAGTTGTAAGCAGCCCGAACGCGGAACCGAATCCGATGCTGGAGCGGGTGACGGTCAACGAGGAGCCTGTAAACGATCGTCGCCGCTTCGTCCGGTCCAAGCGAGCCGACCGCGATCGTGGTGCCGGAAGAACCGGGGACGGGTCTGCCGTTCACGACTACGCTGCCTGGCACGAGCTCGGTCTCGCTTGGGATAAAGTCCTGCAGCGTCACGTTAGCCGCATATTGGCCGCTATTCGTGATCCGCACCTCGGCGATGAACGTCCCGCCGGCTTCGGCGAGCGGCGGCTTCGCTTCCAGATGCGCGGCGATTATCGGATAGACGAGCCGGACGTCGACCGTATTGGTCGCCAAAGTGTCGGTCACGGTCATGCCGCCCGGCAATTGAAAGGTATGTGCCAAGATCGCGAGGTTGGGAATATTCGTTTGCGCGGGCGGGATGACCGCTCGGGTGACGGTGACTTGGAACGCGAGCGTAAACGACAAGCCAGGCGGCAGTGATCCGAGCGTTATGCCGTTCTCCGGGTCCGCGATCGGAATCGGGCGGCCATTCAAGAAGGCGCTGCCCTGCACGAAAACCGTATTCGGCGGGATTAAATCCCGCGCGATGATCGTCGTCTCCAGCGTTCCCGCATTGGTGACGACGACGGTATAGCTCAAGATGTCGCCGATCGTGGCCAGTACGGGCGTCACGCTCATGACGGCTTTCAAAGCAGGACCGGAGACGATGACGGTGACGGGATTAGAAGTCGCGAATTGATCATATTCCCCGTATTTGAAGAGAAACTCGGCTTGGTTCGTCAATCGCGTGTGCACCGGAACATCGAGCACGACCGCATTGAACGCGATCTGTTTGGAGGCTCCGGGCTCAATCGTGCCAATGGGAATGCCGTTGGCCGGCGAAGCAGAAGGATTGCGCACGCCGCCGACCGTTACGCTTCCAGGGACGAAGCCGACGCCTTGGGGGAGCGGGTCGAGCAGCAAACTTTGCCTAATGGATTCGGAGCTTTCGTTCGATACCAGGATACTGTACGCGATCATGTCCCCGACGAAAGTGACGGCAGCCGAGACGCTCTTGTGCACGGAGACGGCCAGCACGCCAACAGGCAGGGATAACGCATTGGACAGCGAGGATCCGGTAATGACTCGGTGATCCAAGGTGACGAACTCATAGTCCGCCCTCGCTTGGTTGACAAGAACGCCGGAAGGCGGGACCGAGGTCAGGATCACCTGAAAAACGATCGCGTACACGCTGCCTGGATTCACCTCGCCTAGCGGAATGCCCGCTCCCGGCGTGATGCCGGGAACGGGCGCTCCGTTGACGAGAATGCTGTTTGCGACGAACGCGGTTCCGGAAGGGAGGCTGTCGTATACAATGACATTCGCCGCCCGGTTTCCGCTGTTGCTTACCGTAAGGACATAGGTAACCGGAAGCGACAGTCCGGCTTCTGCAGACATGGCCGACTTGACGATGGCGATGCTGGGACCGTTAACGATGGTGTTTACGACGTTGGAATAGGAGAAGCCGGTTGCAGAGCCGGAGCTGAAAGTCACGACCGACTGATTGCGAATCGTCGTCGGCAGGCTCTCTTCTTCGATCATAGGACGAGTACCTGGAACGTGATGGTCGAAACGCCTCCGGCCGCAATCGTGCCGACGGAAATACCGCTGTTCGGGCTGTCGAGCGGTCTGGAGACGTTGTTGACGACGACGCTGCCGGCGATGAAGCTGACGCCGGCCGGAATCGGATCGACCATTTGAACGTTATTGACAGGCTCGATCCCGTTGTTCGTGACGACGATCGTGTACGTGATCGTATCGCCGCTGACGGCATCGATCGCGTTCGTCGATTTGACGACCGAGACGTTCGGCGCGGAGACCGGAATGACGACCGTATTCGAGAGAACGGTGCCGGTGAGCGTTCTGCCGTCCGGCGGCGAGAACGAGTAGTTCGCCGTAGCTTGGTTGGCGAGCTGCTGCGGCGAAGGCAGGGCATCGACCGTCACCTGCAGCGTAATGATGACGTTTACCGTCGATCCTGGCGGCACGCTGCCGATCGGAATGCCGGTCGTCGGATCGGCGCCGGGCTGTGGCACGCCGCCGACCGTGACGCTGTTCGGCACGAAATCCGCACCCGTAGGCAGCGTATCGAAGATGGTCACGGTTGCAGCCAAATTCCCCGTATTCGTGACGTCAAGCGAATACGTGATCGTATCGCCGACCGTGGCATTCGACGTGCTCGCGCTCTTCACGACGCCCAGGATCGGGTTGTAAACCGGCGTCGTGACGGTATTGGACATGCTCGTTCCGGAGAACGCGCCGGACGTGAAACTGACATTCGACATGTTGCTGATCAGCCCGCTGGCCGGCAGCGTGTTGACGACGATGTTGAAGGTAACCGTAGTCGAAGCGCTCGGGGTCAGCGCGCCGACTGGAATGCCGGAGGCCGGATTGTCGTTCGGCCGCGAAACGCCGCCAACGACGACGCTGCCCGGCACGAAGGACGTTCCCGCCGGCACGAGGTCGCTGAGCACGATGCTGTTCACGTTGGCAAGGCTGACGTTGGTGATGACGTTCGAGTACGTGACGATGTCGCCGATGACGGCATCCGTTGCCGTCGTGCTTTTCACGACCGACAGGTTCGGCGAGCTGACGCCGATCGACAAGGTGTTCGAGAGCGAGCTTTGCGAGAAGGAACGGTTATCCGGCAATGTATACAGATAGTTGCCGGTCGCTTGGTTGACCAATTGCTGCGCGGCGGGAAGCGTGTTGATCAAATATTCGAACGTCGTCGTCACGCTGGCGCCCGCCGCGATCGTCCCGATGCTGAAGCCGACCGAAGGATCCGCGCCTGCCTGAGGCTGACCGTTGACCACGACGCTGTTCGGCACGAACGTCGTGCCGTCGGGCGTATTATCCAGCATGGTCACGAGCGCGGGATAATTGCCGCTGTTCGTCGTAACGACCGTGTAACTTACGTTGCCGCCGACGACTGCAGGGTTCGTTACCGAGCTCTTGGCAAGCGAGATGACCGGCTGATACACCGGCGTCGTAATCGTGTTTGAGAACGTGACGGACGAGAACACGCCCGACGTAAAGCTGACCGAAGAACGGTTGCTGACTAGGCCGCCGGCAGGGACGGCATTGACAGTGACGCTGAACGTGACCGTAACCGAGCCTCCGGCCGGGATGGAGCCGAGCGAGAAGCCCGCGGCCGGATTGGCGGTCGGCTGCGTGACGCCGTTGATCGTGACGCTGCCGCTGAGGAACGACGTCCCCGTCGGAATCGGATCGGAGAAGATGACGTTGTCGACCGTCGCGATGCCCGCGTTGGATACGAGAATGGCGTACGTGAACGTGTCGCCGATCGTCAGCGCCGTGCTCGCCGTGCTCTTGGCAACGGTGACGTCCGGCGAGGAGACCGGGAACGACAGCGTATTCGAGAGGGCCGATCCGTTCAGCGTACGGCCGTCCGGGAGGGTGTAAGCGAACGCTGCCGTCGCCTGGTTCGAGAGCTGCTGGCCGGGCGGGAGCGAATTGATGACGACCGAGAACGTGACCGTGCTCGTCGCTCCAGGGAAAACGACGCCTACGGGTATGCCGGTTACGGGGTCCGTTCCAGGCTGCGGCGCACCGTTCACGATGACGCTGTTCGGCACGAACGAGACTTGCGGAGCGATGGTATCCGTCAGCGTCGCCAACGCTGCGTAGTTGCCGGTGTTCGAGACTGCGAACGTATAGACGACCGTTTGCCCGACGGAAGCATTGGTCGTATTCGCCGACTTCGCGACGCCGATGACCGGCTGGTAGACAGGGATCGAGACGCCGTTCGAGAAGGCGGAGCTGGAGAACGCGCCGGACGTATACGTGACGGATGCTTGGTTCGCGATGACTGCCGGCGACGGCACGGAAGTGACCAGGAGCGAGAATGTCACGGGTACGGTGGCGCCGGGATTGATCGTGCCGATGTTTACCCCGGATACCGGATTGGCGTTCGGGATGACGATGCCGTTGACGGTGACGCTGTTCGGTACGAAGGCAGTGCCGTTAGGGAGCCCGTCGAGGAAAATCGTGTTCGTTATCGGCGCAATCCCGCTATTGGTCACGTTGACCGAGTACGGAATCGTATCGCCGATCGATACCGCGGTCGAGGTCGAGCTTTTGACGACGCCGACATTCGGAGACGAGACCGGGATGGACAGCGTGTTCGACTGCGCCGATCCGGTGAGCGTCCGACCGTCAGGCGGCGTAAAGGTGTAGGTCGAGGACGCTTGGTTGACCAGGAACTGCGGCGAAGGCAAGGAATCGATGACGACGGAGAACATGACGAACACCGTGCTGTCCGGATTGACCGTTCCCGCGTTGATGCCGCCGGTAGGCGTTGCGCCAGGCTGCGGCGTGCCATTCACGATGACGCTGTTCGCGACGAACGTCGTTGTCGGCGGAACCGTGTCCGTCACGGTGACGTTTGCCGCCAGATTGCCGGTGTTGCTGACCGCGATCGTGAACGTTACGGTATCGCCGACGGTAGCGTTGGCCGTATTGCCGGTCTTGACCATGCCGATGATCGGCTGGATGATCGGCGTTGTCGTCACGTTGGACGACGATGTGGCGGAGAAGGAGCCGGATGTGAAACTGACGGTCGATTGGTTATTGATTTGATTGGAAACAGGCATCGTTAACTTCACCTCATAGGTCACGGTCGCGGAGGCGTTTGGCCCCAAGGAACCGATCGGAATGCCGGCGGTCGCATCCGCCTGTGGAACTGAAATCCCGTTCACCGTTGCGCTGCCGGCGACGAAGGTGGTGCCTGTAATCATGGCGCCGACGAAAGTGACATTATTGACGGTCGCGATGCCATTGTTCGTGACGACGCCGGTGTAGCGGATCGTGTCTCCGGTTACGGCATCGACAGCAGTCGTACTTAAGACGACGGATACGTTCGGTGCCGAGACGGGTACGGAAATCGTGTTGGACGATGCGGTTCCGTTCACGATTCGCCCGCCGGGCAGCGTATACGTGAACGCGGCGCTGCCTTGATCGACGAGCTGCTGCGGCGTCGGCAGCGAGACGACGGACACGACGAAGCTGACGGTGGCCGCCCCCGAAGGCGGGAGCGAGGCGATGAAAATGCCGGTGACGGGGTCCGAGCCCGGTACGGGTGTGCCGTTCAGCTGGACCGAGTTGACGACGAAGGAACTTCCGGCGGGAATATTGTCCCGTACGGTCAACTGCGCGGCGATATTGCCGGTGTTCTGCAGCTGCAGCGTGTAGACGATCGCGTCGCCGAGCGTCGCCGCGGGCTGATTCACGCTCTTGACGATGGATATGATCGGCTGGAAAACGGGAATGACGACCGTGCTGGAGAACGACGAGCCGCTGAACACGCCTGACGTGAAGCTGACGGCGCCGCGGTTGCTTAGCGTTCCGTCCGGCGGGATGGAGATGACGGAAACCTGAAACGACACGACGACGGTTGCCGAAGGCGCTATCGTGCCGATGGTAATGCCCGTGCTCGGGTTGGCGGACGGCGCCGAAACGCCGCCGATCAATACGCTTCCTGCGATGAAGGTCGAGCCGGACGGAATCGGGTCGGATACGATGACTTGATTGACTGGCGTGATGCCGTTGTTCGTCACGCTGAGCGTGTAGGTGATTGCATCGCCGACGGTCGCGACCGACGCGCTCGCGCTCTTGGCGAGCGATACGTTCGGCGAGGAAGCCGAAACGGAAACCGGGTTCGACGCGACGCTGCCGTTAAACGTCCGGTTGTCCGGCAGCGTGTACGCGTAGCTCACCGTGCCTTGGTTGACGATGTTCGGCGGGTTCGGCAACGATTGAATCAGCACCGAGAACACGACGGTCGCCGTCCCGCCCGCCATGACGACGCCTACGGGGATGCCGGTCTGCGGCGTCGCGCTGCCATTCGGCACGCCGTTCACGGTGAGGGTGTTCGGCACGTACGTCGTCGAAAGCGTCAGCGGGTCCGTCAACGTCAGTAATGCCGCGTAATTGCCGGTGTTCTGGATGGCGAACGTATACGTGATCGTGTCGCCGACGGTCGCCTGCGTTTTGTTGGCTGATTTCTGCGTGGCGATAATCGGCAGATCCACGGGAAACGTAACGAGATTGGAGAGCGTCTGGCCGCTGAAGGTACCCGAGTTGTACGAAACGGTCGCCTGGTTGTTGATTACGGCTGGACTCGGCAGCGAATTGACGAGCAGCTGAAACACGACCGTTACGGAAGCGCCTGCGGCAATCGTTCCGATCGCGATGCCGGCGGCGGGAGAAGCGCCCGGTTTCGCCGCGCCGTCGACAGTAACGGAGTTGGCGACGAAGCTGGTGCCTGCCGGAATAGGGTCCGTAAACGTCACGTTCGTTACGCTGGCGATGCCTGTATTGGACACGACGGTCGAGAACGTCACGGTATCGCCGACGGTCGTGACGGTCCGATTCGAGCTCTTGACCGCGTTAACGTTCGGAGTCTTCACGGGAATCGTGAGCGTATTGGACGATGCGGAACCGCTCAGCGTCCTTCCGTCCGGCGGCACGTACGTGTAAGCGGCGGTTGCCGTATCCGTCAATTGCGGCGGCGAAGGCAGCGAATTGACGAGCACCTGGAACGTGACCGTCTTCGTCGTGCCGTTCGCGACGGCTCCGATATTGACCCCGGTTGCCGGATTGGCGCCGGGCTGCACGACGCCATTGACGGTGAAACTGTTCGCGACGAACGTGCTCCCTGCCGGAATATTGTCCGTTAGCGTCACGTTCGCGCTTATGCTGCCGGTGTTCGCCACTTGAACCGTGTACGTGACGTTGGAGCCGACGGAAGCGTTCGCCGTATTGGCGCTCTTCGTCAGCGTCAGCACCGGCGCATAGACGGGCGTATTGACCGTGTTTGACAGAATGGTGGCCGTGACGGTGTCTCCGCCGGAATTGATCTGGTACGAGAAGGAAGCGCGCGCCGTATTTGAAATTTGCGGCGGACTCGGCAAGGAGGTGACGGTGGCTTTGTATGTAATCGTGATAGAAGCGCCGAATCCCAATGTCCCTACCGGGGCGCCTGCTGCAATGTCATAGGTCGGTTTGGCGACGCCGCCCACGGTTACGCTGCCTGCCACGAACGTCGCCCCCGTGGGCAGGGTGTCGGCGAGGACGACGCTTGTCGCGTTCGCCGAGCCGTTGTTCGTGATCGTGACGCTGTAAGTGATCTGGTCGCCGATAACGGTCCCCGTCGCGCTCGCGCTCTTCGAGACCGTGACGGCCGGGGCATTGATGTTGATTTGCAGGCCGACGCCGTTGACGACGTAAGCATCGCCTGAAGTCGTCAGCTGCAGGACGGCCGATGATTGGTTGTTCGCGAGCCGTGCGGATACGTCGACGTTCGTGATGTCCCAGCCTTGCCGGCCGCCGACGATATTCGTCCCCGGCGCGCCGTTCACCTGGTTGCGCGTGCCGAACGTGCCCGTCGTGTCCAGATTGCCCGCATCGTTGTTGATCTGGGAGGCGAAGAAGTTGTTGGCGAAATTGTTCGGCCCCGACAACGCAACGAGCGAAGCGGAAGTCGGGCCGAACAGCGCCTGATCGCCGGTGCGCGTCGCGTCGCCTTCCTGCGCGCTGAACTGCGCCCGGCCGCTGAGCGCGCCGGATAACGGCGTGGCGAAACCCGTGATTGTCGTGGATACGGGCGGGGAATCCGCAGTGACGAGTACGCCTCCGACGCGCAGCGAAATATTGCGGAATGGCAGCGTCGCGTTATTGTAGATCACGCACAGCGTCCAGCCGGCATGGTTGGTGGTCGGATCGGTCACCGTATTCGTTCCGACGACGCCGCCGACCGTATAGGTGCCTGCTCCGGCTGCGGCGACGAGCGATGTCACGATGGCCGAGCGCATATAAGCGTTCGAGCCGTTGCCGAGATCGAAGACGTTGCTCGTGACGGGATCGGGACTCATGCTGGAGCTTGAACCGGTCGGCAGCGTGAAGGTGACCGGATTGTTGATCGCGGCCGTTAAATTGACGCCAGGGACGATATAGGTACCGCCCCAGATTAACTCCGCATAGATGACGTTGCTGCCAGCAGGCATCGTAAGAATCGCGGACGAATTATTGGACAAATAGCTGTTTGTCGTTCCGAAGGGATATGTTCCGAACCTGACGGCCGTATTGGTCGTGATGAATGCACCGATGCTGTCCTGCGTGCCGGGCACGCCTTCAGTTGTCGAACGGCTGAGCCCGAGCATGTTCCCGGTGAAGGAGATGGCGCCGTTCGTATTGAAGACGGCACGAACTAAGAGAGCGATTTTCCTCACCCCTAATCGCGTAAGTCGCTATATACACTATAGGAGCCTATGCGGGGAGCGGATGCGTTATGAAGTCGGTTTAGGAGATGTCGTCCCATTTCCGGTTTCTCAGCTGCTGCACGGCAAGCGGCTCGTCATACTCCGCTTGGCACAGTTCTTCCCAAACGCGAATGTCGAGATGATCCTTGACGACGACGAACCGGTAGAGGATTTCATCCACGACGTTGGCCTGAAGCTCCTTCAACAGCTCCAATTCGTCCAGTTCATATAGCGGGGGAGAGAAGGCGGGTTTATAGAAGAGTTCCATTTGAAGCAGGCGATAATCATAAGGGAGTTCGGGCACGTAATCGTAAGGAGCGATCGGCGGACAGTGCAGACCGTTTGCGGGCTGCATGAAATTCGCGGTCATGTAGCGAGGGGTATATTCATCGAAGAAATGGTTGAAGAAAGGGTTGGCGCTGTGGCGAAAATGATGCGCGTAAGGGCATAGGAAGGTGAGAACGGCGCCATGCCTGCTGATCCGGTACAGTTCGCCGAGCGTGAACGGCAAGTGATTCACATAAGGCAGCATGCGGCAAACCGCGATGGAGGTAACGGAATGATCGGGAAATGGAAGCACTTCGTTCAAATCGCTGACCAAGTTGATGCCGGGCAGCGGAATACGGTCGATGCCATAATAATCGGGTCTTTTATGCAAACCGCAGCCGATATCCAATTTCATCGTGCAGGCCTCCTTGGAGCAATTCGTTCGCTTGCCATTAGTGTATGGGATGCGCTGCGGTCGGGCTTATACGCTTGCCCATCCATGCAAAAAACGCGCAGAAGCATGGAGCTTCTGCGCGCGATACAAGCGATAGCGATTACAGCACGCGGCGGGCCGTTACGAATTTGCGGTCCCAAGCGCTGCCTTTAAAGGTAGAGATCGTCACGCCGATGCCCACGCGGTACGTATGCAGCAGCTTGCCGTTGCCGATATACAAGCTGACGTGGTTAATCACGCCGTCGCTGTTCGTATCCGAGAAGACCAGATCGCCGGCCTTCAGATTGCTCTTGGACACTTTTACGCCGACCTTCGATTGCTGCTTCGACGATCGCGGGAGGCTGATGCCGTTCTTCTTGAAAATGTACTGGATAAAGGACGAGCAATCGAACGCGCTGGTAATACCGGCTTTCGCGCCGAACTTATAGCGTACGCCTATGTATTTTTCGCCGGTAGCCGTAATTTTATTCGCAAGCGACGTCGAAGACGTCGCGGCGTGCGTCGTATGCGGCGCAAGCGTCATCGCTCCGCCCGTGCAAGCGATCGTAAGACCTAATGTAAGAGAAAGCAACTTCTTGGTTAAGCCTTTTCTCGGAGCTGCAGTAGTTACTGTATTCGTTTTCATCTGAAGTCCTCCTGATCGTTAGTCGTTGTTTGCCATGGACTTTGTCTCTGAAACTACTATAGCACGCCTAAAACTAGTTAAAATTACCTATGTAAAAGCAATCCCTTACCTGCCAAGCGTTACACCTGGTTTGTTAGAAAATAATGAGAAAAGCCTCATGAAACGGGGTTGACAATGAGAAAAAAGCCAACCAGGAATATCCCGATTGGCTTTGTTTTGGATGAACGATCCGATGTTGTCCAATTAAGCTCTCAAATGCTTGCTGCTCGGATGGGAATAGCTATTTGCGATCGATCAATTTGAAATCGTCGTAATGGAAACCGGGCGCTACGACGCAGGAGACAAGGACGGGCTCGTCGCCGAGCGGTGCAGCCTTCTGCCAGACGTTGGCCGGTACGAGCGCTTGCGGCCGCTGGCCGTTCGCGATATCGGGGCCGATGACGATTTCTTCCGTTATATGCGGCTGATCCGACGTGCCGCCGAGCGAGAGCAGAAGCGGGCTGCCGGAATGCCATAGCCAGAGCTCGTCCGACAAGACGGTATGCCATTCGGAGAATTCATGGGGATGAAGGACGAAATAAATAGACGTCGCAGCGAATCGCGCGCCGGAGTATGATCCGCCCAGCACGTCCTGCGGGATCTCGAACGATGCTTTCCATAATTCTTTATACCAGCCGCCTTCGGGATGCGGCTTCAGGTCCAAAGCCTTGACCAAAGGGGATAATTCCAACGTCTTCGTGTCGTTCATGTGCGGGCATGTCTCCTTATGACAGTAGTGGGATTCTCTAGCTTTCCATCTCTATCTCGCTCTCTCTATTCAACTCTATCAATGTAGCGGATTTCGCCCGGAATGTAAACGAAGAAGCCATGGCAGTTGATTCCTCGGCCATGGCTTCAAGGGATGTTGCGCGTAAGGCTGCGTTATTGAATGACCCCGCAGGCAATCCGGTCGCCGGAGTTTCCGGAAGGATCCGTTGCGTAATCGTCGGCTTTGTCATGAATGACGAGCGCTGCGCCGCCTTCTTTGAGAAGCGAATTCGGCTGACCTTTCACGAGCGTCACGACTTTCGTTTCGAATTCGGCCTTGGCGTTGCCGCCGGCGTCCGCTTTCAAGTTAGGCAGGTCACCGTTATGAAAGCCCTTCGGGTTGTTGAAGCCATGCAGTCTTGCCGCAGGATTGAAATGACTGCCGGCGGTTTTGAAATCGGGCACTTCGCATTTACCCATTTCATGGAAATGCAGGCCGTGTTCGCCCGGCGTCAGCTTGGATGCTTCCACGCGAACGAGAACGGCGTCATCCTTCTGGGTAAGCATCGCGGAGCCGATTTCTTCGCCTTTCGTATTGATGAGCTTCACCGTTACTTGCGGCGCCTGCCCGCCATGATGATCGCTCGCCAGCGCTTGCAACGGGTTCGCGGCCGCGAGTCCGAGCAGCAAGGCGGACGCGGCGATTCCTTTCCACAATCGTGCTTGATTCATAGTCGGTATCTTCCTCCTGATGCAGCTTAAGGTATCGTGGTTCCTGTTTATCATTGCCTACGATGCTGCTTGGCAAACATGGCGGAAATGGAATAATCTTGGCGCGATTTTGGATTGGTTGCGCTTGCAATCTATGCTAGCTTAAGTGATGAACATATTACATATCATTCCTATTCTTCAGGAGGCGAAGCAGTTGAACGCAATTCGCATTGGATTTATCGGTACGGGCGGCATCGCCGGCTGGCATGCGCGCCAGCTTCAGGAGCTGCCTGAAGCGACGATCACGGCGCTGGCGGATACAAGCGCGGCAAGTTTGGACAATTTCATTGCCAATCATGGACTTTCCGGCGTGCAAACCTTCTCGGATTACCACGATCTGCTGGATTCCGGAGTCGTGGACGCCGTCATTATTTGTTCGCCGCATACGCTGCATTTCCAGCAAGCGAGCGATGCGCTTCGCAAAGGTTTCCATGTCATGCTCGAGAAGCCGATGACTTGTTCATCCGCCGAAGCGGAACAGCTGATCCAAATCGCGGAACAATCGGGCAAAATCATGCAAGTCTCCTACCAGCGGCATTTCCAGCCGGAATTCCTGTACATCCGCGATGCGATCGCGAGCGGCGAGATCGGCAAGCTCACGTCGGTTACGGCTTCGCTCTACCAGGAATGGCAAGTCGGCACGGTCGGCTCTTGGCGCCAGAACCCTGCGCTGTCCGGAGGCGGTTTCTTGATGGATTCCGGCAGCCATATTATCGATGTGCTGCTGTGGACGACAGGCTTGACGCCGGTCGAAGTGAAGCCGCAGCTGCAAATGCACGGCACGCCCGTCGAGATCGATACGTTCACCTCGATCCGTTTCGCGGAAGGCGCCATTGCCGGCCTCAACCTTGTGGGCAATGCGCCTTGCTGGCATGAAACCTTCGTATTCTGCGGCGAAACGGGCGGCATCTTCTTCGATAACGGCAAGATTACGCTGCGTCGCAAGGGACAGGAGCACATTACGCCGGAGCTGCCGCAAGCGACGACGAATCAAGACAAGAGCTTCATCGACGCGATTCTGGGCCGGCACGAGGTGCTCGTTCCCGGCAAGTTCGCGTTGAAGGTGGTTCGGTTGTCGGAGATGATCTACGAAGCGGCGGGCTATGCGCCGCTTGCTGCCGAGAGTTAGTCGATTCGTATAAAGCAAATGTCTCATTATAAGCGAAATAAGCGAGCAAATTTGCTTCACATTCAAATTAGGCCGGAGCTCCCAAGTACGGGATGCTTCGGCCTTTTTCCATATGTGACCCCGTTCTTGTAATCTGCACAAACCAGCTCGTTCCGGAGGGCATCGAAATGGCATTTTGTGACGAGATTTAGTAAACTGGGCTATAAGGAGTGGATGAACGCAATGAAACCGGTCACGTTTACATTAGAAGAAGCGAATTTGCTGCTGCCTCAGCTGCAGGAAGAATTGATCAAGCTTCAACTGCTGGCGCAGCAGTTTGAAATGAAATTCGAAATGCTTCATCAATTGAAGGAGAAGCGCCGCAACGGCTCTATGCCCGTAAACGGCGGCAATGGAGAGGACCCGTACTTCGAGCTGGAAAGCCAGCTGGAGTTCATGCGGATGGAAGTGGAGCTGGCTGTCGGCAACTTCGAACGCAAAGGCGTCATGCTCAAAATGATCAATCCGGGACTCATTGATTTCCCCTCGATTTTGAATGGTGAGGAAATTCTAATCTGTTGGAAGCAAGGGGAAGAGCGCGCGACGCATTACCATGGGTACGATGACGGTTTCAGGGGCCGCAAACGCTATCCTGACGCGGGTTTGACGAATTAACGGAAGTTTTAAAAAAAGATTGGAATTTTCTCATTTAAGGGGCCTGAGCAATCAGGCTTCTTTTTGTTTCGTCATCAATGGCATGTCCGTCGACAAAAGATCATACAATTCTTACAGAAGCTTTGACATGCTTTTCAGTTGACAGCCTTTACAATCTAACCTATATCGGAAAGGCCCTTAAAATCCAAGGAAGAGGTGTATCTATGTCTCGGAGTCTCCAGTGGAATGTAGTGGCTTACATGATTAGCGCGGCGCTTCTGGCGTCCTTATTCTTATCGTTCAACCTGCCGTCAAGCGCGTGGCACGAGCGTTCAGCCGAAAGGAACTTCCCGCAGTGGCAAGGCAAGATTCAATCGTTGGCCAACGCGAATACGTCCGGGCCCGTGTCCCCGGTTTCGCCGAAATTCACGTTTCGGCCCGTTACGACGATCTCTAAACCATTACCTATATCTACCCCTTCGGCGGCACTTGCGAAACCGGCAGCCCCGTCCGCGTCGCAAGCAGTTCGAAAGACGCCATCCGTATCGATAGCATCCGCATCCCAGCCGGCATCGGCAGTTCAGTCAGCATCAACGGCCCCATCCGCACGGCTTGCAACCGAGCAAGCAAGCGCCCCGCCAGTCTCCAATACTCCCCTTACATATAAAGTAACTTCCTTTTACCTCAATGTTCGGGCACTGCCGAATGCGGACGCCGACATTCTCCGAGAAGTGAAGCAAGACACGATCTTGAAGGTTAGGCATATGACCGATAACGGCTGGCTGGCATTGATCGGCGGCGGTTACGTTCATGGCCGGTATGCAGTGCCGCTATCGGAGCAAACCGATGCGCAGGCAGCGCAGACGGACGCTTCCGTTCCGGATCCCGCCAAGAAGCGCGAAGTCGCTATCTTATCCAGTTCGTCGGCTTCCGTACAGCACCGCTTGTTGACCAACGATGCCGAAGCCTCAGCTGCCGCCGAAGCAGTCGCCGAAACCGCCGCCGAAGCGGACGACAGCAGCAATCCCGTTAAGCCGACCTCGAAAATCATGTCCGATTCAGGAATGACAAGAGCCCATATCGCCGCTTTGCTCAAAGGTACCAAGCTGCAAGGACTCGGGCTTGAGGACGTCATCCTTGGCGTGGAAGAGAAATACGGAATCAATGCTTTCTTCATCATCGCGGTGATGAAATTGGAAAGTGGCAACGGCAAGAGCACGCTCTCCCGAACCAAGAACAATCTCTTCGGTCTCAATGCGATCACCGGAGATGCCCATAGAAAGGCGTTTACCTTCAAAACGAAAGGGGACAGCATTCGGAAATTCGGACAACTTATTAACGACAACTATATCGGCCGGGGTTATACGACGATCGAGAAAGTCGCGCGTAAGTATTGTCCTGCCAACGGACTATGGGCAGGGCATGTCCGAACAATTATGAGAGGCGATTTCAAAAAACTCGTTTAACGCATGGATGCAAGAAACGGTTGACAGGATTTCACTCGTCATGTAACATTTCAACGAACGGACGCAAGCAGACCCGATTGATTCGTATAACCTCGCAGCAGGGCGGGGGTTTCTACAGGAAGCCGTAACTTCCTAACTACGAATATGGTTCGATCCTCGGAGGATCTATTCCATATTTGCGGTTAGGAAGTTTTTTTTGTGCGCGCAAACAGGACTGCGAAGCTTGGAGAGGAGACAACAGAGGAATGAAATTCGATTTGAAATACGCATTGGCGGTTTTTCTTGGCGCCGTTAGTTACGGTATTCTATCGACCATCGTCGTGAAAGCTTATGACGAAGGGTATCAATTAGGCGAGGTGGTCGGTTCGCAGCTGCTTGTCGGCTTCGTGCTGTCGTGGCTGCTCGCTGTCTATATACGGTTTAAAGCCGGACGGAATGAGCGGAGAAACGCAGCTTCGTCGGCAGGTACGCCAGCCGCCGGCACGGCGAAGAGAACAGGGCTCACTTGGAAGCAGAGGCTGCTTCTGATGTCCGCAGGCGTGCCGACAGCGCTGACCGGTCTGCTGTATTACCAATCGCTGCGTTATATCCCGAATTCGCTCGCCATTATCCTTTTGTTTCAATTCACGTGGATCGGCGTGTTCATCCATGCGATCAGGATGCGCCAACGTCCTAACAAGCTGATGCTGCTCACGCTTATCGTGCTGTTCATCGGAACGCTGTTCGCGGCAGGCATTGTCGATCAAGGCTTGACGCATTTCGATGCGCTTGGCGTCGTGCTTGGATTGCTCGCCGCCTTGAGTTATTCGTTGTTCATGCTGTCCAGCGGCAAGATCGTACCTTCCGCGGAGCCGGCGTTCCGCAGTGCCTGGATGATAACGGGCGGATTGATCGTCGTCTTCATCCTGTTCCCGCCGGCATTTCTGTTCAACGGCTTGATCTGGGGACATTTGCTGGTGTTCGGGCTGCTGCTCGGCCTATTCGGCGCTTTTATACCTCCTGTGCTATTCGCGGCGGGTATTCCCCATATCGGAGAAGGGGCGGCTTCGATTCTCGGCGCTTCAGAGCTGCCGGTGGCCGTCATGTTATCAGCTATCGTGCTGCATGAGCGCGTCAGCGCGCTGCAGTGGGGAGGGGTTGCGCTGGTGCTGATCGGCGTCGCGCTTCCGGAGCTGGTCAAACGGTTTCCGCAGACCAAAGCAAGGAGCTTCTCGCATAGAGCGTAGGGCACGGAGACGAGCACGGACGGATCTTGGAACAAGCCGGCTCTTCCATTGTAATCCAATCGTAGGCGCGATATATTAGGGTCATTCAGGTACAATTCAGGTACAAGAAGGGTGGCTGCCATGACGACTTATATTGCGCTCATTCGGGGCATTAACGTTGGCGGGAAGAATAAGCTGACGATGGCCGATTTGAAGCGGGAGCTGGAAGCCGTCGGTCTTGATCGCGTGCAGACCTATATTCAAAGCGGCAATGTCGTATTTCGGTCCGAGCACGGCGCAGGCCGTGTCCGGGAAGAGGTCGAGGCAGCGATTACGCGGGTTTCGGGCATCGTGGCGAAAGTATTGATTCGCACGGAAGCGGAACTATACGCCATTATTACCGGCTGTCCATATGCCGAGGAAGCGCGGCTGGAAGGGAAAAGCGTCCATCTGTCCGTGCTCGACTCGCCACTGACGGAGAAACAGCTCGATAAGCTGCGAGCAGGCATCTCGGAGTTGGACCGGTATCATGTCGACGGCAGCTCCGTTTACTGCCACTACGGTCAGAGCGTGCTCGATTCGAAGCTTGCAGGCAACTTCGCCAAGCTGGGAGATGGCGTGACGACGCGTAATTGGAACACGGTGCTGAAGCTGCAAGCGATGGCCGAAGCGTCGAGATCGGAATAGAACGGCGCGCTTGCCGGATCGTATTTGAAGTGAGCTGCAAGCGGAACGACGAAGAAGCCTCCCGGCAATCGGGAGGCTTCTTTCGTTGTTCCGTTGTCTGCAATTGGAGCGAACGACATGTTGGCGTTCGATCGTCCGCATAAGACGACGTATGGGTTATTCCTCGTCTTCGTTTTGAGCTGCGTTATGCGAAGCATTGTTGTGCTCGAATGCTTCAGCCGCATCTTCTGCGGAGAATTCGGTGTCTTCTTGACCCGGTACAGGCAACTTGTTCAGCTCAGAGGACTGTACGTCGGCTTTGGACACTTGGTTTTGTGGATTGTTCATAGTGTACACCTCCTCTTGGAATGTTTTGGATGCTCAAGGCAACAGAAACTAGCCTGCCCATGGGAGGCAGGTATTTATACGCCTTCACATTTTCTTTATTTTTATTCGGCCTGTCGCAGGCTTAAGAAACGGGCTGGTATAACGGAGAGGCGTGGGCTATAATCGATTTCTGGAATATTCCATTTACCGGAGGGGATAAGAGCGGCTATGCGGCGTCATTTAGGTATGCTTTTTCTAAGTTTAACCTTGGTTCTCGCGATTCTTCCGCCGGCTGCGCGGGCGCAGAGCCAAACGCCGGCGATATCGGTTGCTTTGAACGATGTGCCAATCACCATGCCGGCAGCGCCTTACATCGAGAAGGGGGTCACGATGGTACCGTTTCGGGCGATCTTCGAAGCCTTGCAGTTGACGGTCCAATGGAATCCGGCGACGCAGACCGTGAAAGGCGCGAATAACTGGATGACGTTGGAGCTGCGCGTTGGGGATCGGAATGCCAGCGTCGACGGCAAACCGGTTTCGACGGATACGCCTGCGGTGCTGCACGGCGCGTCCGTCTACGTGCCGCTTCGTTTCATAGGGGAAGCGACAGGCAATATCGTGCTATGGGATGCGGCGGCGCATAAGATCGACATTCGTTCCGGACATGCTTGGCAGGGACAAGTGGCCCATAATAACGGCCGTACACGGACCCTACGGTTAATGCGCCTGGATGTCAATGTGTATCATTTCATGTCCGAAACGAAGACGACGGCCGACGGCCGTTTCAGCTTCGACGGGCTTGAGGAAGGCAAGGATTACATGGTACAAGGCGCTTGGCCGGAAGATGCCGACATTCGGCCTTGCCAGTTCGGCTATCGGCGATGGAACCTATGCGATCAGCTGACTTCGTTCGGCCATCCGGCCGCCGTATTTCGAATCGTAACGCCGGACGGCGATCCGATCGACAGCTATTCGCAGCCTCTTGCACTCGAGAATGCGGGCAATTCGGTACCATTAGTGAACGCGCCTGGCATGTATGTTGCCGAATCGCTGACGGACGGCGCTGCTTATACGGTATCGTTCGATCTGAATGCGAACCTGTACAGCTCCTTCGATGCTCCGGCTCCGTATACGTTCACTTATCGCACCGGGGAACCCGTCCTCTACGATCTTCGATTAACGGCTGCGCCTGCCCCGCAGGCCGCGGGCAAGCTCGTGAATGAAGCGGGAACCCCGTTTAACAATGCGACAATCATGGTTACGTCGGAGAGTAAGGATAGCGGCCGGCCAGCCGTTCGATTTCATGTTCCGGTGCAGCCGGATGGCAGTTTCGCCTTGCGCGGTCTTGTCGCGGGAACGCATTATTCCTATGATGTGATTACGCCACATTGGACGCGTCCTTCGTTAGGCGATTATACGGATCTGTTCTCCCATGCTTTCGAATATTCCGGCGCGATCGTCGATCTCGGCACCTTGACGCTCCATCCGATTCAACTGCGCGGCACGATCAAAGACAATGCCGGGCATCCGCTCAGCGCGAGCGTTGTGTTGAAGGATGCCAGCGGCAATACCATTGCCGTATCCTCCGATGGCAGAGCCACGGCCGTAACTTCCGTAATCGGTGCAGGGTATTTCGGACTCGGAGGGATGATCGAAGGCCAGGCGTATACGGTCACGGCAACGACGCAGGTCATGAAAAAAACAAAGACCGTTAACGGCATCACTTATTTGCAGCGACTGGAATTGCCGAAGCCGATTACTTTCGTGTACGCGAAAGGGATGGCCGATATCGAACTCGTCATGAACTAGCCGGATCGCCGGATCGTATGTCCAATCGAAGCGGGAAGGGAATCTGTAAATCCCTTCCAAGTGGCTTCTGATCGAATGAAAGCGTTATAATAGAACTGGACTACTTTCGGGAGAGGGGTATTAACGCATGAATATTGTCATCACCGGAGCAAGCCGAGGACTTGGGTTCGAGCTTGCGATCGCCGCCGCAAAACGCGGCCATCATATTATTGCAGGGGTTCGCGACAAAGCAGCGGCCGAGCCGCGTTTCGCGAAACTCGAGGCGTCGCTGCAAGGGCAAATCGAGTTGTTCGAGCTTGATGTGACTAGCGAAGCTTCGGCCCGCCAGCTCGCGGACGAATTGCAGCAGAGGGACGTGACCGTCGATGCGCTCGTGAATAACGCCGCGATCCTGCTCGGCCGCGACGATAAGATTGAATCGCTGCAATTTGGCGATATAGCCGAGTCGTTCGAGACGAATTTGTTCGGTCCGATCAAAATGGTTCAAGCGTTGATGCCGCTGCTTCGCAAAGCGAGCATGCCGTCCATCATGAACATCTCCTCCGAGGCAGGCGCGTACGCGACTGTATATGCAGGCGATTATCCGTACGGACTGTCGAAATCCGCCCTTACGTATTTCTCGGAGAAGCTCCGCAAAGAGCTTGAACCGCAAGGCTTCCAAGTGCTGGCCATCCATCCCGGCTGGATCAGAACGGATATGGGCGGCGAGCGGGCGCCCGGCGATCCGGTAGAAACGGCGGAACAGCTGGTGAAGCTTCTGGAGCGCGTTCGTCCGCTGCGACTGAAGAACCATGGTTATGTGGATCCGGCAGGCCGGGAACTGCAAATCTAAGCGCGAAGTCATAGCGCTTGAATTGCTGTTCCTGTGCAAACAAAGTGACCGTTTCCCGGTGGAATACCGGGGAGCGGTCATTTTTGGGTTCGGATTTATCTTTTGGATGCGATGGCAGCTGACAGCTGTTGTCTGAACTCTGCCTCGCTTAATCCGGAGATTTCATCGATGGCCGCGACATCAATGGATTCGCTGGAGAAGATAATGGTATCGTTTGTTTTCGTTTTCAACTCTTTGCTTTTCGAATAGGTGTTGTACTTCAATTCGGCCAATTTGGCATGATTAATTTCAACCTGGAATGGGACTGCAGCCGGCCCATAGCTGTCTTTCCTTTGATTTTGTTTCAAGAATAGTACGTATTGTTCCCCGATCGCAGGCTGCGAATCATTCGGCAAATCCAGATGAACAGAATAAGTCTCGCCATCAATCCGCGTGTCGATTTGCCGGTAATGCGGTATTGCAACGGAAATCGTCCCGCCGACATGACCGAAGTCAGCTTTCTCAATCACAAATCGATAAACTTCGCTCCAATATTGCTCCCCCATATTCCAACTCTCTTGAAACGAAACGTAGTGTCCCGTTACGATATAATCCGCGAAGTTAACGAGTCCCCCGACCGTACCGCTTACGGCATAATCTGCAGAACTCGTTACGTTATAGACTTTAGAAACAACAGGGGTGCTTGGGGCAGCTGCGGCTCTGAAAATAATAGCGGATGCGGTCATTACTAAGACGATACCAATGGTCATCCTTATTCGGTTGCTCCGTATCGGCACAGGAATCCTCCTTGTCTGCAATGGAGAGGCATAACCTTTAAACGTGCAGAAGCTCGAGAATGTTTATTCTTTGTCAAAGGCGAATACGAATTCGATGGCTTGCTTGAGTCGTGCCCAGCCTATGATGCGCTGCAAAAACACAAAAACGTTCCGAGCTTCAGGCTCGGAACGTTTGCGTTGTAGGCGGTCATGCACTTTCTAGATGCCCATTACCCCATGTCAACCACATGCGCAGTGGGCGTTTGCGTACCTTCGGTCTTCGGACGACGAAGCGTCGTCGCGCACAGCAGGCCGAATACGGCGAGGCCGACGAGTACGAGATAGGCATCGTGGAACCCATGCGACATCGCATCGGGCACCGGCTTATCTCCGCGGCTGACGTAGTGAGCGGTCCGGTTGGCGATGATCGTGGTCAGACCGGCGACGGAGAAGGACGTCATAATTTGCTGCGCCGCGCTCGTAAGCGAAGTTACGCGGCTGACGAGATTGCTTGGCGCCGATTGGATCAAATGCGTATTCAGCGCGAGGAACGACAAGCCCATGCCCATGCCGAGCATGGCGCGCGGAACGAGGAACTGTATGGCGTCGTCCGACGGATCGATGCGGGAGATCAAGAAGGCGCCGACGCCGACGATCGTAAGGCCGATGAGCACGAGCGGACGAGCGCCGATCCGGTCGTAAAGCCTGCCGCCGATCGGCATGAATACGCCTGCCGCGATCGCTTGAGGCAGCGTCCACATGCCCGCTTCGAAGGCGGACATGCCCATTAGCTTCTGCATGAAGTAGGGCACGGAGAAGATGATGCCGAACATGACGAATTGCAAGACCCATTGGATCAGAATGCCGCGCGTGAACAGGGAAGAGCGGAAGACGCGCAATTCCAGCAGCGGTTCTTTCTTGCGCGCGAGCTCCACGATAATGAAGGCGGCGAGCGCCACGACGCCAACGACCAGACCGATGATCGTTTTGTCCGACGTCCAGCTGGTGCCGCCTTCGCTCAGACCGTACGACAGACCGGAGAACGCCAGCGGCCCGAGAATGATGCCCAGCATATCGAGCGAAGTCGATGCTTTCTTCGGCAGGCTCGGAAGCAGCAAGGCGCACAGAATGACGCCGAGGATGCCGACGGGAATGTTGATGAAGAAGATCCATTCCCAACTGACTTTATCAACCAAATAACCGGCGATAATCGGTCCGAGCGCTGGCGCCAGCAGAATCGGCATCCCCATCAAGCCCATGATGGAGCCTGCTTTCTCCGGCGGACTGAACCGATACGTCATCGCGAATGCGATCGGACTGACCATGCCGCCGCCGAGTCCTTGCAGCACCCGGTAGAAGATGAGCTGGTCGATGGATTGCGCCGTCGCGCACAGAATAGAGCCGAGCGTGAACAAGACGAGCGAGACGATGAAGATTTGCTTGGAACCGAAGCGGTCCGTGATCCATCCGGCAAGGGGGATAACAGCCGCCTGTGCAAGCGCATAGCCCGAGATGGCCCATTGGACCGTTTCGAACTTGCTGTGGAAGTCGTCCACGAGCTTCGGAACCGCCACGTTTACGGCCGTGCTGTCCAGAATAACCATGAAAATACCGACGATGATGGCAAGCAGCGGACCGATCAATTGCCGCATCGACGTGAAGGGAACCGTGACGGGCTGTTTTGCATGTTGAGCCGACATAAAAGCCTCCTGAATTTCATATTTCTTCCACTGTAAAGCGACTTGAATAGGAAGTCAAAAGAATTCTACGTGAAGATTATAGTCGGCTGAAGAGCTGCTGACGCGGCGAAAAAAAAGCCAACCGGATAATCCCGGCTGGCTTACGATTCGGATCTATTTAGCTTCCGTTATTAGGCGCCGAATCCGAATCCAATGCGGTATCGACGGCACGGAAAGCTTGATTATAGCAGCGCCTGCAAACCGGCTTGTAATCCTCGTTGCCCCCGATTTGGATCTGCTCGCCGGCGTTGACCGGCTTGCCGCCCAGGAATCGGATGACCATGGTCGCTTTGCGGTCGCAATACCAGCAGATCGTCTTGATTTCCTCGATTTTGTCGGCTTGCACGAGCAGATTGTAGCTGCCCTCGAAGAGCTGGTTTTGAAAATCGTTCTTCAGTCCGAACGCCATGACGGGGATGTTCAGTTCGTCGACGACCCGCGTCAAAGCCAAGATATGGTGTTTCTTCAGAAACTGCGCCTCGTCGATGAGCACGCAGTAAATCTGCTTCGGCCCCGACGTGGACAGATGGGATTTGACGTTCGCGTACAAATCGGTGTCGTCGTCGACGGGAATGGCTTCGCGCTCGAAGCCGACGCGCGAGCCGACCAGCTGCGATGTCCCGCGGGCGCTGAAGGACGGCGAATAAATAAGGACCCGCTTGCCTTGTTCTTCGTAGTTGTGAGCGACCTTGATGATTTCGAACGATTTGCCGCTGTTCATGGTTCCGTATTTATAATAGAGTTGTGCCAATACAACCTCTCCTCAGCTTGATGTCTTTACTTATTTATCATATTTGCCTGCCGCTGACAAGACGGCTGGCGCTGCCGGCGCACAAGAAAACAGCTGCCGATGGTAGCGGCAGCTGTCCTGTATACGATTACAATTTGTTTTTCAAATCCATCAGATATTTGACGACAACCCCGAAAGCAGCGACGTAGTACGCAGTTTCCATGATCCATCCGGTATTGTCGAGGAGGGTCATGTTGGCAAGCATGAACATTGGGAGTACGAGCATCACAAGATCCTTGAGATAGTTCGTGATCAAATCGCTGGAGAACGTACTGGCTTTGAGCGATTGATAGAGGCCGAGCAAGAAATTCAAGCCCATGGCACCCATAACGATCCACATCGAATACAGCATCCAGTCAGTAGGAGCGAATGTCATTTGAAATCACCTCCCCGCGGGAAGAGTAATTGCGTACGATATCATATGTCGGAAGCGTCCGGGTTGTACTGGGACCAGTGCTGATTTTGTCGAGGAGGGCGTTTGCCTTTAGGCAGAGGAGTAAGTATAGTGGTACAGTCTTAGGAAAATCATAGACGATAACGAAAGAGCTTGGCACGCAGCGAATGCGGCAAGCTGAATGAAGGAGCCTACTTATGAACGACACCAAGACATTGCAGCAAGCGTTTAACGAATCGCTCTATCCCGTGGGAGGACACGGCAAACGGAACGTCGGCGTCCTGCTTGAGGCTTTCCAGGGAATCGACGGCGGCACGGACAGCGATACATACGGCTCGGGCGCAGTAATCGAACAATTTCAAACGGAAATGGCGGAGTACCTCGGGAAGACGTCGTCGGTGTTCTTCCCAAGCGGAACGATGGCGCAGCAGATCGCCCTGCGGATCTGGAGCGACCGGAGCGGGAAGACGAAGGTCGCCTACCATCCGCTCTGTCACTTGGAGATTCATGAGCAGAACGGCCTGAGGGAGCTGCACCGCCTCGAGCCCGTGCTGCTGGCGGATAAGACCAGCCTGATCACATTGAAGGACGTGGAAGGTTTGCCGGACGACGTCGCCTGCCTGCTGCTGGAACTGCCTCAGCGCGAGATCGGCGGCCAGCTGCCGGCCTTCGAGGAAGTGGAGGCCATCTCGGCCCACTGCCGCAAACGGGGGATCAAGCTTCACCTGGACGGCGCGAGGCTGTTCGAAGTGCTGCCGTATTACCGCAAGAGCGCCGCTGAAGTCTGCGCCTTGTTCGACAGCGTCTATATCTCGTTCTATAAGGGCATCGGCGGCATCGCCGGCGCGATTCTGGCCGGAGACACCGACTTTACGGAGGCGTCCAAGGTGTGGAAGCGCAGGCACGGCGGCGACTTGATCAGCCTATATCCGTACATCGTCCCGGCTTCGCGCTATTTCAAGGAACGCCTGCCGAAGATGGAGCAATATTATCGGGACGCCGTCGAACTGGCCGCATTGTATAACGGCTGCCAGGCCGTTACGACGAGGCCGGCCGTTCCGGTATCCAATATGTTCCACGTGCATGTGGACTTGTCCAAAGAAGCGGCCGAACGGCTGATGATCTCGGTCTGCGAGCAGACCGGCGTAGGATTGACGCACAATATCAACGCCGTCTCGGATCAAAGCTGCTACTACGAGATCAGCCTGGGCGATCGTTACCGCGCCATACCGAAGGACAAGCTGCACGACGCGTTCCGGCTGCTTCGCGAGTTGATGAGCGGCAGCTAGGTCGCTTCGGCCATTCCTGCTAACTAACCCAAAATCCTATATGACAAATAGGTCCGCGGATGCAGTCCGCGGGCTTTTTTGCGTCTCATTCCCTAAATTTTTCATGAAATCGGAGAGGGAAAAACAGGAATTTCAAGTAAAATGTCGAATTAAGGAAAGCTGTTTCACAATATTTACTAAATAGAGCCATGGGGGAAGAGAAATGTTTTGTACACAATGCGGAGGCTCGATTGCCGCGAAGAGCAGGTTTTGCAACCATTGCGGCTCGCCGATTCATGATGAACCGGGTGCGTCTGCCGCGGAAGCCGAATTGCAGGCAGGTGCGGAAGAGACGGCTGTCGCCGCGGTCATGGATGACGGCCATTACCGTCACGACGCGGTGACCGTTGCCCGGACGGCGAATGATAGAGAAGTACCGCGTCAGCGTAAGCGCGCGCGAGCTTGGACGTATTTGCTCCCGATCAGCTGCTTGCTGGCGGCGGGGATCGGCGGAGCCGGCGATTACCTGTACCAACAGCATCAATCGAAGCAGGCGAACGCGCTGCTGCGGTCGGGAGAAGCGTTGGCGCTGAATGGAAAATACGCCGAAGCCAAGGCGCAATTCGAGCAGGCGCTCGAACTGCGTCCGACGCACGCCGTGCTGCTGGCCGACCAGTCCGTGCTCACCGACGTCATGAAGCTGGACGATAGTCTGAAGGCGGCGGATGCCAAGGCGCAGAAGAAGCAATACGATCAAGCGATCAAAGACATTCATTCGCTCCAGAAGACGATTGCGTCCCGCGACGGGGCGATCTATAAGAAGCTGGTATCGCAGACGGCAGCCAAGGAGGAGGCCTTCGTCGTTGGCCAGGTGAAGGACAGCATCGCCGCGAAGAAGACCGTGAACGAGCTGCTGCCGCTGTTGGAGACGTTAAAGCCGTATTCCGGGCCAGCCGCGGCGAGTACCGTCAAGAACGTGAAACAGAAGATCGTCGATCTGTCGTACGAATCGTCTTCGTCGGCATTGAACAGCCGGAATTTCGAGAAGGCGCTGGCGATCGTTGCCGACGCGCTCAAGCAGGATGCGCAGAACGCGAAATTGCTCGGTCTGCAGAAGACGATCCAAGCGAAGCAGAAGGCGTTCGAGGAAGCGGAGCAGAAGCGTATCGAGCAGGCGGTCGAAGCTTCCACGAAGGAAGACATGAACAACAGGACGAAAGGGATCCAGCTGGTATCCCTTCATGCCGGACTCAACGATTACGGGTATTTCCAAATCGACGGAGAAGTGAAGAACGCGGCTACGCGGCCGATCAGCTCCGTGACGGTTTATTATGATTTGAAGGACGCCTACGGCAACGTGATCTATCATGATACGGTTTATGTAACGCCGTATTATCTGGCGATCGGCGACAAGGCAACGTTCGATAACAGCTATTATTATGACGGTTCCATGTATTCGGTTTCGGTAACGAACATGGAATGGCAGCTGGAATAGAGGAGGAACGCGCAATGAAATCATGGCTTTCCATTATCTTATCGTCCCTTATCCTCGCAGGGGGAGCGGTGTCGGTATACGTGCTGAACGACAAGTGGAACGATCCGGTCGTAGAGGCTTCCTCCGCCCTCGGCAAGCCGGGCGCGGTCGTCAAGACTTCAGCCGCCAAGCCGGATCTGAAGACCGTCATTCAGGGCGATCAGAAGAAGGTCGTTGCCGTCGAAGTGACGACATATGAAGGCAAGGCTACCGGTTCCGGCTTTATCTATAACAGCAAAGGCGATATCGTCACGAATGCGCATGTCGTCGCCGACGCGCAAGGCATTAAAGTGAAGGCGTCCGACGGCAGCCTCTATACGGGCAAATTGATCGGCGTCAATCCGGAGAAGGATATCGCGCTTATACGCGCCGATGGACTGTCTGGAAGGGAGCCGCTGGAGATCGACGCGGGAGCGAAGATCGATATCGGCGATGAGGTTATCGCCTTCGGCAGCCCGCTCGGCCTTGATAATACGGTAACGACAGGCATCATCAGCGGATTGAACCGCGATTTCGACATTGAGGAGACAAGTTATAAAGGCCTCTATCAGATCTCCGCTCCGATTACGCACGGCAACAGCGGCGGGCCGCTCGTGCTGAAGTCCAGCGGGAAGGTCATCGGCATTAATTCGGCCGGCGAGGAACAAGGGAGCATCGGCTTCAGCATTCCGATCGGGCAAGCGAAAGCGATGATCGAGGATTGGAGCCAGCATCCCGATTCCAAGCTTGCTGCCGACACGGCCGGATCAGGCGATGCGTTAGACGAAGGCGAATTCACGAAAGAAACGATGTCGAGCGGGGCGGAATATACGGTGCGCAGCTTCTATGAGGCGCTTGGGAGCAAAGACTACGTCACGGCGTACAGCTTGCTCGGCAGCGACTGGCAGACGAAGACGTCGTACGAAGCGTTTCGCAAAGGCTATCTGTATACGCTGGCCGTCAGCGTAACGCGAGTAACGGTCACATCGGCCGATTCGCAGTCCGCGCAGCTCACGGCTGTGATCGAAGCCTATGAGGACAAGAAGAGCGGCGACACCGTCATAAGCACCTACAGCGTGAAATATACCATCAAGCCGGAGAACGGCGTCTTGAAAATCATTACGGGCAAAGGAAAGAAACTGTAACCGGGGATCATATTCAGTAAGAGAAGCAGCCCTTTGCGGGCTGCTTCTCTGCGTAAAGCCGGCAGCCATTCGCTGCCGGCTTGTTTGCGCTGCCGCCATGACCTTGAAGCGCCAGGCGCTGGGAGCCGCGCATAATGATTGGTGCCAAATGGCAAAATGAAAGAACGGAGTTATGGAAGGAGAGGCAATAATGACCATTTTCCATCAATTATACAAGTTGTTCAGCGCTGGAATGAAATCTGGTCAATCGGCAAACAACACGACAATGGATGATCATGGCCCGCTAGCGGCCGACCTCAAACGCAACTTGGCGATGCTAAAGCAAGTGTTCAGCCATGCGCCGGATATCGTCGTGCGCACGTTTCGGTACCAGAAGACAGGCAGGGAAGCGGCACTCATTTATTTCTCCGGTTTATCGGACAAGAATTCGATCAACAACAACATCCTGCGGGAACTGCTGCTGCTTGAACCGGAAGGAAGCCCTACAAGCTATCTTCCGGTAACGGTTGGCAAGCTGATGATATGCAGCACGTGGATGCAGCTGGAAAGGGCCGTCTTGAACGGACGGAGCGTCCTTCTTCTTGATGGCATGGAACGCGGCTACGAGATGGACACCCAGGGATGGCCGCAGCGGGCGATTACCGATTCGCAGATCGAAGCTTCGCTGAAGGGCGCCCACCAAGCTTTCGTGGAGACCGGCGAAGCCAATATCGCGCTGATCCGGCGCTATCTGCCGACCCGAGAACTCAAGATCAAAGAATATTTGATCGGCGCTAGGGCGCCTTGCCGCGTTTCGCTCCTTTACTTAGAAGATCTGACCGAGCCCGAATTTATCTCTACGATGGAGGAACGGCTGCTTGCGCTGGACGTAGACTGCATCCTCAATACGGGCGAGCTGGCTGAATTGGTCGAGGACCAGACGATGGTCATGATCCCGCAGTTCATTACGACGGAAAGACCGGATACGGCTTCATCCCAGCTTCTGCAAGGGAGGATCGTCATTGTCGTCGACCGTTCCTCCAGCGTGCTGATCGCGCCCGCCAATTTCATATCGTTCTTCCATGGCATCGACGATTACAGCTCGCGTTGGCCAGTCGCGAGTTTTCTTCGCATCCTCCGGTTCTTCGCGTGTTTTATCGCTCTATTCCTGCCAGGGCTCTATATCGCGTCCATTTCGTTCAATTACGAAATCATTCCGCTCGATTTGATTCTATCGATCGGACAATTCCGCGCTTCGGTGCCGTTTCCCCCTTTCATCGAGGCGTTGATCATGGAGATCACGCTGGAAATGCTCCGGGAAGCGGGGGTTCGGCTTCCGGCTCCCGTCGCGCAAACCGTCGGCATCGTCGGGGGCATCGTCATCGGCCAAGCGGCCGTCCAAGCGGGCATCGTCAGCAATCTGATGGTCGTGGTCGTCGCGACGACGGCCGTCGCGTCGTTCATTATTCCCAATTACGATATGGCGGCTTCCATTCGGCTCGTTCGATTTCCGGTCATGGTCATGGCTTCGCTCTTAGGCGTCATCGGACTGATCGTTTGCTTCATGTTCATCTTGGCGAGAATCATCAGCATGCGTTCATTGGGCGAATCATTCAGCTCGCCGATGGCCCCTATGCGGGTCAGCGACTGGAAGGACATGTTCGTGCGGCTGCCGCTGCGTTTGATGATCAAGCGTCCGCGAAGCGTGCGTTCGCTCCAGAAGCGCAGGATGGGCACGGGAGGTCAAGGAGGAGAAGGAAAATGAGCATCGCAGCTAGTCTACTACCCGACAGCAAGCAAAACCGGATCACGATAACGCAATTCGTGTTGATCATACACAGCATGCAGCTTGGCGTCGCGGCGTTGTCGCTGCCTTCGGATATGGCGAGAATCAGCGGCACGGACGGCTGGATCGCGCTGATCTTCGGCTGGGCGAGCTCGATGCTGGCCAGCTTGATCGTCGTTCAAATCATGAAGAAGTACCCGAAAGGTACGATAATCGAGCTCATCTCGCATTACTTCGGCAAATGGATCGGCCGGCTGGCCATGGTGGTCTTCGGCTTGTACGGGACGCTCTACGCATACCTGATTCTTGATCGGATGGTGCTGCTGATCGAAAGCTGGATCATGCAGCAAACCCAAACCTACATGCTTATGGTGCTGTTCATGCCGCCTGCCTACTTGATCATCAAAGGAGGGGTGCGCGTCATCGGCCGTTATTCCGAAATCGTCGTCTTCAGCTCGCTATGGATGTTAATCATCCTGGCTATTCTGCTGAGGGAAGCGAATTGGCTGCATCTTCTTCCGGTGCTCAAGGAGGGCTGGATGCCCGTCTTTCGAACGGTCCCCACGACGATCCTATCATTCCAGGGCTTCGAAATCGTGTTCTTTATCTACCCGAACTTGGACAAGAAGAAGTACGCGTCTCTAGGCGTAGTTATTGCGAACACCTACACGCTGCTCATCTATTTATTTATTACGATCGTCTGTTTCGTCGTCTACAGTCCGGATCAGATTACCCAGTATAACGACGCCGTGATTTCCATGGTCAAGATCATTGAATTCCGGTTCATGGAACGGTTCGATATCATCATGCTGACGTGGTATTTGCTGATCATCTCCAAAACATGGATTCCTGCGCTGTATATGTCGGTGTACTGCACGAAGCAGCTCTTCTCCATCGGCAAACTGCAATGGTACATCGTCGCCTTCCTCGTCGGCATGTGCTTGACAACGATGATATTGAATCCGGGCTGGAACGAGAACGCGGAGGCGCTGAAATGGTTCAGCAGCTTGGGCATTGCAATTGCCTTTGCGTTCCCGGCCTGTCTATGGTGCGTGCTGTCCGTCATGTTGAAGTTCAAGAGGTGGCAGGCATGAAGCCGGCAATGATGAAGCGGGCCGTCATGCTGCTGTTCGCGCTGTCCGCGTTGTTCTTGCTTCCCGGCTGCAGGGACCGCATCAATCTGGAGGATATCACGCTCGTGTTGATGCTTGGCGTCGATTTGGATAAGGACAACAATCTCGTCGTCTATTCATCAAGCCCGGTCTTCAGCAAGGAAGCGAAAGACAAGAATGAGGTGACGCAGGTCAATTCGCTCACGCTTCGGGATGCCAGAGGCGGGTTTGAAAGCCGCGTGTCGGCGCTGTTTGCGACAGGGAAGCTGCAGAATATACTGATCGGCAAGAAAGTCATCGAGCAGCCCGGATGGACACGCCTGCTTGATTTGTTCTACCGCGATTCCAAAACCCGCATCAATGCCCGCCTCGTCGTCGTCGACGGCTCGGTCGCCGACGTCATGTATTTCGCGCCGCCGAACAAACGGAGGATGTCGCTGCATATCGCGAAGCTGATGGACACGGCGCACAAACGGAATTTAATCGAGGAAACGTCGCTGTGGGAATTCCATCGGCAGATGTTCGAGCGCGGGAGAACGCCGGATATGGCGCAGCTGCGCAAGACCAAACGGGAAGTCGTTGTAGACCGGTCGGCGCTGCTAGATCACGAAGGACTTTACGTGACCTCGATCAATTTGCTAGAAACGGAACTGCTTCAGATCGTGCAGGACGACAAGAAAGCGGACCTGTCCCTCACCGTCTTTCTGCCGGAAGAGGCGAAGGGGAATAAATCAGTCTTCAAATTGGACGGGATTAGTTTCTATGTGCTCGATGTCGACCGCAAGGTGAAAACCGCGTTCAAGGATGGCAAAATGCATTTCGATCTCGATATCGGCCTCCCGATCCGATTGACGGAACGCTTATTCGCTTTCGACATGAAGAATATTAAGGAGTTGCAAAATCAAATCGACAAGCAGCTCTTGACCGAGATGGATGCCTTGGTCGCCAAGCTCCAGAAGAATAAAGTAGACCCGATCGGTCTCGGACTCTATGCGCGCGCGTATCAGTACCAGGCATGGAAGAAGGTTCAGAACGATTGGGGCAATGCGTTCTCGAAAGCGGAAGTCAAACTGCACGTGCATACTAGGATCGTCGACATGGGCGAGGTTCGGTAACCGAGGCGTCACCTCATAATCGGTCGCCAACCGTTATTTACGCCTTCCGCCCAGCATAGGCTAGACGGGCGATAACGAACGGGAAAGGCGGCGATGCTGCGTGGACGGGAAGGACGACGCATTATTCGAGCATCGGTTTTGGCTGCAGATCTTGGGGGATCACTGCCGGTTTATCTTGAACGCGCTGGCCCCCTCGGAAGCGAAGGACATCGATATTGCCAGGCGGTTCATTCGGGCTTTCGACGAATTGCTGGCCCGTGCCAGAAACGCGCAGTCCGATGCCGATGCCGCCGGCATTACGGAAGAGGCATGCCCGCTTACGGAGGAACTGCGGAATTTCAAGCTGCATTTGCTGGAACGGATGCTGCTCGGGGGCTTTACGTTCGGACTATCGCCGTCGTTCATCAACCATATGGTCAACGAACTGGAGGAATACCGGCGCATCCTCGGCGAGCTCGAAGAGGGGAACCCGGTGCCCTGCTTCGGCGCGCTGCATCACGATCTGTTATGGCTGACCGACGCTGCCTTTCACGCCGCAACGATCACGGGCGATCTTGATCCTGTCGAGAAACGGCTTCAGGAACGCGGCCGGACGTTTACAACGCATTTCGATGATCTGTACTTGAAGAGCATCGAGCTGGCCGGGTATATGCGTACGCAGCTGCAGGATTTTCCGGCTTTCCGGCGGTTTCATAAGGACGTGAATGTAGAGATGAACTTATTCCGAAGCTTCCTAGCCGAATTGGAATCGTGGGAGTTGACGAATGAAGTGCTCGATAGCCTGTCACCGCTCATTCCCGATCATATGCTGCGTGAAGAATGCTATTATCTGGGCAAGCTTGCCGCGCTCGGACTGGTGCCGAGCCCGAACTGCGATCCGATCCGGCCTAGAGTCGGCGATTGATGGTTGATTTCAAAAACCGCATCCGATGGCACGGACGGTCCTTGACGGGCCGTCCTTTTTGATTGAAAGGCGGAACTGCGGAAATTGACGATTTCTCATTGAGTTGTCAAAGGCGTAACGCTATAATATAACGAGGAAAAAGTCTAACAGAAAAGGTGTCATACATGAGTATATTAAACGTAGAACGGCTCAGCCATGGATTCGGCGACCGGGCGATCTTCAACGACGTATCGTTCCGGCTGCTGAAAGGCGAACATATCGGACTGATCGGCGCGAACGGCGAAGGCAAGTCCACCTTCATGAACATCATTACGGGCAAGCTTCAGCCGGACGACGGCAAAGTGGAATGGTCGAAGCGGATGCGGGTCGGGTATTTGGACCAGCATGCGGTATTGCAGCGCGGACTTACGATTCGCGACGTGCTGAAGGGCGCGTTTCAATATTTGCTCGACATGGAACAGGAAATGAACGACATGTACGGCCGCATGGGCGAAGTGACGCCGGAAGAGCTGGAGCAGATGCTGGAAGACGTCGGCACGATTCAAGATACGCTGACGAACCAGGATTTCTACATGATCGATGCGAAGGTCGAAGAGACCGCGCGCGGCCTCGGCCTGACGGATATCGGCCTCGACAAGGACGTAACGGACTTGAGCGGCGGCCAGCGGACGAAAGTATTGCTGGCGAAGCTGCTGCTGGAGAAACCGGACATTCTGCTCCTCGACGAGCCGACCAACTATCTGGACGAGCAGCATATCACGTGGTTGAAGCGCTACCTGCAGGAATACGAGAATGCGTTCATCCTCATCTCCCATGATATTCCATTCCTGAACAGCGTCATCAACATGATCTACCATATGGAAAATCAAGAGCTGAACCGCTATGTCGGCGACTACGATCATTTCCAGCAAGTCTACGAGATGAAGAAACAGCAGCTGGAGTCGGCGTTCAAGCGCCAGCAGCAGGAGATCGCGGACTTGAAGGACTTCGTAGCCCGCAACAAAGCGAGCGTAGCAACGCGGAACATGGCGATGTCCCGCCAGAAGAAGCTCGACAAGATGGACGTCATCGAGCTGGCGAAGGAGAAGCCGAAACCGCAGTTCAGCTTCAAGGAAGGCCGGACGTCGGGCAAGCTGATTTTCGAAACGAACCAGCTTGTGATCGGCTACGACGAGCCGCTGTCCAGACCGCTCGATTTGCGCATGGAGCGCGGGCAGAAGATCGCCCTCGTCGGCGCGAACGGCATCGGGAAGACGACCCTGCTCCGCAGCATCCTCGGCGAGATCACGCCGATCTCCGGGACGGTTCAACGCGGCGAGCATCAGCTGGTCGGATATTTCGAGCAGGAAATCAAAGACGCCAACTACAACACTTGCATCGATGAAGTCTGGAATGAATTCCCTTCGATGAACCAGTTCGAAGTACGCGCGGCGCTGGCCAGATGCGGCCTGACGACGAAGCATATCGAGAGCAAGATCGCCGTGTTAAGCGGCGGCGAGAAGGCAAAGGTTCGCCTGTGCAAACTGATCAACCGCGAGACGAACCTGCTCGTATTCGACGAGCCGACCAACCACTTGGACGTCGATGCGAAGGAAGAGCTGAAGCGCGCGCTGCAAGCCTACAAGGGCAGCATCCTGCTGATCTCCCATGAACCTGAATTTTACCGCGATGTCGTGACCGAAACATGGAACTGCGAATCGTGGACGACGAAAGTATTCTAATTGCGCATTTAGGCGCGAAGAATAGAAAAGCTGCCAGGCAGAAACGGTGTCGAACCGTCCTGCTTGGCAGCTTTTTTGGGTTTTACTGATTTTTTATTCGCTCGGTCAATAACGTCACGATTTGAATGAAGTCCGGATCTTGCAGAACGGTTTTCGCGATTTTATTATGCGCATGAATAATGGTCGTATGATCCCGTCCGCCGAAAGCCTCGCCGATCTTCGGAAGGGAGCTGTCGGTAAGTTCTCTCGCTAAATACATGGCAACCTGCCTTGGAAAAACGACCGGCTTGGTTCGCTTGCGCTCCTTCAGTTCTTCCGTCCGCAACCCGTAATATTCCGCTACCTCCTGTTGAATCTTCTGGATGGAGACCATGCGGGAGGATTCGGAGGGGATGATATGGATCAACGCTTCCGCGGCCAACTGAACGCTGTAATCTTGATTGATCAGCGAGGAATAGGCGATGACGCGAATGAGCGCGCCTTCCAATTCGCGGACATTGGTATGGATATTGTTGGCGATATAGGCCATGACTTCGTCCGGGATGTCCAGCTGCTCGGCCTTCGCTTTCTTGCAAAGAATGGCGATTCGCGTCTCGAGCTCCGGTGGCTGGATATCGGTAATCAGCCCCCATTCAAAGCGCGATCGCAGCCGCTCTTCGAGCGTCGGTATTTCTTTGGGCTTCCTGTCGCTGGAAATAATGATCGCTTTGCCTTCCTCTTGGAGCGAATTGAACGTGTGGAAGAACTCTTCTTGCGTTTGCTCCTTGCCTGCGATGAACTGGATATCATCGATCAGCAGGACGTCGATGTTCCGGTATTTGTCCCTGAAGGCTTGTCCGCGGTTATTCATAATGGCGTTTATGAATTCGTTCGTGAATTTCTCCGATGTCAAATAGAGTACCGTGGCATTCGGTTTATGCGCCAATACATAGTGTCCGATCGCATGCATTAAATGCGTCTTCCCGAGTCCGACGCCGCCATACAAGAAGAGGGGGTTGTAGGCTTTGCCGGGCGATTCCGCAACCGCGAGAGCAGCCGCGTGCGCGAAACGGTTGCCTGCGCCAACGACGAACGTCTCGAACGTATACTTGCGGTTAAGCGTCATCACGGGCGCTTGATCCGACTCGGCGGGAAGGGGAATTCTCGCTTCCGTATCCGCTGCCTGCTTGGCCGTTTCTTGCTCGATGGTAATCGTGACCTCGACATGACGATCGAAACATTCGTGCACGGTAGATTGGATCAAATTCACGTACCGGTTCTCTAACCATTCCTGAGCGAACTTCGTCGGGGCGCTCACGATTAATCTCGATTCGTCAAATAGAACGGCTCTAGAAGCGTTTAACCAAGTGTCGTAGCTTGGTTTACTTATCTTGGTCCTCATGCGATCTAAGACCTGCTGCCATAATTCTTGGATATGAATCTCCACTCTCATTCATCTCCTTCGAATAAACGCTTCTGCTTTATCTTGATCATAAATGGAAGATAAGGATATGTAAAGAAATGGGCATGGGTCTATGAGATCATGGGCGAGCGTGGAAGAGCGATAGGGCGTAAGAGCGAAAGCGCGATATGCGAGATAGCGATACAGCGAGCGAACGGGCAGAGGCTCAGCGCCGGACGCGCCGGTAGGCCGACGGCGCGCAGCCGCAGTGCTGCTTGAACACGCGATTGAAGCTCTTCTGATCCTTGTAACCGGCCAGCTCGGCGATTTCCGCGACGCTCTTGTCGGTCGTCTCCAGCAGCGCGCAGCTGCGGCTGACCCGCTGCTGCTGCACGTATTCGAGGAAAGTCCGCCCCGTGGTCCGCTTGAACAGCCGGCGAAAATGCCTTTCGCCGATCCCCGCCGCAGCCGCGGCTTGCTCCAGCGTTACGCCGCTGTCCGTGCAATGCTGGTCCACCCAGGCTATCGCGCTTATCATTTGGGCGCCGGCAGAATCGGATGGCGGGACGGCTCTGCGCTCGAATAATTTGACATGAAGCAGCAGCACCCAGGCGGTGAGCGCCGTTTTGCAGCCGGGCAGCTGGCCTTTGTACTCTTGCAGCATGCTGCGGAAGATCGCGCCGATTTCTTCGGCTTGATCCTCGAAGGCGAACCATGGCTTCGCGGCCGCCGCTGAATCTTCGGACTGCGAGACCGGCGCCGCCAATCCGTGGAGCGTCCGCAGCTGCTCCAAATAGGCCGCGTCGACGGCGCAATTGTAGACGACGAGCTTCGGCGCCGGCGGCTGGCCGGACGGCCGGAAAATATGCGACGTGCCGACGGGCAGATAGAACACGTCCCCGCGGCGGACGCGCACCAGTTCATCCTCGATATAGTGGAAGCCGGTGCCTTCCTCCACATAAATGATTTCCACGAAATCATGCGTGTGCTGCTCGATGTAGAAGCCTTCCTCGGAGCGGCTGACATAGATCGGCAGCTTGTCCGTATAGAGCATTTTGCCTTCCAGCATGCGTTTCGTCATTCGCATCGAGCTTCTCCTCTCAGTGGTGTTGATGTCCGGAATTGCCCGGTCTTTTGTCCGGAACAGCCCCGTTCGATAACGGTTACATTCAGTATAATGGACTACAAACAGAAGTAAAGCCGAAGGAATAACGAGGCGAACAAGGGAGCGTGCCGAAATCGTGAACATGGGAACGGAAAGCGTGGACAAGCAAGGGGCGAAGGCCATTTGGTATGACGAAAGCGGGCAGGAACGCAATGCGTACGCAAGATTCAGACTGACGTTCGAGCTGGCGGACAAGCCGGAAGAAGCGCTGCTGCATCTATTTGCCGACACGACCTATCAGCTGTTCGTGAACGGAAGGTTCGTTCAGAACGGCGGCGTGCGGTTCGATCCCGCGCATCCTGTTTACGACACGCATGATCTCAGGGAATGGCTTGTCCCCGGCCGCAACGCGATCGCCGTGCAAGTCAACTATGTCGGGCATAAAACGTTCATCACGATGAAGTCGCAAGGCGGATTCCAAGCATGGGGCGGGATTCGGACGGCCGGCGGCGCGACGGTCGATGTGACGACGGGCCGTGCGGAATGGAAGGCCGAAGCGGCGAAGGCGTACCGCTATGCAGCGAAGTCCAGCCTGTTCCTGAAGGCGGGCGACTGCTATGACCAGCGCTTGGATGCGCCGGGCTGGGCGAGTGCGGAATTCGACGATGCGAGTTGGCCGGCAGGGACGCTGTTGGCGAACCAAGCCGCATGGGGCAAGCCGGAGCCCCGCGCGATTCCGTTCATGTCGGGGGAGCGGGTTTCAATCGAGAAAGTGCTGCACGTGCTGCCGCTTGCGCCGGACGAAGACATCTATTCGTTCAGCGTCCCGATGCCGCATGTGAACGAAATCCACGAACCGAACCAGTCGAGTACGTTTATGGCGGTTGCAACGTGGATCTATTCGCCGGAAGATGCTTGGGCGACGGTAGGTTTGTTTTATCAGAAAACATGGCTGAACGGCGAGCAGATCGCGTCCGGCTTGTATTCGCCGAACAAGAGCATGCGGCTCAATCATCGCGTGCATTTCCGCAAAGGATGGAATCATTATTTCGCCGAGACGGGCGCGCTGCAGGATATGCACCATCATTATGTCGCTTTGCCGAAGAACGCCGGCTTCATCGTCTCGGCTGACCGGACCCCGGCGGCTGGGGCCTTGTTCAGAAGATCTCCGGTCGTGTCGGAGGCGGTATTCGAGCAGGAGCTGAGCGGTATTCAAGCGCCTTACGGTTCGGAAGAGGAGCTGGCGGCCGTCGGCGGCTGGGTCGAGGTCGGCCGGGAAGAGCAAGGGCAAAGCCCGACGATGTCGAGCGGCTGGGATACCTACGGCGAACCGGTCGAGAAGCTGGACGCGGCGGACCTGACGAACGTCTCGTTCCCGCTGGAACGCTATCCGGCGGGGTTCTCGCTGCTGCTCGATCTCGGCATGACGCGGCTCGTGTCGCCGCGGATCGTGCTGGAAGGCGCGGGAGGCGCCGCTGTCGATCTGACTTACGGCGAGCATTTGAACGAGGATGGCAAGCATCTCCGTCATTATCATTGGTACGGGCTCGGCGATCGTGCTTACGGCGACGAGGAGCGGGAAGCACTCGATTGGCGATTGACGCAGCCGAGAGGGTTCCGTTACGTGCAGCTAACCGTCCGGAATCCGCAGCGGGACGTATCGGTTCGGGAATTGGATCTCCGTTCGGCAAGCTATCCGGTCGAGGAGAAAGGGAGCTTCCGTTGTTCCGATCCGCTGCTGGAGCAAATTTGGGCGATGGGCGTGCGGACGGAAGCGGTCAATATGGAGGATGCGTATACGGACTGCGTGACGCGCGAACGCGGTCAATATATTCGCGACACGATCATTCAATATCACAACAATTTGGCCGTCTTCGGCGATCATGCCTTGATGCGCCGCAGTCTGGAGCTGATGGGGCAATCGCCGGACGAGACGCGTAAATTCCGGGCGGTGTACCCGAACACCGGCGATTATACGATCTCGGATTTCGCGTTGAACGCGCTGGAGGGCTTCTATGCGTACTACGCGCAGACGGGGGACAGCGGGCTTATCGAGACGTATTGGGATGCGATGATGAGCAACATGTCTTGGTTCCATGAGCTGGCGGACGAACGGGAAGATATGCTGCTGGATGCGGAATGGGACGTGAAACGCGGCATTAAAGCGCATTACGGCGGTTTCCATGGCGATCTCGCCATCACGAAAGGCTACATGGCGATTACCGGCATTCACTGCGTATTCAGCTGCACGTATCTCATCGCCCTGCAGAGCGCCGCCAAGCTTGCGGCTGCAATCGGCAAAGACGAGGATCGCGCTGAGCTGGAACGGCGAATCGCGATCGTTGCGCCGGCGATCCGCGCGAAGTTCTGGGATGAAGAGAAAGGCTGCTACGGCGATAACCTGGAGCGGTCCACGCACTCCGCGCATGCCAGCTTGTTCGCGGCACGGGCGGGCATCGTGACGGAAACGCAGCTTGCGCGCGTCACGAGTCATGTCGCCCGATCGCTTCGCTCCTTGTTCGTGAACGGCTATGGTCCGGAGGACGGCGTATACGTGTCGCCGAGCTTCTCCTTTTATATTTTCGAAGGGTTGTACGAGCTCGGACTCGCGGAAACCGCGGAACGCATGATGCGCCAAGGCTGGGGCTGGTTCCTGCAGCAGGGCTTGAAGCAGACGCCGGAGTACTTCGATCTGTCGAACAGCTTGTGCCACGCCTGGTCTTCGTGCCCGACGTATTTCCTCTCCCGCCATGTGCTGGGCATCCAGCTTCCGGAAGAAGGATCGAGCGAAGTCGTCATCCGAGTGCTGACCGCAGAGGTCACGGAAGCCGAAGGGGCCGTTCCGCTTGCCGGAGGACTCGTCGAAGTCAAATGGCATACGGATGCGGACGGGCGGCGCGTATTCGATTACGTTCGCGTACCTGAATCGTATCATGCCGTTATCGCGGGTTAAATGCGGGTTAAAAGCCTTGACGCTCCTCTTCCGAGCGGATACATTTGCTTTAGGCAAACATGCAATTCATGGAGGAGGAACGTCTGGTGGAGCTTCGGTATGGAAGGCCCGCGCGCGTCTGGACGGAGGCGCTGCCGGTCGGGAACGGCCGGCTTGGCGCCATGGTTTACGGGGGCGTGGAGTGTGAACAGATTCAATTGAATGAAGATTCGCTGTGGTCGGGACATCCTCGCGACGGCAGCAATCCCCGCGCTAGAGAAGTGCTTCCGGAAGTTCGCAAGCTGATCGAAGAGAAGCGCTTCGCCGAAGCGGACAAGCTGTGCAAAGAAATGATGGGCCCGTATACGCAAGCCTATATGCCGCTTGGCCATATACGGTTGACGTTCGAACACGGCAACGTATATTCCGGCTACTCGCGTACGCTTGATTTGGATAACGCCGTGACGACCGTGACTTATGCCATCGGCTCCGTCACCTACCGGCGGGAATTGTTCGCTTCTCATCCGGACGGCGTCGTCGCGCTTCGCATGCAGGCGAGCGAAGCCGGGAAGTTAAGCTTCCATGCCCGATTGGATAGTCCGCTTCGTTACCGGACGCGTACGGAAGAGAACCGATACGTGATTCATGGCGTCGCTCCCGAACATGCGTCGCCGAGCTATTACGCAGTTGACGAGCCGCTGGTTTACGGAGATCCGTATACGTCGGAAGCGATTTCGTTCGAGGGCTGCCTGAAGGTCGCTTTGACCGGCGGGGCAGGCTTCTCTTGGGTGGATGGCGACGGGCTTCATGTGATCGGCGCCACGGAAGCGGTGCTTTATTGGAGCGCGGCGACGAGCTTCAACGGTTATGACCGGCTGCCGCGAAGCGAAGGCAAGGAACCGGGTCCGATCGCGGCCGGGTCCGTGGAAGCGGCCGCCGCGCTGCCTTTCGATACGCTGCTGAGCCGGCATGTCGACGACTACAGCGCCTTATTCGATCGCGTGAGCCTGAAGCTCGGCGCTTCGGCCGCACCGGCAGACATGGCAACGGATGATCGGATCACGGTTTTCGGCGCGCAGGATCCCGGGGTGGTCGAATTGCTGTTCCATTATGGCCGCTATCTCATGATCGCCAGCTCGCGTCCCGGCACGCAGCCATCGAATTTGCAGGGCATTTGGAATCAAGAGACGCGTCCGCCGTGGAGCAGCAATTATACGATCAATATCAATACGCAGATGAACTATTGGCCTGCCGAGAACTGCAATTTGGCGGAATGTCATGCGCCGCTGCTTGGATTTATCGAGCAATTGGCCGTGAGAGGCAAGCGAACGGCTTCCGTTAATTACGGGACGCGCGGCTGGACGGCGCATCATAATACCGATTTGTGGTCGCAGTCTGATCCTGTCGGCGATTATGGCCAAGGCGACCCGATCTGGGTGAACTGGCCGATGGGCGGCGTATGGCTTTGCCAGCATCTCTGGGAGCATTACGCGTTCGGCAGGGATGAGGCGTTTCTGCGCGGCCGCGCTTATCCCGTCATGAAGGAAGCGGCGCTATTCTGTCTGGATTGGCTGGTCGATAACGGCGAAGGCAGGCTGGTGACGATGCCGTCGACGTCGCCGGAGCATAAATTCCGCACGGAGGAAGGGCTTGCCGGGGTGACGAGCGCTTCGGCGATGGATCTGGAGCTGATCTGGGATTTGTTCACGAACTGCCTGGAAGCAGCGTCCGTGCTTGGCGAAGACGAGGCTTTCGCATTGGAAATCGCGGGCGCGCGCGAACGGCTGCTTCCGCTTGCGGTCGGCAAGTACGGCCAGCTCCAGGAGTGGGCCAGCGGGGACTTCGAGGATGAAGACGTTCATCATCGCCATGTGTCTCATCTGTTCGGCGTCTTCCCGGGCAGGCAGCTATCGGCGGAATCGGCGCCGGCTTTGTTCGAAGCGGCCAAGCAGTCGTTGGAGCGGCGCGGAGACGGCGGAACCGGCTGGAGTCTGGGTTGGAAAATCTCGCTCTGGGCGCGTTTCGGAGACGGTAACCGTGCTTTGGGCTTGATCGGAAACCTGCTTAGTCTCGTTCGCGAGGACGAACCGGATAACTACCATTCCGGCGGCGTGTACCCCAACCTGTTCGACGCGCATCCGCCGTTCCAAATCGACGGCAACTTCGCGGCGACCGCCGGCATTGCCGAGATGCTGCTGCAATCGCATCAAGGCGAGCTTCGCCTGCTGCCGGCGCTGCCCGATGCCTGGCCGGACGGTCAAGTATCCGGCTTGCGTGCCCGCGGCGGCTTCGAAGTGAGCTTGCGCTGGTCCGCGGGCCGATTGGCGGAGGCGGAAGTGTTGTCGGTAAGCGGAGCGGACTGCGCGATTGCGGCCGATGGCCCTATCGTCGTGTCGCTTATTGCGGATGATGCTGCTTCCGCGGACTTGGTCGAGCCCTTGCCGGTTGGCGGTCAGGACGAGGGCCGCGTCCAATTTCGGACGGAGGCCGGCCGCAGGTACTTGATTTCGCGGCCATAGTGTCTCTATTGGCTCTCATAGATTGATGACAAAGGCGCCCCGATTAAGGGCGCCTTTGTTGTCGATAGCGCTGTTGGAATGAGCGGTTACAGCGGGTACGCACGACTGCGCGAAGCGTGCAAACGAACTGAACTGCTACAAAGCTGCTAGTCCGGAGGTTTATCCCTTCGCCGACTCCGCCGGTTTGAACCACAAGTCGCGGAACCTGACCCAGCCCAGCGATTCCAGCGAAATTCCGCGCACGGACTTGTGAAAGGCGGTTTTCAAATGCTTGCGGTACAGGAATAGGAGGCGGTGCGAGGCGCGCAGCTCCGATTCGATTTCCATCAGCGTCCGAGTGCGCTGCTCCGCGTTCTGCAAGGACATGAGGCCGGCGATCCTCCGCTCCAATTCGAGCTGCATGTCCGGTCGCAAATGATGCAGCATGCTCTTGAACAGTTCGATGAGCCTCAGCTCGCGATGCTCGTCCAGCATGACCGCGAACAGCAGGAGGTCGGCCGAGAGCCGCGATTCGCCTTTGAACATTTCCGCCGGAATCAGTTCGATATCCAGCTGAATGCCTGCCTGCAGACACTCGTCGCGCACGAGCATGGCATCGGATCGGTATTGCGGAATCGTCGCCAGCACGATGCGCTCGCCATCGTAGCCGGAAGCTGCCAGACGCTCCGGCGCCTCAGTAGCGGCGTCATAGGCTAGGTCGTCAGCAGACGCAGCCTGATACTCAGGCCAGAAGCTGTTCGTCGCCTCGATTACGTCGCCGGATAAGCGTTCGATCATTTTCGCCCGATTCAACGCCGCATGAAGCGCTGTCCGGATCGCCGGATTACGCAAGGGGCCGTTCCGCAGCTCGTTCACGGTAATAAACTTGCAGGTCGTGCCGGACTGCCGCACCTGCTGCAGCTGCTCCGAGGCGGGGCCCGTCAATCGCACGTTGTGCATCACTTGAAACGCCGGCTGTTCTCCTCCCGCCCCGAAGCTCGTGCTGCTCTCGTCCGGTTCCGTCCACACCTCCACGACATCCAGGAACCCTCTGCCTTGAAAATAACCTTCGTTCGCCTCCAGCGTATAGATGCCATGTTCGTTACCCGCAAGCCGAAAAGGTCCCGTGCCCACGGGATGGCTGCCGAAGCCGGCGCTTTCCTGCTCGTTCATGGCGGGGACGATCGCAGCCCGGTTCGTCGTCAGAAACGAGAGGAACAATTCGTTCGGCGCAAGCAAGCGGAACGAAACGGTGCGTTCGTCCAGCATCTCAATGGCCGCAATATCGCTATACACCCAATGGAACAGGCCCCTCGGCGCAAGCGATCGAAGCCGCTCGAACGTGAATATTACGTCGGCTGCCGTGAACGCGCGGCCATCATGGAAGCGAACGCCTTTGCGCAGGAAGAACGTCCATGTCCGCCTCGACGCGTCGACTTCCCATGCATGAGCAAGCTGGGGCAGGACATCGTCTCCGCCCGGGGTCATCCGCACCAAGCCGTCGAACAGCTGATTAACGAGATGGGATTCGCCGGCATAGTGCATATTGGCAGGATCCAAGGAACGAATATGCTGCGATAAGGGGAAACGCAGCACGTCCAGCCGCTGTTCTCCGCGAACTTCGGAATGGAAGCCGAATCGTCCGGACAGCCATGACTGAAACCGGGCACGAAGCACGCCGCCGGCATCTTCCGTTTCCCGAAGATAAGTGATGGCGCGCTGCAAATCTTGTTTCTCCGCGATTTCTTGCGCTTCCGCGAGCAGCAATTCTTCTTTGCCGGCCAAGAAGCGAAGGATAGAACGATTGCCGCGGCCGCGCTTCGGCTCCCAGCTAAGCCATGCTTCCCGCTGCATGCGCTGTAGGAGCAGCACCATGTTCCGATGCGTGCAATCCAGCGCTTCCGCGAGTTCCTGCGTGGTCGCTTCGATCGGATCGCGTTCCTGGGCATCCGGATACAGCGTGCGAAGCGCCAAATAATGACGACGTATTTTCACTGCTCTCACTCCCGGCGCGCCGCCTCATATCGTGTCATGAAAATATGAAATGACGCGGAAATAACTTTCACTTTTTGTTCTTATTTTATCGGCTACAATAAATGGAAGCAAGTTATTCTCGCCGCACGGTGGCGTACTACGAGGAGTGAGACGATGAGAAATCCAGCGCCATGGCAGCGGAGGTATGAGAATATCGCTTTGCTGTCGCTGCTGTTTGGAATCGTCAGCCAGTATTTATTCGTTTGGAACGGGTTTAACGTGAACGTCCCGCTGTTCATTATCGCCTGTTACGGCTTATTCTTTTATGCGGTCAAGGGCAGAATCGGAGGCTTCGATCAATGGCGCGGCCAAACCAGGTCGGGCTGGCTGTTGACCCTGCCGATCGTGTTGTTGTCATTGACGTTCGCGATTTACGCCAATGCGCTGTTTCACGGCTTGAATGTCGTTCTTCTTCCGGCGCTGGCGGCGGCGCAGTCGGTGCTGTTGACGCGGAGCAGCGCCAAGCCTTGGTTTCGCGCCGGATTTTATACCGATGTGCTGTACTTTAGTCTGATCAAGCCGTTTGCTTATCTCGGCGTCCCATTCGGCCTGCTGGCCGGCCGGCTGCTTCCGCAAAATAGCGAAGATGCGAATCCCGCGGCAGGAAAGCTGCGCCGGATATCGTTCGGCTTGCTGCTGGCGGCGCCGCTGCTCGGACTCGTCATCGGGCTGCTCGCTTCCGCCGACCGGATCTTCAATTCGCTGCTCTGGCGGATTCCTCGCTTGTTGTTTCATTGGGATATATTCGACGGCTTTATCCGGATCTTCGTCGGCGCGTTCATCGCCTGTTACGCGTTCTGTTACTTGTGGGCGCTGCTGTTCAACCGCAGCGGAGATCGTCGGGGGGCCGGGGAGAACGGCGAATGGAACGGTCTTTCCTTGCAAAATTATGAAACGAAGCGCGAGCCGTTTGCATTCGATCCGCTGACGGCTTGTACCTTGCTGATCAGCATCAATCTGGTTTACGTCGTATTCGCAGTCATTCAATTCTCGTATTTGTTCGGCGCCGCGAAAGGGTTCATGCCAACCGACGTCGCTTATGCGGAATACGCCAGGCAAGGGTTCGCGCAGCTGATCGTCGTATCGCTCATCAATTTGATCCTGCTATTATGCGGCCTGCATCTCGTCAAACGAGGAGATCGGACAGGGGAACTGGCGCGTAAACTATCGCTCAGCCTGCTCGTCGGCTGCACGGTGGTGATGCTGGTCTCCGCTTTCAGCCGGTTATCGTTATACGAGGAAGTTTATGGCTACACGCAGACAAGATTGCTAGTGCACGGGTTTATGATATTCTTGTGCTTCATTCTGGCGGCGTCGTTGATTCGGATCTGGCGGGAGCATTTCTCGCTGGCGAAAACCTATATCGCGCTTGGCATAACGGCATATCTGGCGATGAATTTCGCGAATTTGGATGCGATCATCGCGGACCGTAACTGTGATCGGTATAACAAGAACGGCGAGATGGATACCGCATATCTAGGAACGCTATCCGCGGACGCGCTGCCTGCGCTGCTGAAGCTGCAAGCCGTTCATCCGGACGACATCGAAGGGCTAGGCGCAGCGATTGCGGACATTCGTCTCCGCTCGGCAAGCGACGGCGGCTGGCCGAGCTGGAACCTGTCTAAATCAAGAGCTGCGAGAGATACCGAGCAAGATGATTAATCGCATTAAATAATAGTATAATTTCAATTCTCGTATTTCGGCCTCTTGACTTTCACGCTTCATTTGAGGTATTTTTAGAACCAATCATTATCGAATGACCGTGATCAAGGACATGCCGTTTAGCACGCGCCGCGTACAGAGAGGAAGCCCCGCTGAGAAGCTTCCCGCAGCCGCTAATACGCCCCGCCTTGTAGTCGCTGCAAGGAATTCCGAGTATTTGCAGCCGGGAGATCCCCGTTATCCCAACCAGAGCGCCGATCGGCGGACCTTGTCCGCGATCCGGCTGAATTTGGGGTGGTACCACGAGCACGCACTCGTCCCTTAACCGGGGACGGGTGCGTGTTTTTGGTTTAGACCTAAGGAGGAGAAGGATATGCGACAACAAACCGCTTTCATCCCAACCATGCGGGAGATGCCGGCCGACGCGGAAGCCGTCAGTCATCAGCTGCTCGTGAAAGGAGGATTCATCCGCCAGCTCTCCGCAGGCGTCTATTCCTTCCTGCCGCTCGGACGGCGCGTGCTGCGTAACGTCGAGCGAATCGTCCGCGAGGAAATGGAACGGACGGGTGCGCAAGAAGTGCTTCTGCCGGCGATGCAGCCTGCCGATCTGTGGCGGGAGTCGGGCAGATACGATGTGTATGGACCGGAGCTAGTTCGCCTGCGCGACCGCGGCGACCGGGAAATCGTGCTTGGACCTACGCACGAAGAGGTCATTACCCAGCTTGTCGGACAAGAAATTTCGACGTACCGGAAGCTTCCGGTCACGCTGTTTCAAATCCAGACGAAGTTCCGCGACGAGCGCCGGCCGCGTTTCGGCCTGCTGCGCTGCCGGGAATTCGTCATGAAAGACGCGTACTCCTTCGCTGCCGACTGGGAGAGCCTTGATGCCGCGTATCGCGCCATGTACGATGCGTATCATCGAATATTCGCTCGCTGCGGATTGGCGTTTCGGGCGGTAGAAGCCGATGCCGGGGCTATCGGAGGCGAGGGAGGCACGCATGAATTCATGGCGATCGCCGCCTCCGGCGAAGACGATGTCGTTACTTGCAGCCATTGCGATTATGCGGCCAATATGGAGAAAGCCGTCGGACGCGGAACGAATGCAAGCTTAAAGGCGAGCGCTGACAAGGCCGATGCGGCTGAATCCGTGCCGGACGCGGAGAAATTCCATACGCCGAATCTTCGCAGCATTGAAGATTTGGTTGCTGGGCTAGGCATCGGCGGTAATGAACTCATCAAGACGCTGATCTATATGGCGGACGGCAGCCCTGTCGCCGTGCTTGTCCGCGGCGATCGTTCGCTGAACGAGACGAAAGTGAAGAATGCGCTGAATGCCGTAGAGCTCGAACTGGCGGACAGCGAGACCGTGCTTGAAATCACGGGGGCAGCCACCGGTTTTGCCGGTCCGGTCAGCCTGCGAATTCCGCTGCTTGTCGACCTGGAAGTCGCCGCGATGCGGAGCGGCGTTGCCGGTGCGAATGAAACGGACTTCCATGTGCGGCATGTTGTGCCAGGCCGGGATTTCACGCTGGAGAAGGCTGGCGATTACCGCAATGCCGAGGAGGGCGAAGCTTGCCCGAATTGCGAAGCGGGATCGCTGCGAGTGATTCGCGGCATCGAAATCGGCCATGTGTTCAAGCTCGGGACGAAATACAGCGAGAAGCTGAATGCCAGGTTTACGGACGCCGCCGGCGTAAGCCATCCTTTCATCATGGGCTGTTACGGCATCGGCGTCACGCGTTTGCTGTCTGCCGTCATCGAGCAGCGCCATGACGAGAACGGCATGCTGTGGCCAGCCGAGCTTGCGCCTTTTCAAGTGCATATCATACCGGTTTCGCATCAGGACGAAGCTCAGATGGAGGCGGCGAACGAGCTGTACGAACAGCTTCGCGAGGGCGGCATTGAAGCGCTGCTCGACGACCGGGGCGAGCGGCTTGGCGTGAAGCTGAAGGACGCCGATCTCATTGGCATTCCGATCCGAATCGTAATCGGCAAAGGAATTGCCGAAGGTCAGGTCGAATGGAAAGAGAGGGGAAGCGGTGAGCCTGCCGTTAGAATGGCGTTGGCTGATGCTGGTGAAGCTGTCCGTAATAAGCTGAAGAATCGTTAAACGAAGGAGACGATCCAATGAGTCTGCAATGGCGAACGGTTGATAAGCCCTACAGTATTACGCTGCATGGCGTATCGAGACAGCATCGTCCCGGCCAGCCTTACGGGGATTTGATCATGGAGCTGCTCGGCCATGTGTGGACGGAAGTGCGCGGGCAGTCACTCCCGAATCGCGGACTTAACTATGTGATTTACGAACAAGACGGTTCGGTCTTCGGCGGCGTGGAGCTGGAGATTCCGCCGCAAAGTGATGCCGGTGCCGTTCCGAATTTGACGATGAAGACATGGACGTTGAACGAATATGCGTACTGCGTTCACCGCGGGCCATACAGCGGTCTGGGGCGCACGAATGCCGAGCTTCGCAAAGCCGTTGCCGCATCCGGACGGGCGTGCGGCTCGCCGCTCATCGAAGTTTACGGCCACTGGAAGGAAGACGAGTCGCAGCTGGAAACCGAGATTTATTGTTCGCTGGACTGAAGCCGGAATGGCCGAACCACAATCTGAATACTTGCAAGTCAGCGCGAATAGCCCGGTCTACTTGATCCAGGGCTATTTTGCGATCATGGAAGCAAACTAGCATGACGATGCACGGCGACCAATTGAGAGAACTTCTGTCATTTCGCAACCGGAAACCTGAACCTGAATCTGCTGACGGTCAGTTAGAGTCTACTCGAAGCCGAACAGGCCATAGGACGAATTTCTTTAGGAGGAACATCATGTATACCATTAACGAAGTCGCGGAATTATGTGAGATGTCGGTTCATACGATCCGCTATTACGATAAAGAAGGCCTGCTTCCCTTCATCACGCGCAACAAGTCAGGCAACCGGGAGTTCTCGGCGAATAGCCTGGAGCTGATTCGCCTGATTTGCTGTTTGAAGAATACGGGCATGCCGATCAAAGAGATCAAGCGGTACATCGATCTCCTCATGGAAGGAGAGCAGACGTCCGAGATGCGAAGGAGCATGATGGTCGATCATCGGAAGGAAGTGGCCAGGCAGTTCAACGATTTGAAGAAAAACCTGAATCTGATCGATCTGAAAATCAGCCATTACGACCGTAAAATTCCGATTTGACTTCGAGTCATCTCGAAGTGGTACATTATTTTGGCGACCTGCGAATCGAGTCAGGTGACACCATAACCCAAAGGAGCGTTATCATGACACAACAACCGAAACTAGCACTAATCACCGGAGGCAGCCGCGGTTTGGGAAGGAATGCTGCCCTTGCTCTGGCCAACAAAGGCAGCGATGTCATCGTCACTTACCATAGCCAGCAGGAACAGGCCGAAACGCTCGTGCAAGAGGTACGGGCCCTGGGCAGGAAAGCGGCGGCGATTCAGCTGGATGCCGGACTCACGGCTTCGTTCGACGGTTTCAAGGACGAGCTTTTGCAGGTGCTGAGAGATACGTGGCAGCGCGAACAGATCGATTTTCTTATTAACAATGCGGGTTTTGGACTCTACGCATCCATCGCGGACACGACCGAAGCCCAATTCGACGAACTGATGAACGTGCACGTGAAAGGCGTGTTCTTCTTGACGCAGAAACTGATGCCGCTTCTGGCGGATCAAGGCGCGATCATTAATGTGTCATCGGGCTTGACGCGCTTCACGATTGCCGGCAGCGCTGCTTATGCCGCGATGAAAGGCGCCGTCGAAGTGCTGACGAAATATATGGCGAAGGAGCTGGGCGCCAGAGGCATTCGCGTGAACACGATTGCTCCGGGGGCGATCGCGACCGATTTCGGCGGCGGCAGGCTCCGAGGCAGCCAAGAGATGCAAGCGTTCATAAGCGGCCAGACCGCGCTGGGCAGAACAGGGGAAGCCGACGATATCGGCGGCGTCATCGCGTCGCTATGCTCGTCCGAGATGGGCTGGGTCAATGCGCAGCGAGTCGAGGCGTCGGGCGGCATGTTTCTGTAAATCTTGCCTGAATGAATGTTAATCTGATCCAACGATAAACGCATATGCTCGAATGGAGGGGGGCTGCCGGCAGGCAGCCTTATTCGCGTTCGTTCGTATGACGAGCAGCGGGAAGACGGTTGTCATGCCGCCCAATCCGCCGCGGACGAAGAAGAATCGGAAAGCTGCTACTTTTAAATCTATTGGAACGGATCGAGCAACCATTTTCGGCCATGATGCGTCTAATTGTTGAATCACCCAAATTTTGGAACGAATGTAAGCATTCATACGTTGGGAGGCGTACTCATGGGACCAATGGCAGCGAAGCGATCGCCACGCTTCTGCCGCAACAGGTGCCCAACATCGGCAGCGTCGTTTCCTTTACGGCCGGAACGGCTATCGATACGAATGGCTCGGCTTGGCAATGGACGTTCGAAGACGGGAAATTTCTTCGGAGCGGCGTGCAGCAGCTGCCGTTAGGTCAGGCGGCTTCAATAGCCTTTGGCAGCGGTACGATTTATGCATGCATGCCCGACGGAAAAATTTATTCGACAGGCGCCAATAACTTCGGGCAGACGGGCCAAGGCCGATTGGACGTAGACTTGAAGGAATGTACGCAAGGAACAGCTTGCTTGTGCCGTTGCGATTCATTTCCGAAACGCTTGGCGCGAAGGTCGCATGGGACGCAGCGAATTATTCGGTCGGGATCGAGATGCCGTAATGTCGGCGGCGTCATATGCCGATAAAATAGTACGATATCCAACTGAGGCAGGCTCGGCTGTTTCGGCTGCATCATACACGACATCCTACGAAGGGGAATAATATGATTTCTTATCCGATCGTCTGCAGTACGGAGAATGACGTTCATTATATCGAAGAGCAAATCGTTGCCTATAACGAAACGAATGTCGCATTTGAACGGAACGATTATCGCGGGCATTAATTGCATCGATTATGCATGGAAATGCCTATTTATTGATGCGTTGTGGGTCAAAGAAGAGTATCGCCGAAGCGGACTTGGGTCAAAGTTGTTAGCAGATATCGAGCGGACGGCCCGCAAGCATGGGATCTGCTTGATTCATTTGGAGACATTCGATTTTCAGGCTTTAGACTTTTATCTCAAACATGGCTACGAAGTGTTTGGCGTACTGGACAATTGCCCGAAGGACCACAAGCGATACTGTTTAAAGAAAACGATACAGGCATGAGAACTCCATTGAGGTCAGGTGGCTTGGTCATCTTATGAAGAATCAGCTGTTAGCTTTCAAATGTCCGGCTTGCAAGAGCATTCATGATTTTGATGCCGGGGAACTGAAAGAAGTAAGCGGGGTTGAAATACAAGGCGTGGATTGGCAAATCCAGTGGTCGGACTTCGGGGAAGAAGTTCCCGATCTCAACGAGCGAATATGGGCGCGGTCCTCGGTTATACCCGAAGCGGGAACCTATCGGACGGTAATGGTAACGCATCCGTTCCATCTGTCCGTTGGCGAGCGAATATGGACGCTGTTTCAGCCTCCGCTGTCTTTCTTTAATGGCTGGGATGACTACCCGGAAGAGATCAATGACTCCGCTATGGTGAACATTTGCTTTGAACGAATTCTGGCTCAGGATGAAAAAGCTGCCTGGATCGTCGTCCAAATCGAAAATGTTGTATTGGTAAGCGAAGCGGATCAAGTGCTGCAGCGACAAGAAAGCGACGCGACTACGGCAAATTTCGATGTATTTAGTCATACGCAACTATACGAGTCCGCTGAATGGCTCTATATCGTCTCCAGTTCGGAAGGCGACATTGGTTGTTGGGGCTTATTGAAGAAACAGGCCGATCACTACAAGTTGATCTTGGATGGGTATTGGGATTTTCATCGGAATACGGTTAATTGCATGCATATACGGATGGATGAACATGCGATCCAAGCACTTATGCAGCGCGTGCAACAGCAGAATGATGGATAAGTCATGTAAGGTAGGTTTCCAACCTCGACAAGCAGCGAGCTTATAGGGGCAGGAGGCAGCTAAAGAGGCAGCTAGGGGCTGCTAAGGAGGCTAACGAATCGTAGCGTTCTTATTCGATTGAATTGGGATCTAAAATTAATCTAACGAATCTCAACGACCTTATGCGAAACAAAACACGAGAAAATAGGCAAAATAGCGAGGTATCGCTAGCAATAGCGTTCGTGAGATTCGTTAGAGAAACGAAATGCCGTATTTTGGCCGAATAAGGCTTATTCGATTCGTTGGCCAGCTGCTGGCGCTGGAGCGCATTGGATCGGAGAGCTTAACGTAGGGCAAGAACAGCTTGCTTAGCGATGCGCTGGCTGCGAGTGTCTGAACTTGCGGTCCGGCCGTTTCGCGGTACAAGTATAAGGTAAAGGACAAGGGGAAGATCCCAAGCCGCATCGGCTATCGGATCTGCCCCTTGTTTCGTGTCTTCCTGTCTCTCTCGCCAGTCGTACATGTGTCTCTCGCCAGTCGTAGCTACGCTTCCTTCGGACGGTCGATCGCTTCCGCCATCGTTTTATCCGTCAGATGCGCATAAATCTGCGTCGTTTCCGGCGACGCATGGCCGAGCTGCTCCTGCGTCTTGTATAAATCGTTGCGGAGATAATAATCGGTCGCGAACGAATGGCGGAGCTTATGTACCGACAGATACGGTTTGCCGAAGCGTTTCGCATATTTGATGACCATCTCTTGAATGGCGCGTTTCGTCATCCGCGAGCCTTCGTTCTTGCCGTTCGCCAAGGCAAGGAAGAGCGCCTTCTCCCGCTTGGGCGCCTTGTACTGGGAATCGCGCTGCGTCAAGTAATGCTGCAGGTCGCGCATCGCTTCCTGGCGGAAATAAACGGGCGACTTGAACGTGTCGTCGTTCTTCCCTTTGCGGTAGACGTAGAGCAGCTGCTTCTTCAGATCCAAATCGTCCACGTTCATATTAACGAGCTCGGAGACGCGCAGCCCGGAGTTCAGGATCAGGCTGACGATCGACGTATCCCGCGTCCGGTTGTTCGCATAGGAGTAGGAAGCCTGCTTATTGGAGGCGATCTCCATGCCGTAATCCTCGTTGATGTAGCGGATGAATTCCTCGATTTCCTGCTCCTGCAGCAGCTTGCCTTCCAGCTTGGCGGCCGTATCCTTCGGCTTCGACGTCCGTTTGATGGACACCTTCGCCATGACGTTGCGCTTCAGCAGCGGATAAAATTGTTCATCCTCCGCGATTTGGCTCAAATAATGAAAGAGCGATCGCAGGGACGACAGCTTACGCGATATGGTCGTGCGGCTGTTGCTCTGCTCGGGCCGGGTGGCAAGAAACATTTTGAACGCATCGATGCTGTCCATATGGAGCGTCTCCAGCTCGATAAGTTTCACGTCGCGGATCGTCGGACCTTCGGCCAGCCCTTCGGCCAGCAGCCAGGACAGGAACGCATCGTAATCCCGAACGTACTCCAGCAGGGAAGAGGGCGAGAGGTCGGGCAGCTTATAGTTAATGAATTTCTCGATATACCAAGGCATCGTCGGGGTTCTACGGTCCAGCTCCTGCCGGTCCTTTACCTTTAGGATATTCATCGCGATAGCCACCTCCGTGTAGTCCATTTTAGAGCAGCTTCCGGACAAAGTAAATCCTGGAAAAGAACATTCGTTCGCGAGTAAATCAAATGAAGCGGCGCTGGCTAAGCCGGGCTGACGACCGCCAGAACCGGATAATGATCGGAAGGATAGCGTCCGTTATAAATGTTGCGGTCGATGAAGGCGCTCGCAATGCGGGCGTTCGGCGATACGAAGATATAGTCGATCGGATAGCCCGATTCGCCGCCTTCATAGGCGTGATAAGTACGGCCGTGCGGCTCTTCGATGACGGAATACGCGGACTGGAAGCCGGCTTGCTCGACAAGCGCGATGACGTTACTGGATGGTTCGCAGTTGAAATCGCCGGTAAGCACGAACGGAAGCGGACTGCGCTGCGCATGGTCTTTCATTCTGGCAAGAATCAACTGGATGCCGTTATCGCGGGCCTGTTCGCTTAAATGATCGAGATGGGTATTGTAGACGAACCAGGCTGCGTCATCCTTGCCGACGAATTTGGCCCATGTGCACATGCGCGGACAGCCGGCGTCCCAGCTCTTCAAGCCTAGCTGTTCAGGGTTCTCGGATAAGCTGAAATGGCCGCTCTCGATTGGTTCCAGCGACGCTTGCTTATAGAATATCGCGCAGTATTCATCATCCGCAGCGCCGCCGCGACTAACGCCGAGCCAGCGGTAGTCGGGAAGAAGCCGCTGCAAATCCTGCAGCATGGCAATCGATCCTTCCTGCGTGCAGACGATATCCGCATTCGACTGCCGTATGGCATCGGCCGCGCCCGTTACCCGGTTCGGCCAGGCATTGTCGCCGTCTCCAAGCACGTGAATGCGCAAATTGAATGTCATGATGTTTAAATCCATTCGTAATCCCTCCGTCTTCGGTAATAGAACTGATGTGTACAAGTGACAGGTTCATTATAACCGACAGCGTTCATGAGTGCATAAGGCCATCGTAATAAAGATCGGCTGGATTTCCTTGCGAATGTCGCGCGACTGCGATAGCGCGAACATAGGCGAATACGGCACAAACGTAGGCGAATGCGGAAAGTGGAGTTCGCTTGTTGACAATTAGCTTCTTTACTTATATAGTTAGTTACATGAGTAACTAACCAACATGGTGGTGTAGCGATGGGAAATCAAATGGACGACAGCCGGCCCATCTTCGTGCAAATCGCCGAACGCATCGAAGACGATATTCTCGAAGGCGGTCTGCCGGAAGAGTCACAGGTGCCTTCCACGAATCAGTTCGCGGCGTTCTACGGCATTAATCCGGCGACGGCGGCGAAAGGAGTCAATTTGCTGGTGGACCAAGAGATTCTGTACAAGAAGCGAGGGATCGGGATGTTCGTATCGTCCGGGGCGAAGGTGAAGCTGGTGGAGAAACGGAAGGAACAGTTTTTCGAACAATATGTCGTGGCGATGATTCGTGAAGCGGAGAAGCTGGGCATTACGAGGGATCAGCTGACGGACATGATTCGCGAGAGGGGGAACTGAAGATGGAGACTATCGTAGAGGCAAGAAGGCTGACGAAGTCGTACGGAAGCTTCACTGCCGTCGATAACGTGAGCTTCGCGATCGAACCGAACAAGATCTACGGCCTGCTTGGCCGTAACGGAGCGGGTAAAACGACGATCATGCATCTGATTACCGCGCAGCTGTTTCCCAGCAGCGGAGAATTGCACGTATTCGGGGAAGAGCCGTACGAGAACAACCGAGTGCTGAGGAAAACCTGCTTTATCAAGGAGAGCCAGAAATACCCCGACAGTTTCCGGGTCAAGGACGTGTTGGACACGGCCGCAATGCTGTTTCCCAATTGGGACGACGACTTCGCGAAACGGCTGACGGCCGACTTCAATCTGCCGCTCAAACGGCGGGTGAAGAAGCTTTCCCGCGGCATGCTGTCTTCCGTCGGTATCATCATCGGGCTGGCCAGCAGGGCTGAGCTTACGATATTCGATGAACCGTACCTGGGTCTGGATGCTGTCGCGCGGAGCATTTTCTACGAACGATTGATGGAGGATTATACCGAGTTTCCCCGGACCGTCATACTGTCGACGCATCTGATCGACGAGGTGAGCAAGCTGCTGGAGCATGTGATCGTAATCAACAAAGGGCGGATTCTGCTCGATGACGAGGCCGACTCGCTCCGCGGGAGAGCGTATACAGTTTCGGGGCCGGCGGCGAAGATCGATTCGTACGCGGCAGGCAAGAAGGTTATTCATCAAGAGTCGCTGGGAGGCAGTCGTTCCATTACGATTTACGAACGATTGGGGGCGTCCGATCAGAAGCAGGCCGAAGCGCTCGGACTTCAATTTACCCCGGTCACGATCCAGCAGCTGATCGTTTATCTGACCAACCAGTCGACCGAACGGAAGGAGAACTTGTCATGATTATGAATTCGACCGTCAAAGGCATCGTCAGAATGCATATGAGGGATCGCATGTCTTGGTTATACGTGCCTTGGTTTATCGTCTTGAGCAGTTTTGTCGTTAATCTAATCATTGCCGGCTCGATTCAGGACGATAAGATGGTTACCGGAGGGTTGGCCTCGATCTTCGTCTATATGATGGTCTATGGCATCATTACGGTTCATCACACGTTCCCGTTCGCGCTTGGCTTCAGCGTCCGGCGCCGCGACTATTATACCGGTTCCATGATCATGATCGCGGCGGTAAGCGCCGCGACAGGCATCTTGCTGACGCTGCTTTCCTATATCGAGTCGTCTTCCGACGGTTGGGGCGTGCGGCTCTTCTTCTTCCATTTGCCGTATATTACGGACGGTAACGCCTTCAAACAATTCGTCTTTTTCGCTTCGCTGATGATGTTCTTGTATTTGCTCGGCTTCGCCATCTCCAGCTTCTTCCGGAGATTCGGCAAAATCGGCATGTATACGCTGGCGATTATTTCGGTCATCGTCGGCACGCTGTTCTTTTACGCCGTCATTAATTGGGAGTGGTGGAGAGGGATCTTCGATTTCTTCGACGGTCGTTCCGCGTTCGACCTCGGCCTGCTGCTGCTTCCCGTCTCCGTCGTGCTGTCGCTCGTTGCCTATGCGCTTCTTCGTAGAAGCACGGTTTAATCAGGGGGCCGCCCGGCAAAATGAAAGAAATTTAAGATCATTAAAAATCCCCCTTTTTCCGCATTCGTGCCTGAATTCCATGCTATGATCAGCTTCCATACTTACGGTTGGAGGGATTCAGGCTTCATGAACAGACAGAAACGATTCATCACTTTGCTCGCAGGCGTGCTAGTCGCGGGCAGCTCCTTGCTCAGTTACGGCAATACGGCGATGGCGGCATCGCCGCCGGTGCTGAAGACCGGCAGCCAAAGCGGCGACGTGGCTGATCTGCAGTTTAGGCTGCAAACGCTCAATTATTTCAAAGGGGCGATCACGACGACGTACGGCATGACGACCCGCAGCGCCGTCATGAATTTTCAGAAGGCCAACGGGCTGAAAGTGGACGGTATCGCCGGACCGGCAACGTGGTCCAAACTGAAGAAGCTCACGGTCAATAAGCCGGAGATGTCGAAGTTGGCGCGGATAATCTATTCCGAGGCGAGAGGCGAAGTGTACAAGGGGCAGGTAGCCGTAGGCGCCGTCGTTATGAACCGGCTGAAATCGCCGTTATTTCCGAAAACAGTGACCGACGTCATTATGGCGCCATTAGCGTTCGCGGCGGTTGCGGACGGTCAATATTGGCTGCTCCCTAACAATTCCGCCTTCCTTGCGGCGAAAGATGCCGTGCGCGGCTGGGATCCGACGAATAACGCGCTCTATTACTACAACCCCGTTACGGCGAAATCCAAATGGATTTTGTCTCGCAAAGTGACGACAAAAATCGGGAATCACGTTTTCGCGGTTTAGTTAATCGCATTAATGAAATCCGCCCACAAGGCGGATTTTTTTCTTAGCCGATAGGAAATTGATCGCAACTATTACGCACCGACTCCGTTTAAGTATGTGAGGAGAACGCCAGAACTTCACAACGCCCATTGTTTAATGACGCTAAATATCAATCCATTGAACGTGCTCCCGGCGAAGCGGAACGGCTCAGGCTGCTTCTTCGTCCAATCCAATCTGGAATAGGAGAGAGGTTCATGAAGAAATGGACAGTCGTCATGCTCGTTCTAACGCTGTTCGCATTCAGCGGCTCGTCGGTATTCGCCCATGACAGGGGTTCGAATGATGACAAGTACGACCAACAGAAGCAATCGTGCAATCAAACGGCTTATTTGCTTAATCAAGTCCTTCTGAAGACGAAGAACGAGAAATCGCGCGCGCTCTTGACCAGTTTGATCGCTTCATTCAAAGCACAATGCGCGACCGACTCCAGCGCAAATTCACAGAATACTCAGAAAGTTACGGATGACAAGAATGCGTTAGCGATACAGTTCCTGCTCCAAGACAACGCGAACAATGTTACGCTGCCGGTGATCCTCCCGCTGCGCGGCAAGAACGGATCGAGCATTACATGGACGTCCAGCAATCCGCTTGTCCTTTCCAATGACGGCTTGAATCTCAAGCGGCAGCCGCAAGCCGATGTCGCAGTAGACTTGACTGCGGTGCTTAAGTTTAACAATGCGACAGCTACCAAGACGTTCCGCGTCATCGTCAAAGGCACTTATCCGCAGCTCACCGATGCACAGCGCGTAGCCAAGGATAAAGATGCCCTGGCGATTGAATTCGGCGGTTCCGACAACGGCGGCAGCGTGACGCAGCCATTCAAATCGCTGCCGGCGAAAGGCGCTAACGGATCTAAGGTAACATGGACCTCGATGTCGCCGTCCATCATTTCGAGCGATGGCAAGACCGTCAACCGGCCTGCGAATGGCAATGGCGATCTCAACGTCGTCCTCACGGCCTTGATTCAATCGGGAGGCGCCACCGAATTCAAGATCTTCACGGTGACGGTCAAGCAGCAACTGCCGGCGCCGCAGCGCGTGGCCGCCGACAAAGCAGCGCTTCAAATCGACTTCGGCGGTTCGGATTCAAGCGGCCGCGTGACGCGTCCGCTCGACGGCCTGCCATCCAGAGGCGTGAACGGTTCGTCCATTACGTGGGTGTCCAGCTCCCCAGGAGTGCTGTCCTCCGACGGGAAGACGCTGCACCGCCCGGCATCCAACAATGCGGACATAGCGGTCTATATGACGGCAATCATTATCAGCGGTACCAGCAGCGATACGAAAATTTTCAACTTGACCGTCAAGCGCGAATTTAACAGCCCGGAGAAAGTGGCCGCCGACAAAACGGATCTGGGAATCGCTTATAAATCAGGCGATTCGTCCGCCAGCGTTACGCAGTCTGTCGGACTTCCGACGAAAGGATACTACGGCAGCACGATCGTCTGGTATTCCGGCAACGCGTCGGTGCTGTCCAACAGCGGCGCGGTGCATCGTCCGGCGCACGGGCAAGGCGACGTGAAGGTAACGCTGACGGCCGTTATCAGCAACAGCGGGTCGGCCGACGTAAGATCTTTTACCGTGACCGTTAAGCAGCAATGACCGGAAGGCGAATCTTTTGACGAATTTGTCCGATATTCATGGTTGAACTATACGAGGGAGAAGCGCTATGATTTAGAAGAACTTGTATAGCTTAATACCATCATATCGGACAGATCGGGTGAAGCGAATGGGAATCAACTTTTGTATGACATGCGGAGCGCCGCTGGAGCTGCGCGACGTAGACGGAACGATGAGGATGGCATGCACGGCGGAAGGCTGCAGTTTCGTGCACTGGGGCAATTACAGCATCGGCGTAGGCGCGCTCGTACTGCGGGACGACAAAGTGCTGCTGGTGCGCAGAGCACAGGAACCGGGCAAAGGCTACTGGACGAATCCGGGCGGCTACATCGAGCAGCTGGAAATGATTCACGATTCCATTCGCCGCGAGGTGAAGGAAGAAACCGCCGTGGACGCGGAAGTACGGGGAATCGTCGCGCTCCGCGACCTGCCGCGCAACATTCACAACGTTTATATCGCGTTTGCGATGGACTACGTGGGCGGGGAGCCGGAACCGGACGGCATCGAAGTGGACCGGGCTGGATTCTTCAGCATGCAGGAGCTTGAAACGATGAACGTTGCCGGATTTACGCGCTGGCTGATCGAAGTTGCATTGAAATCGAAGAACGACGGGCTGATCGAAGACAAGGCGCCGATCGTGCAGCTGGACGGACACGGACTGTTCCGGGTTTAACCGGCCAAGCGGGGAAGGACGGACGAATGCCGTTCTGGAACCAAACAAAGAAGCCTGTCAACGCCACGATCATCGTGGAGCTGAAGGCTTCTTTTTCTGTGCGGGAATAGGTAATATTCCGGATTCGTATGTGTTGTCATAAAGGCGGGTCGTTGATGACCGGGATCAAGGTAATTAGTTAAGTACTCGTCTGGCCGTAACGTAATTTTTCTTCCAGTAGGTGCTGTCCAGATCGGAGATTTCAACGCCATCGTTCGCGCTGTGCAAAATCTTATTGTTGCCTGCATAGATCGCAACGTGGCTGATGCTGTAGCCGTTCGTCTTGAAGAAGATGAGATCGCCCATGCTGAGGTAGCCTTTGGCGACTTTGGTTCCCTTCAATGCTTGGTCAAGCGAGGTACGGGGCAGCGTAATATCGAAATTGTCGAACACGTATTGGGTGAACGACGAGCAGTCGAATGCGTTGGTCATGTAAGCAACTGCACCATACAAATAAGGCGTACCTATGTATTTCTCGCCATAACTTATCAATTCTTTGGATTTCTCGGTTGCCGCGTTCGCTTTTGTTGCCGTGCCTGCCGCAATGGCCGTTACGCCGATTGTCGCGCAAAGACTCACATTAAGGATGCTTTTGAGTAAACGTTTATAGGAGAACAACATGTCTTTCCCTCCAGCCCATCAAGGTGTCATTTGTCTTTTAACACTATAACACAGCCGAAACAGAGGGTTTTTGGCGTATGAGGATAATTTTCGGGCTATTCGTAGCAAAATGCGGCTTTATGAGAATTAAGTGAGAAATTTCTCATTTGTAAACGCTTGTCTTGTCGAATGGCGGCATTTGGTAAGAGAATCCGATCTCTGATATGATAGCGGTAGAGGATAAATGAAAGGAAGGAAGAGATGACAATGAGCGAAACAATGAAGGATTCATCACAACAATCGGGCAATGGACTTGAGCAAGCGACCTTCGCCGGCGGATGCTTCTGGTGCATGGTAACGCCTTTCGAGGAGCAGCCTGGCATTCACAGCGTCGTATCGGGCTATATGGGCGGACATACGGAGAACCCTACTTATAAAGAGGTGTGTACCGATACTACGGGCCATGCCGAAGTCGTGCAAATCACGTTCGATCCCGCTATCTATCCGTACGAGAAGCTGCTGAGAACGTATTGGCAGCAAATCGATCCGACGGATGCGGGCGGGCAATTCCATGACCGCGGCCATTCGTACCGCAGCGCGATCTTCTATCACGGCGAGGAGCAGCGCGCGGCAGCCGAACGATCCAGAGACGAGCTGCAGCGGAGCGGCCGGTTCAACAAGCCGATCGCGACGGAAATCGCACCGGCGACAGCCTTCTACCCGGCGGAGGATTATCATCAGGATTACCATCACAAGAATCCGCTGCGTTACCGCATGTACCGCAAAGGATCGGGCCGCGACGCTTTCATCGAGACGCATTGGAATACGCAGCAGGACCGTGAAGCCCGCCGCGGCAAGCTGACTCCGGCGCAGTTCGAAGTGACGCAGAACAACGGTACGGAGCCGCCTTTCGCCAACGAATATTGGGACTTCAACGGGGAAGGAATCTACGTCGACATCGTATCGGGCGAACCGCTGTTCAGCTCCGCGGATAAATTCGATTCGAACTGCGGCTGGCCGAGCTTCACGAAGCCGATCGTCAATGCGAACGTGAAGGAGAAATCCGACCTTACCCACGGTATGGTCCGCACGGAAGTACGCAGCAAAGATGCCGATTCGCATCTCGGGCATGTGTTCAACGACGGCCCTGGTCCGACGCGGCTGCGTTATTGCATCAACTCGGCCGCCCTGCGGTTCATTCCCAAAGCCGATATGGAGGCTGAAGGGTACGGTTATTTCCTGCCTTATCTGTAATCCGGCGTTACGCCACATGCAGGCTTGACCCTAATGGGGTTGAGCCTGTTTTATTTTGATTGCATAGGTGAGCAAGCGGCGTTGTGCTAACGGCAGCGGGTAAAGGGATTATCGTCGAATGGTGGTTTGCCTTCCGGTTGAGTTGGGTTAAGATGGAGAAAAACGCGAGGAGCGCGATGACATGAAGGTAATAGCAGCGCCGGATTCATTCAAGGAAAGCATGACCGCATACCGGGTGGCGGCCGTCATGCGTGAGGCGATTACGGAAGTCGTGGAGCGCGGCGAGGCTGAAATCGTCGAGCTGCCGGTCGGCGATGGCGGCGAGGGAACGCTCGAAATCTTGATCGGCGCGTTGCGCGGCCAATTAATCGAAGCTCGAGTGACGGGTCCGCTCGGCGAGACGGTAAGCGCGCATTACGGCTTGTCCGGCGATGGCAGAACGGCGGTCGTCGAGATGGCGCAGGCCAGCGGGCTTCAGCTGGTTCCACCCGAAGCTAGAAATCCGCTTCTGACGACTACCTACGGTACGGGCGAGCTGATTCGGCAGGCGTTGGATCATGAAACCGTGAAGCGCTTGATCATTACGATCGGCGGCAGCGCGACGAACGATTGCGGTGCAGGCATGCTGCAGGCGCTTGGCGCCCGATTGCGAGATGCCGACGGCCGGGAAATTGGTCACGGCGGCGGCGAGCTAACGCGGGTCGAAACGCTTGATCTATCGGAATTGGATCAGCGATTGCAAGAGATTCGTATCTCCGTTGCTTGCGACGTCACGAATCCGCTGGTCGGTCCGCTCGGAGCATCGCATGTCTTCGGACCGCAGAAAGGCGCCACGCCTTCGATGACGGCTACGCTCGACGCGGCGCTGACCCATTTCGCGGACCGCATCGCAGAAGCGAGCGGACTTCGTCTGCATGACGTGCCCGGAGCCGGGGCGGCCGGCGGGATCGGCGCGGCGCTGATGCTATGCGGCGGCAAGCTGGAGCCCGGCATCGAGCTCGTGCTGGATGCGGTCGGTTTCGATGCGCATTTGGCTGGCGCGGATTATGTGCTGACGGGTGAAGGCCGAATTGACGGCCAGACGCCGAACGGGAAAGTCATTGCGGGCATCGTGAAGCGCGCGCAGGCCGCGGGCGTGCCGGTGCTTGCATTCGCGGGCAGCTTGCAGCAGGGCTATGAGTGTTTGTACGAGGCAGGGTTGCAGGCCGCTTTCAGCATTACTTCGCGGCCGATGCCGCTGGAGGAGGCGCTGAAGCAAGGGGAAGAGAATTTGCATCAGACCGTATCGAATGTGATGCGGTTGATTGTGGGTAAGAAGTGAGTGAGAGGATGGGGAAGTGGCGGGGAGAGTAGAGCTGGGGGAAGCGGCGGGAAGCTGGGGATGGTTCGGCTTCATAAGGGGAGACATAAGTGAGGGGAAAGCTGTCGTGGCGACAGCTTTAACCGGTGCGGCAAGGCAAAATGGCACGGGAAGCTGTCATGGCGACAGCTTTCGTCTCATCTGTCCGCATAAAGCTCCGCCAGTCTCCGAAACGAGGCCTTCGGTTCCCACGGCATGCCCGAATAAGCAATCGTTTTACTTGCGATGCTAGTCGCAACTACGCCATCGTCCAGGCTCTTGACGACGCTGTAGCTCGCCATGTCCAAGTCGAACTGCGGATTCTCGCTGCCGGGATAGAACGGCATGACGAACGTGTACCAGAACGCACCTTCAACTTGCTCTTCCTTGAAAATCGTCAGCAGCTCTTCCATATAGCGCGTCTGCTCGTTCTCATCCCGCACATACTCTCCCTTCATCCGCGGAGGAGATTGATCGCGATCGACGATGGCCCAGCCGTAGCCGCCTTTCTCGCTTGCCCCGGCATACGTGCAGCAGCCGAACTCCAGCACGACGACGGGCTTGCCGTGTTTGAAATACGCGCGAAGCTTCTCGCGGTAGCTGCCCTGGTTCATTCGGTCCCGATAGCAATCGATGCCAACGAAGTCGAACGGCGCCCAGTTCACTTGCTCCCATACGCCGGAAGCGTATGTCAATTTACCATGGAAGCGAGAACGGACGACGGCAACGGCTTTGGTCAGAAACGCATTCAGCCGCTTGTGGAACGAGCCCTTGCGTAATGTGTTCTTGATGAGTTTCCATGGATTGATGAGCGTCTGCATCCGATCGAAGGCGGTTTCGCCGGTCACCAGACCTTTCATGAAGAACGTCAGCTCGCAGCCGACGATGAAGATTACGTTCGGCGACAACTTCCGGAGCTCCTCCGCCGCAGAAGCGCATGCTTCGAAGTAGGCCAAGGTTTCTGCCTCGTCGGCATTCACGTAGGAGGGAGAGAACCACACTTCGAGGCCTTGCTCGATCGCGAAACGTGCAGCTACGGTTAACCGTTCGATGTCTTGGCCGGATATACGAACCGCATTGCAATGCAAGTCGTGCCGGATAATTTCAAGCTCGCGTCTGACGATAGCCGGATCGAAATGCTCGCGGGAGGAATAGGCTTGGCTGCGGGTATGGGTGCCGACATCGTAGTTAATGCCTTTCCGGCTGAATGAATGGGTGCCTGTTGCGGCGACTGTCATCGCATGACCAGCTCCTGTCTTGTTTCATGCCATTAAACATGATATGGTAAACAAATAATTACTATTAAATCGGTTATACATTTGTATTATGCCTATAAGATAAATAATTATGAACGAGTTGTCAAATGACAGAAGGACGGGAACCGGATGGAACGAGAGATCGGCCAAATCGCCGCAAGCTACATGCAGCTCATTCCGCTGCTCTATCGGGCGATGGATAATCCGACTGCAGACAGCAACGAATGGAAAGCGCCGGCGGAAATCACGCATCTGCAATTGCACATTCTTGAAGAGCTCATGCAGCATCCGGGCGGCATTGCGATGACCCCGCTGTCGCGCGTCATTCGGGTATCCAAGCAGCAGCTGACGCCGCTTATCGCCAAGCTCGAAGAGAAGGATTACGTCAGCAAACACGCGGAAGAAACCGACAAGCGGCTTGTCCGGCTGCAGTTGACGGAGAAAGGGAAGTCGCTCGTCAATGAGCGCTGGGGCAGCTTTCATCAAGGGCTTCGGGGAAGGTTAGAACAGTTGGAGGCGGAAGATCGCGGAGATCTGGCGTATGCCGTCGACAAGTTGACGCGCATCCTGCGGCGTTTGCCGACATGACGAAGAGCCGCGACGAGCGCGGCTTAAGCACGGACTATGCAAGCTGGATTACATGGTCGAACGACGAAGGCGGGCGAAGTCGAGAGAAGTAATAATCTTCGGCCGGATCCCAGCGCCGATGCCATTCGATATCCTCGCTGTTCTCGCGTTCATTGTGACGCCTGCGTCTGATCTCGGGCGGGACTTGAATGAGGATCGAGAGGTCGATCACATTCATCAGTTCCGGTAAGGTGCCGTATATACCATCGAGCAGAATCGCGGCCGCGGGCTGAACGGTCACGGCATCGTGAGCCAGATGATCTTGCGTATCGAATGAAAAGGGACGATAGCTGGCGGCTCTTCCATCAAGCAGCGGCAAAAGCGCTTCGCGTTTCAAGCGCTGCCAGTCCATGCACCGCAGGCATTTCTGCTCATCCGTGCAGCGGTCCCATTGTTCGTCCGATACGGCAGCATCGAAAAAATCGTCGATATGAACGATTGCCGTTGCGAGATGCAAATCGGCCAGCCGTTCAGCGGCCAAGAGGGCCAGCGTCGTTTTCCCGGCGCCGCTTCCTCCGTCGAGCGCCGTTATGAACGGCCGGGCATAGCGGGATGCCGCCGATTGAATCAAGGATGCGATGGTGGTTGCGGCAGCATGTAGGGATCGCGCGCCATTGTGCGGGTCAAGCTCCAATTCAACACTTCCTCTCGGGCAGAAATAGAAGGATTGCACCACCTATTCGCGATTGATCGCGCATATACCTTCTAACAGACGCATGCTGTGGTAAGCTGGATACAAGTCGAACGAGGAGGACGATGACGATGCAAAGCAGTCCGGGTTTCATCATCCTTTGGGTTATTCTTCTCTTGCTGCTGCTCGCTTCCGGATGGCGAAGAAGATGGTGGCCGTTCGCTATTTACTTGCTTGGCTGCATCATTTTCATCGTGGAATTGAACCATGGCAATGGCGGCTGGGAGGATTTGGCCGATTTTGCAACCATGATCGTCATCGTGCTGCCGCTTTACGCCATAGGTTCCATTGTTTGGCTGGTTCTCCATTTCGTCGAGATCAACCGCAGGAAGCGCAAGTAACTGAATCCATCATAATCGGAGGGACAAGCATGGCAATCGTTCAAGTCACGATCGTTCCGCTCGGAACGGAATCCACAAGCGTTGGCGCCTATGTCGCGTCGGTCGTTAACGTGCTGCAGGACGCGCAGGAAGACATTCGATATGAGCTGACGCCGATGAGCACGATCATTGAAGGCGAGCTGGACGACTTGCTGGCCGTCATCCGGCGCATGCACGAAGTACCGTTCGAGAACGGCGCGATGCGGGTATCGACCTCGATCACCATCGACGACCGCAGAGATAAGAAGGGGACCATGGAGCAGAAAATGCGTTCAGTAACGGATAAGCTGAAATAGGCGCACGGAGCGGAATAGGAGGCCGAAGGATGACATTGTCCATTAAACAGGCAATTGAAACAGAAGTGCTTTCATGGCCGGAAGTGAGTCAGCAGCCGCATCGTTTCGGCGGAACCGAATATCTATACCGGGAGCAGGAAATCGGACATTTGCACGGCGAGCAATTGCTTGACGTCCTGTTTCCGAAAACGCTGCGCGACGATCTTGTCAACATGGGGAATGCGCGGCCGCATCATATCTATCCGGATTCCGGATGGGTATCCTATTACTTGCGAACCTGCGAAGATGCGGCAGGCGCGATCGCCCTGCTTCGTCTAAAGTATGACCGTATGACCGCTAAACCCGACTGAGAGGAGGCCTGTGCCTTCTCTTTTTTTTCGTTACGAGCGGGAACTAGCGCGGATCTCTTCGGTGCTCGTTCAACCGCAACGACAAAAAAAACCTCGAGCCTGCGGCCCGAGGAGGTGACTTCCTGATTTTGCAAAGAACTTATTCAACATCATAACAGAGCCTCCCGAAACAGTCTATATTTATTTTCGGAATTTCGCTATGCTTGGAGGTGCCGGCCGGCAAAACGATCGATGGGGAGGATGCTTCACTATGGACGATCAGGTTCACGTTCATCTACATCCGGAGGACTTGGCAAGTTTTGCGATGGAGACATTCGGAAGCGGCTATCGGCCGGCAGGGATCTCGCGGGTGTTCGGAGGTGCGCAGAAAGTCATCTACGACGTGGCATTCGCCAACGGTTTTCATTGTTTGCTCTACGTGTGGGATTTGAATATGAATTTCTTCAAAGAAGACATTTTGGATACGGAAGGCCCGGCGTGGAATTCGTACGGCGCGGACTTGTTCGCCATGAATCATGCGTTCTTGACGGGCAATGGAATACCGACGCCCGCGCTGCATGCGCTGAACCGGGATCAGGAGCGTTATCCGTTCGATTATGCATTCGTGGAATATATGAAAGGCCCTAAGCTGGAAGCGTATTTGTTCGGCTCGGGGACGGAATTGGCAACTAACGCGGGAGCCGGCTCGTCAGTCCGGACGGAAGGGCTGATGGAGCAATTTGCCGATGTCTTGAAACGGATGCATGGCATTCGGAGCCGGTCGTACGGCAAAGCCGATCATCGCGACGACCAGCTTGTGCCGTGTCATCGCCAGCAGCTTGCGAATGCGGAGAAGCAATTGCGTTTCGCGGCGCAGCACATACATGCCGTGGCGGAGCATGAAGAACGCCTGCTGAGGAAGCTGCACGAGCTGGAGCATCGAATCATGCCCCGGCAGGACTACGGTTTCATTCACGGCGAGCTTGGTCCGGACCATGTGCTGGTGAAGGGGGATGCCGATCTCTATCTGATCGACATCGAAGGGGCGAGCTTCTACGATGTCGAGCACGAGCACAGCTTTCTTCACCTTCGGTTCGGCGAGCATTACGAGCGGCTTAGGGACGACTCGCTCGATCCGGCGCGGCTGGCGTTCTATCAGCTTCATCAATATCTCTCGCTCACGGCCGGCGGTTTGAAGCTGCTGCAGCGGGGGTTCCATGACAGGGCTCTTGCGCAAGGGATTTTGGACTCTAATCTTCGCCGGGCCTTGCAGTTTAAGGGTTCAAGTTAGAAATTCCGATAAGGCTCTGGAAAGAAGGCCGCCGATATGAATCGGAGGCCTTTTTCCAATTCTCTCGGCGCCATGCCGGTTAATCAGAATATTCGCTTATGGAAGGAGGATAACGCATGCTGCATATGGAATATTTTTGAAAAAAGAGTTATGAAATGAAGTGAAAATCCCGAAGAGGGCATCAGGGTAATGGCGGACTGGACGACCGGGGCAAGAATTCTTTTGTGCTTGGATACGTTCTTGTAAGCTTTGGACACTTTGATTTCATGACGAAAAGTGAGATTATCCAGCCTGTTGATTTTATTCGTTTTCCACATTTCAATCCCGCCTTCGGATGATCTGCAACTAGTTTACATGGCCAATTCAAAAAAAGCGAGCTCGCCTCGACGCGGCGTTGTGCATAATTTTCCAGTCCGAGGGGAAACCAACAAGACGACTGGAAAGGAGGCGCAGCCCATGATGAAAGGTTTCCAAGTGTTTACCGGCGAATTCCGCCATTTCATACGCACGCCGATGATTATCGTTACGTTCGCAGCCGTGGCGCTGGTGCCGATTCTGTACAGCGGCTTTCTGATCCGCGGAACGTGGGATCCTTACGGCCAGCTGGCCGACCTGCCCATTGCCGTCGTGAACGAGGATCAAGGAGCAGCGTTCGAGGGCAAGCCGCGCCAGATCGGCACGGAATTCGTCGACGAGTTGAAGTCGAACGAACAATTCTCCTGGCAGTTCGTCAATGCCGGGGAAGCGGCAAGCGGAATGAAGAGCAATCGTTATTACGGCACGATTACGATCCCGGCTTCGTTCTCGGCGGACGCGGCATCTCTGGACAGCGATCATCCCAAGCAGGCGGAAATCGAGTTCGAATCCAACAGCTTCAATAATTTCATTGCCGGACAAATCGGCGAGAATGCGATCAAGGAGCTGCGGAACCGGTTGTCCACGACATTGACCGAAGCCTATTCCAGAACGATATTCGCCCAATTCGAAACGATCGCCACGGGCTTCAGCGACGCAGGGAAAGGAGCCGGCGATCTTCATGAAGGCGCTCGCTCGCTGGGAGACGGCATCCACAAGCTGAAAGTGAACATGGACACGCTGGCGAGCGGGACGAGCCAAGCCAGCAGCGGTATCGGACAGCTTCAGACGGGCGCTAATCAGTTGAAAACAGGCGCTTCGGCACTCGGACAAGGCGCTGGCGATCTGGCAAGCGGCGCGAAACAATTGCAAGACGCCGGTACGAAGCTGGAGCAGGGCGCGGCATCGGCGATTACCGGCAGCCAGACATTGTCGGACGGACTGCGGGCATTCAAGAACGGCGCGGACCAATTGTCCGCGGGACTGAAGACGGCAGCGGACGGCAGCCGATCGCTTGAAACCGGGCTGACCGCTTCTGCGGCTGCGAGCGCGGACGTAGCAGACGGCGCGGGCGAGGTTGCTTCCGGACTCGACCAGCTCGCCTCCGCCAATCCCGAGCTAGCGGCCGATGCCGGGTTCCAAAAGCTGCTTGCGGCAAGCAAGGCGGTCGCCGAAGGCAGCAAGCAGCTGAACGCCGCGCAGAAGCAGCTGCTCGCGGGCAGCAAGACGCTCGCAAGCGGGAATGGCACGCTGGCAAGCGGCGCCGATACGCTCAGCGGCAGCGCACGGCAGCTAGCCGAAGGCGCCGATCAGCTGCATGCCGGACAACAGCAGCTGCATACCGGCCTTCATGCGTTCAACGCCAAACTCCCGGCAATTGCGGACGGAGCAAGGAAGCTGAGCAAGGGGGCCGACCAGCTGAACGGCGGCATTGGCGGACTCGCGAGCGGCATCGGCAAGCTGGCCGCTGGCGTCGATAAAGCGGCCGACGGCGCGCAGCAGCTGGACAGCGGCGCGGCTGAATTGGATGCAGGCGCGCCGAAGCTGGTGGATGGAAGCGGACGGCTTGCCGACCAATTGAACGAAGCCGCTTCGAAGACAGCCGCGGTCAAAGCCGATGATGCAGCGGTTCAAATGCTCGCGGATCCGGTGAAGATCACGTCCATTGACGACAGGAAAGTCACCGTGTACGGAAACGGCATCGCGCCGTATTTCATATCGATGTCGCTGTATGCGGGCGCGCTTGTCTTCACGACGATTTACGCGGCGCGCGGTACGCGGGTTGCTGGGGCAACAGGGCCGCGCCTGCTCGTTGGCAAACTGCTGGTGTTCGTCATCATGAGCATCGTTCAATCGCTTATCGTCTGTACCGTGCTCTTGGCTCTGCTCGGCCTGAAGGTGCAGCATATTCCGCTGTTCTACCTGTTTACCGTCGTGACGGGATTAACGTTCATGCTGATCGTGCAAATGCTGGTCACCTGGCTGGATCAGCCGGGCCGGTTCGTTGTGCTCGTCGTGATGATCTTCCAGCTGGCATCGAGCGCAGGCACGTTTCCGCTGGAATTGCTGCCCGGATGGGCGAAGGCGATGCATCCATGGCTGCCGATGAGCTACAGCATTCAAGGCTTGCGGGATGTGATATCCAGCGGGGACTTTAACCGGGTGTGGCATCAAATGGGCATTCTAAGCCTCTTCGCGGCCGGCGCGTTGATTCTGACTTGCGTCTACTTCTTGACGCGCAAGCCCGAAGCCGAAGGCGAACAGCTGATGCCGGCCAGAATATGACGCCGTTCTCCGAGTTTGTTAAGCACGCTTCTAGAGCAGCGCAGCGGATGCTGCCGATGCTGTAAGAAGCGTGCTTTTTTGCGTTTTCCTTCCCTTCGCGCACGATCCCCGCACCATGCGCGAACTGGATGTTTTTACTAAACTAACGTTAACGTAACCTTGATTTTCTGCTATGATAACAGAAGTTGAACGAATCCATTCGGAAGGAGGGAAGGGAGCATATGGAGCATATGGAGCCTTCGGTCAAATTATCGATGGATGAAGTGACGGAGCGGCTCGGGATTACCGCGAGGACGCTCCATTACTATGAGGAGATAGGACTGCTTCCGGATGTTGCGCGGACAGAGGGCAGGCACCGCGTTTACGACGAAGCGATGCTGGAACGCATTACGCATATTTTGCGGCTGAAGCAGGTGCTTGGCGCTTCGCTCCAGGAAATACGCGATATTCTGCAGGCGGAAGAAGAGCTGGAGCTGATCAAAGCCAGCTATCGCGGCGAGTCCCGCTTGGAAGAACGCGACCGTCTGCTGGATGAAGCGGCCGAGAGGCTGAAGTCGATCATCGCGCATATCGACGAGAAGATGGATAAGCTGCAGGCGATGAGGCAAGGCTTCAGCGCGCGCCTGGAACGGGCGCATCAATTGAAGCACAATCAACGCTAGCAAGGAACAGCAATAACAAGAATCAGTACTAGCAAGGATCAGAATTATACGGAGCAATTCCGGATCGACGAGTGGATGAAGAGAGGACGAATGAAGCATGAATGATTCGAGAAAATGGTGGATATTATCCGTTACGAGCCTCGGTTCTTTGTTGTCGGCGCTCAATTTCAGTACGTTGATTATCGCGCTTCCCGATTTGCTGAAGGGCTTGGACGCTACGCTATTACAGGCGATGTGGGTCATGCTCTCCTACATGGTCGCGCAAACCGTCATGGTGCTCATGGCCGGCTCGCTGGCCGACCGCTTCGGCCGCAAACGCATCTACATCGCAGGCATGCTGCTCTTCACGATCGTCTCCCTGGCTTCCGGCTTCGCGGAGAATGCGCCGCTCCTGATTATTTTCCGGATCTTGCAAGGTATCGGCGGAGCGATGATCATGGCGAACAGTACGGCAATCGTGGCCGATGCATTTCCGCGAGAAGAGCTGGGACGCGCGCTCGGCATCAACATTATGGTCATCGCAGTCGGTCAAATTATCGGTCCGGTGCTCGGCGGCTGGCTGACGGAAGCGTTCGGCTGGGAGTGGACATTCTGGTTTAACGTGCCATTCGGTATCGTCGGCGTCTTGTGGGGCTTCAAAGTGCTCGGCATGAAGGATGACAAGATCGCGGCTCCGAAAGCAGGCGGTTTGGATCGCTGGGGCGCTGTCACGTACGTCTTGTCCATTACAGGCCTGTTGATCGCCTTGACTTGGGGACCGATCCAAAGCTGGACTTCTCCGGTCGTTTGGATTTCGGGATTATTCTTCGTCATTCTATTTCCGGTCTTCTTGCTCTGCGAGAAGCGTCATCCGAATGCCTTGCTGCATCTGCCGCTTTTCTCCAATCGCATATTCTCCTTCGGGATTATATCGGCTACGCTGAATGCGATTGCCCGGATGGGCGTCATGTTCATGCTGATCTTCTACTTCCAGGGCGCGCTCGAGAAGGATGCGCTGGTGGCCGGAATCATGACGATTCCGCTTGCGGCCGGCATGCTGGTCGTTTCGCCGCTGGCCGGCATTCTGGGGGACCGCTACGGAGAGACGACGCCGGCGACGGCGGGTCTGTTCCTCAGTGTTTTCGGCATGGCGGGGCTGGCCTTGGATACGGGCTTATCGACGCCTTTCTGGCATCTGGCCATCTATATGACGATCATCAGTATCGGTTCAGGCCTGTTCAATTCCCCGAATTCCAGCAGTATCATGAATGCGGCTGGGCCAAAATACCGCGGCGAAGCTTCCGGCATCCGCTCGCTGACGACGAACATGGGCATGATGCTCAGCATCGCCTTCTCGATGCCGATCGTCACGCACAGCATTCCGCATGAAGCGATGCTCGCCATCTTCTCCGGCACGCAAGTCGGCATGGAGGACAAATCTTCGCTGAACGGTTTCATTACCGGGCTGCATGCCGTATTCTGGTTTATGGCGGCGCTCATGGTGCTGGGTACCGTGATGTCCTATCTGCGCTCGAATAAGCGCGCGCAAGCTTCCGCGGGAGCAACGCTGCATCATAAATAACCGTTTCTATGGACAATAAGGAGTTTAACTAACCATGCCTGACCGTTCCGTTATGAGCAAGCTCTGGGGCGTATCGTTATTGTGGGGCGGCAATTATGTTGCCAGCGCCTATCTGCTGCGGGATTTTTCGCCGATTCTGCTGTCCTTCTCGCGGCTAGTCGTCATGTCGCTCTTCTTGATTTCCGTCGCGCTCATCAACAAATCGATGCGGCGTCCGACGAAGCGCGAGTGGCTGCTCCTGCTGCTGGCCGGCATCTCGGGAACGCTGATCAACCAGCTGTTCTATTTCACGGGCCTCAAGCATTCGACCGCCGGCAATGCCGCGCTGATCGTAGCCTTGTCGCCGATTATGACAATGCTGCTGTCGCGCATCTTCCTGAAGGAAGCCATTACGTGGCTGAAGTCCGCCGGGTCCGTTACGGCGCTGGCCGGCGTCGTGTGCATCGTGTTGTACGGCGGCAAGTCGATCGGCATCTCGATCGGGGATATTAACCTGCTGATCGCTACATTGGGTCTATCCGTCAGCCTGTTGTTCATCCGCCAGCTGACGATCGGGATGTCCTCGTACGAAATTACGATCTATGCGACGGTCATCGGGACGATTCTGATGACGCCGGCGGTGGGCTTCGAGGCGCTCGCCGGACAATCGCATGGCAGTCATCATCTCCTGCAATGGCTGCTGCTGATCGGGGTGGCCGTCATCGGCCAAGGCGTGACGGGCTTCTGGTGGAATCGGGGCATCGCAGTCGTCGGGCCTTCCGTCAGCGCGATGTTCATGAATATTCCGCCGTTCGTCGCGATCATCGTCAGCCATTTCGTCCTGGGCGATGCCGTTCGTGCCGCTCAAGTCGGCGGCGGCGTTCTGATTCTGGCCGGGGTTGCGATCGCGAACTTTAAGCCTCGGGCGCAAGCGAGCAATTCGAGCAGCAGGGAAGCGGTCAGTATTTCGCAAGCCGATTAGCGCCAGCGTTCCAGCGTTTATAGCCAGCATAACTGCATGAGAATGTCGAAGGATAGAAGCAGCCAAGCGCAGCTTTTATCCTTTTTCGCGTTTATTTTCAGCTTTCGCTCATCATGTCACTTTATGGAACATATGGTGGAGGAAGGTGGTGATGATAAATGGATTATGGATTCACGCTGGGAGATTGGGTCGTGTACACCATGTGGGGCGTATTCGTCTTCATGATTCTCGATTTCGTGATTGCCTTTGCCCGTTCCTTCTGGGCAGGAACCTTCGATACGACGTTCATCGGCTATCTGAAGGATATCGTCTTCTACGTCGTGCCACTGAACTTCATACTCACTATGACCCCGATCGACCCTTCGCATTATACGCTGGTCACGCTCTATTTCATTGGCGGTGCGTCGGTCATCATCAAATACGTCGTCGACATCGTGCGCAGAGTCAAATCGTACTTGTAGCCCCTGGCAGCAGCAGCGGCATACCGCGACTAGGCATGCTTCGTCTGTTTGACGCCATTCCGCTGCGGAACGGCTTGAACAGAGCGAGGATGCCTCTTGCTGCGCGGCCCGCATGCGCGATGGCGGACAAGCCCGATGGACGAATAGGCACGGATTGCCAACGCCAAAACGATGGAGTATGTTATGCATATGGCTGCTTACTAGATTGCTAGGGGGTCCGCGTATGTTCAGCGTCATGATCGTGGAGGATGAAATGCTTGTCCGATTGGGATTCAAGAACTCCGTTGCCTGGGAATCGTACGGCATGACGGTATGCGCAGACGCGGCTAACGGAAGAGAAGCATGGACGCATTACAACAGCGGGAGACGCCCGGATATCGTTATTACCGATCTGCGGATGCCGATCATGGACGGTCTGGAGCTGATTAAGAAAATCCGGGAAGCCGACGCGCAGACGCGGATCGTGATCCTGTCGTGCCTGGAGGATTTCGATATGATGCGGCAGGCGATGCAGCTCGGCATCTCCAGCTATATCCTGAAACTGACGATGACCGAGGAAGAGATCCATCAAGTATTGACGCGTGTTCGCGACGAGCTCGGCGCGCAGCGGACGATCGGCACCTCCAAGGGGATGATCCGCAATCCCGATTTGCTGAAAGAGAACGTCATCAAAAACTTCGTGTTCTACAACCTCTACTCCAAAGACGAATTCACCCGTCACATCGACCAATTGAAATTGCGTCTTCATCCCGAACGGCTCGTCGTCTGCATGATGGAAATCGACCACTTCGAACAGGTGCGCGCCAAATTCAACGATAACAAAGGCGAGCTGATCCGGGTCACATTCCTGAACGTGCTGAGCGAGCTGCTGGACCAATCTCAGCGCGGGGAGGTCGTTTCCGACGAAGACAAGCGGTACTTGTTCATTTTCAGCTTTCGCGACATGTCGAGCGAGCTGCAAATCCGCGAAGAACTGACGAGCATCCTCCAACAGGTGCAAAAGGTCATGAAACGGTTCTTCAACATCTCCGCTACGTTCGGCGTCAGCGGGATGCGAACGGGATATGCCGCGCTGCATGACCTCTACAGGGAGAGCGAACGCGCGGTCGGCCAGAAATTTTTCTTCGGCACGGAAAGGCTCTTGTTCCAGCATGAAATCGAAGCCAACGGCGTGGAAGAGATCGTCAGCCGCAAAATCGAACAGTACGGCGAGAAATGGCTGCTGTACGAAGAGATCGGCCGCAACGAGCTGGCTTCCATCATGCAGACGTTTCTCGCGAACGGCAGGCTCCGCCAGCAGCAGGATATTCGCAAGCTGTTCGTCCGCCTGCTCCATGGACCCGCAATCTCGTCCGTCCTAAGCGAAACGGAAGTAGCGGCGCTCGTGGCGAACCGCGGGGAAGAGCTGCAAGCATGCGAAACGCTTGACGAATGCGCCGCCGTGTTCGGCAGCTTCCTGCTGGACGTTGCTTCCGCCAAAGGAGCTAAGAAGCAGTTGGGCAAAGACATCGCGCACGCGGTTCGGTTCATTCAAGAACGGTTCAGCGAAGATATATCGCTGCAGCAGATCGCGGAACTGCTGGAGCTGTCCCCCAACTACTTGAGCATGCTCTTCAAGAAGGAGCTGCAGCTCTCGTTCACCGAATACGTGAATCGGATCCGGCTCGAGAAGGCCAAGGAGCTGCTGCTGAATACGAATCTCAAATCCTACGAAATCGCGCAACGGGTCGGTTTCGCCGACGACAGCTATTTCAGCCGGGCATTCAAAAAGCATACCGGCGTCAGGCCGAACGGTTTCCGCCGTCTATGGATCAACGACTGGACGGGAGTGACGGAATAGGATGGCGCGCATAGGAAAGATGAGGTTTGCCGGGTTTTCGCTTAAGGCCCAGCTTATTATTTCATTCACGGCCGTCACGCTGCTCGTACTGTCGATCAGCTCGTATTACAGTTATTCCAAGACGCTGGAGATCTTCAGCAACAGGACGCAGGAGACGACGATGTCGCAATTTCGCCAAATCGAAATGAATACGCTTACACTTCTGCGCGAGGTCGATAAGCTGTCCAATACGTTTCTGTTGGAATCGAAGGTGCAGGCTTTCCTGCAGAACGACCATCCGTCCAACTTGGAATTCATCTCGCTGGAACGGGACATTACGGAGCGGATCCTGCAATATTTGACGAATTACGATTACTTGGATTCCATCTACATCTTCAGCGACAACGGCAGCGTGATCGGCGGAACACTGTCGCAGAACCAGAGCACCAATACGGTCGGCAAGCAATATCCGTTCTACGGCACGCCGTTATACGCGAGCGTGAAACGAAGCTTTCCGCAGCCAATCTGGCAGGGAGGGACGTCGACGATCGATTTCATGCGGACCTCCATCCCGGACGGCTTGCCGAACAATCATTTGATATCTTCGCTGCGAGGGATCCGCTGGATCGGCGGCAGCCAGATGAACGCCGTACTCGTGTTCAACGTCAATGAACGGTATTTCAATTCCAGTTATGGAAGTTTACAGAGCTCGCCGGGCGGATCGCTGACGATCGTGGACGGCGGCGGCAGCGTGATCTCCAGCACGATAACGGACAGCATTGGCCGATCGTATCGGTATAACGGCGACATTGGCGCAAAGCAAAGTTTCGGCAGTTTCTCGGCCAGCAGGGAAGGCATCCCGGAGCAGGTCGTCTATTACCGGATGGCGGATACCGGCTGGCTGTTCGTGAACGAAGTGCCGACGGCGCATTTTACGAAGGACGTGGTCGAGATTCAGCGCTTCAGCGCGGCCGTGTTCTTGCTATCGCTCCTCTTGATCGTCATCTTCTCGTCCTTATGGATGAACCGGATCATGAAGTCGCTGCATCAGCTGATCAAAGGGATGAAGCACGTCGGCCGCGGGAAAATCGGACTAACGCTGGAACAGGCGTCGAACAAGGAGATCGGGCAGCTGATCGAGCAATTCAACAACATGTCGACAGGCATTTTGGAGCTGATGCAGCAGAACGAGGAGACCGAGAAGAAGAAGAGCCAGCTGGAGATGGAGGCGCTCCAGTCCCAGATCAATCCGCATTTTCTGTTCAACACGCTGAATACGGTGAAATGGATGGCGGCCGTGGCCAAGGCGCCGAACATCATGGAATGCATGACGAGTCTGGGCAACATGCTGAGGCCGATCTATTACGATCCTTCGCCGATGTGGTCGATCCGGGAAGAGATCGCGTTCGTCAAACATTACGTGAACATTATGAATTTCCGCTACGGAGACGAAATCCGATTCGAAATTGACGTGCCCGAACGGCTGATGGACTGCAGGACGCTCCGGTTCATGATCCAGCCTTCCGTGGAGAACGCGCTGATTCACGGCGACAGCCATAAAGGGGTCGTCCAAGTGTCGGTTGCCGAAACCGGCAGCCACCTGGCGATTGTCGTACGGGATACCTGCGGCGGCATGACGCCGGAGAAGCTCGAGGAAATCAACCGGAAGCTGCTCCAACCAGCCGGCGAGGGGCAACCGTCGAAAGGCATCGGAATCTATAACGTCAACAAGCGCATTCAAGTGCATTTCGGCGAGCAATACGGCATCAAGGTTTCGAGTATCGAGGATGTCGAAACGAGCATCGTGATGAGAATTCCGATGATACCCGGAAACATGGCGGTTTAGGATGGAGCAGCCTGAGCAGCCGTCTGGAGCAGCGTCAATAGAAAGGTTCGAAGCCAAACAGGAGGCGGGGCAGCATGAAGCTAAGCGCGACGTTACGCGGGGCCGCGATGGTCAGTCTGGCTGTCGCAATTACCGCAGCGGCAGCCGGATGCGCGGACAGCGGGAATTCCGATATAAGTTCGCCGGATGCGCCGGCAGCTGCCGGAGTCGGTGGCGATCAGGCAGCCATGAAGCCGATCACGCTGAAAGTCGAAATCAACAGTTCGGGGAAAGATTTCGAAAATACGGAAGTCTACGACGAGATCAAACGTGTCACGGGCGTGACGATGGACCTCCAAGCCTATGACGAGCAGAAGTTCAAGGTGGAGCTGGCCGGAGGCAATTTGCCGGATATCATTCAAGTGCCGAACAAGAATATCAAAGCCTTGATCGAAGGCAACAACATCATTCCGCTCGACGCGTTAATAAAGACGAACGGACCGGAAGTCGCGCAGCCGGTACTTGCCCCGAGTCTGGATTACATACGCCGTTACTGGAGCGACGATTCGAATAAGCTTTACATGATCCCGGTTCAAATCGGCGCGGGCGGGTTCGGATTCGATCAGCAGACCGGCTTGAACGTGCGCTGGGATTACTACAAGGAGCTCGGTTATCCGTCCATTCAGAGCATCGACGACATGGTGAACGTGATCGCGGAAATGGTCAAACGCCATCCCGAGACGGAGGACGGCAAGAAAACGTACGGCGTCAGCATTTGGAACGATTGGGCTACGTGGGGCGTTCGCAGCTTGGGGCTTGTAACCGGCAATCTTCCGTTCAATCCTTTTACCGGACAGCTGGTGAACGACTATACCGACCCGAATCAAAGCGCGATCTGGGATACGGCCCGTTTTCTCTATCTGGCGCAGCAGAAAGGCATCCTCGACCCGGATGCGTTTACCGCCAAATACAACGATGTCGTCGCGAAAGCTTCGCAAGGCACGCTGCTGTCGTCGATGGCTACTTGGCCTTTTGCCGAAATCAATGCCCAATTGCTGAAACAAGGGAAGGACGAAGGGTATGTAACGATTCCGCTCGATTGGGGGTTTACGAATATCGGCGGCGTGACGACCGGGGGCTGGAGCGACCGCGCCTGGGCGATTACCCGGAATTGCAAGGATCCCGCCAGAGCGATGGACCTTATTAATTTCCTCGTGTCCGAGCAAGGCTCGCGGTTGATCGCCAGCGGCATTCAAGGCGAGCATTGGGAATACGTCGACGGTAAACCGGTCATGAAACCGGAAACCGTCGCGCTTGCGGCCGCGGGAGGCGATCGCTGGAAACGCACGGGCATCGGCATGTTCGCCAATCAGCAAGGCTTCGCGGACCACTTCCTCATGAGCGACGGCGGCATCGTCAACTTGTTCGAAACGCCTGAAATGTACGAAGCAAAGGCCAATTCCTTGTACGAGGATTACGACAATTATTACGGCGTGACCTATCCGGCGGAAGCGTATAAGCGGTATGTCGAACAAGGGAAGGTCAAGACGCTCGACCAAATCCCGCAGGATATTCTGAATGCCATGCCGCCCAAGCCGGACGACATCATCCGCATCCAGACCAAATTGGACGAGTTGCTCGTGAAAGGAATGCCGATCGTCGTGCTTGGCTCCCCGAACGAAACGGACTTCGAAGCAAACGAGCAGAAGCTGATTCAACAGCTGAAAGATGCCGGCGCGGACAGCTATTTCAGCTGGTTTAAGCAGGCCTTCGAGGAAACGAAGGCGAAGATGGGGAAAGGCTGAGCGGATTCCTCTTGCCTGTAAACCAGCAAAACCCGAGCATGTACTGTACCCAGTACAGTACATTGCCGGAAACCAGCGAAACACGAGCAATGAGCTGTATCAAAACCAATAGATGGTTTTAAGTCCCATGTGAATCTTAACTTATACCAATAAAACCGAACCTCAATCACCACTCGCATTGGTATTGAGGTTCTTTCGCATGAGCAGCGGGAAACTCCCATCTTAAGCGAACGCATGCTGCATTCTCGTGGACTTCGCCGGTAAACGCAAACCAATCACCTTAAGCGATCGAAAGAACAATCGAATGCGCAGCAAGAAGCTCCGCGGCCTTACCGGCATCAAGTGGGGCGCCGCGAACGGCTGGCGTCCCCGCTAACCCGCGCTCGCGCCGCGAACGGCTGGCGTCCCCGCTAACCCGCGCCCGCCCTCGCGCCGCGAACGCTGGCGCCCCCGCACTCCCACGCCTGCGCCGGCGGCTGGCGGAGCCGCTCGTGGTTAACCTTTTTACCGTTTCGTCCAAAAATCGTAGATTACTTCATATTTCCGTCATTTTCAATCTCGTATACTGAGCTCAACGCAAAGAAACCAGATTGGATGATGGAGTGATTGACGATGCATGCACAAGCAAATCCGGCCGTGAAGGTTCGCAAGAAAAGGTGGAATGCCAGCAGGGTCACGCTGTTCGCGATGGTAATTCCGTTCGTCATCCTGGTGTTCGTGTTTAACTATATTCCGTTATTCGGATGGCTCTATGCCTTCTACGATTACAAGCCGGGCATCCCGTTATCGCAGACGCCGTTCGTCGGCATGAAATTCTTCCGCTTGGTGCTGGACGATAAGGATGATCTGATCCGCGTGCTGACCAATACGCTCGCGATGAGCTTTCTCTCCATCCTCGCTTCGCCGCTTGCCGTTATCTTCGCGATTCTGCTGAACGAGTCGAAGAACAAGGCGTTCAAGAAAGTCGTTCAGACGCTGACGACGCTTCCGAATTTCATCAGCTGGATTATCGTGTACTCGCTGGCATCGGTGATCTTCTCCTCCGGCGGCCTGCTCAATGAAATCTTGTTCAAGCTCCATTGGATCGAGAACGCGACGAACGTGCTCGGCAATCAGCCGGCGACCTGGTGGTTCCAAACGGCCATCTCGGTCTGGAAGGGACTCGGCTTCGGCAGCATCATCTACCTGGCGGCCATCGCCGGCATCGATCCCGAGCTGTACGATGCCGCCAAAGTCGACGGCGCGGGCAGGCTGCAGCGAATCATGGCCATCACGGTGCCCGGTATTCTGCCGACCTTCTTCGTACTGACGCTGCTCAACATCGCCAATATTTTGTCCTCGACCAGCTTCGAGCAGAATCTCGTCTTCTACAATTCGCTCGTCGCCGACAAGCTGGAAACGCTGGACTACTTCGTCTACCGCACGGGAATCGCGACCGGCGACGTTTCGTTCGGTACGGCCGTCGGTATCGCGAAATCGATCATCAGCATCGTGCTGCTGTTCTCGATCAATGCCGTTTCGAAGCGGGTGAGAGGCCAGTCGGTATTCTAAACTACTAACGGAAGGGAGCGCTACGACTCGTGAAGAACTCATCCGCTTCATCGTTCGACATCATGAACTACGCCGTCCAAATTGTGTTCACCCTCGTGTGCATCTACCCGTTCTATTACATTTTCATCTATTCGGTCAGCGATCCGCAGCAGGCGCTCAAGGGGCTGATCCTCCTGCCCAAACAACTGACGATCGTCAATTACACGCATATCTTCCGGCTGGATAACATGCTTCACTCTTTCATCGTCTCGGTGCTGAGGACGGTGATCGGGACGATCCTGACGATTGCCTGCAGTACTTGGTTCGCCTATGCCGTGACGAAGAACGAGCTGTACTTGCGCAAGACGATCTATCGGTTCCTCGTCATTACGATGTATTTCAATGCCGGGCTTATCCCGTGGTACCTCACGATGAAGGAGCTGGGCTTGAAGAACAATTTTCTTCTCTACGTCCTGCCGGGAGCCGTCGTCGCGTATTACGTCGTCCTGCTCAAGACCTTCATCGAGCAGCTGCCCCAAGCGCTCGAAGAATCCGCGATGATCGACGGCGCGGGCCATTTGACCATTTTCACGCGGGTCATCTTCCCCTTATCGATGCCGATCGTGGCGACGATCGCCGTGTTCGCATCCGTCGGCCAGTGGAACACCTGGACGGATAACTATTTCCTCGTTTCCAGCGACAATCTGCAGACGCTGCAGCTGATCTTGTACAACTATTTGACAGATGCCCAGCAAATCGTGAACAGCAGCAATTTGCAGGACTTGAACCGCGGCCTTGCGACGAAGATTTCGCCGGAATCGATTCGCATCACGATTACGATGGTGGTTACGCTTCCGGTCATGCTCGTCTATCCGTTTCTGCAGCGGTATTTTGTCAAAGGCATTATGCTTGGCGCCATTAAAGGCTAGCATTGGCATCGTTTCGGAAGGATGCAACGGCTTCCGCGGAGGCTGTCATCATAGAAAGGATAACTATCGGGAGGTCATGGTATGAATCAGAACAAGACGGTCAAAGCAAGCACGCTCCTTGTATTGACGGCCATGCTGGTCGCGCTCACGGGCTGCGGAAGCAACAATTCGTCTAACAATGCGTCGAGCACGAACGCCAATGCTCCGGCTTCGGGCAACAACGGCGGTAATGCGGCAGCGACGAACAATGCGGGCACGACGACGAATGACGGTGCCGCGGCGACGACGGACAACAGCGGCACGACGACGAACGACAGCGGGGCAACGACGGATAACGCCGAGCCTGCCGCGCCGGCGAAAGACCAGATTACGATTAAAGTGGAGGTCAATGCGACGCAGAAGGATTTTGAAAATACGGACGTCTACAACGAAATCACGAAACAAACCGGCGTCACGATGGATCTGCAGACGTACGACGAAGAGAAGTTCAAGCTGGAGATGGCGGGCGGCGACTTGCCGGACGTGTTCCAAGTGCCGACGAAATATTTGGCGCAGTTGATCGATGGCGGAAGCATCATGCCGCTCGACGACTTGGTCGCCTCGAACGGTCCGGACATCCAGAAACCGACTTTCGCGAAAAGCCTCTCTTACAGCAAGCAGTTCTGGAGCAACGGTACGGGCAAGCTCTATGTCGTTCCGGTTCAAGTGGGCAAGGCGGGCTGGGGCTTCGATCAACAAACCGGCTTTAATGTACGCTGGGATTACTACAAAGAGCTCGGCTATCCGGAAATCCATTCCGTCGACGACATGGTCAATGTGCTTGGGGACATGGTCGCCAAGCATCCGAAGACGGCAGACGGCAAGAAAGTTTACGGCACGGCCATCTGGAACGACTGGGGAACTTGGGGCCTCACCGATATGGGCATGATCACCGGCAATGGAACGGTCGCCAACAATTACACGGACGTCGCGAACAGCGGCTTCTGGCAAACGGCGGATTTCCTGTACAAATCGAAGAAGAAGGGCATTCTCGATCCCGATGCATTCACCGCCAAATACAACGATATCGTGACGAAAGCGACGCAAGGCACGCTGCTTAACTCCGTCGCCACCTGGCCATACCAAGCCGTCAACGCCGATTTGCTCAAAGAAGGTCCGGATCACGGCTATGTCACGATTCCGCTCGACTGGGGCTTTGCATGGGTAGGCGGCTCGACGGTTGCGGGCTGGGCGGACCGCGCTTGGGCGATCTCGTCCAAAGCGAAGGATCCCGCGCGCGCCATGGATCTCATCAACTTCTTGACATCCGAGCAAGGATCCCGTCTGATCGCGAGCGGCGTTCAGGGCGTCCATTGGGACATGGTCGACGGCAAACCGCAGATGAAGCCGGAAATCGTGCAGCTTGCAGCGGCAGGCGGAGATGCTTATAAGAAAACGGGCATCGGCATGTTTGCGAATCAGCAGGGAATGACCGACTTCTCGACGCTGAGCGACGGCAGCCTCGTCAATCTGTTCGATACGCCGGAAGTGTTCGCGACGAAAGTCAATTCGTTGAATAAAGATTACGATGACCACTATGGCGTCACTTACCCGGCAGCCGCCTACAAGAAATACGCCGATGAAGGCAAAGTATTGACGCTCGACGTCGTGCCGCAGGACGTCACGGCCGCGATGCCTGCTCCGCCGGACGATATCAAACGCATCCAAACGAAGCTGGACGATATGATGACGAAAGGCATTCCGGATATCGTGCTTCACGCCAAGGATGACGCGGATTATACGAAACGCCAGCAAGCGCTGATCAAGAAATTGAACGACGCCGGAGCGGATAAATATTGGACGTGGTATATGCAGGCGTTCAACGATACGAAAGCGAAATTCCAATAACATGACCTGACGAGCAGGCGCCGAATCGTTGGAAGACCAACAATTGGCGCTTGTTCCGTTGGCAGAACGGGAGAGCGAAGCAAGGGAGGCTCGAAGGTTGGCCTGGAATGGCCGGCGGAACGCGAGCTGCCGACCGTCTTGTTCACGGGAAATTCGATGTCAAGACAGACAAGGGATGCGAGAGCCTAACGCGGAACGAATCGTTCCCATAACAAAGGAGTCGAATAGGCGATATGAACAGACGTACGCAAGGTGCAGAAGAGCAGCATCTCGGCAGCATGGAACCGATCGCTTGGGATCGGATATCTTACACGATCAATGGGAAGCGGCAGTTTCTCATCTCCGGCGAATTTCATTATTTCCGGGTGCCGGCGCGGGACTGGAGGGAACGGCTGGAACGGTTCCGCGAAGCAGGCGGCAATTGCGTGGCGACGTATATTCCGTGGATTCTTCACGAGCCCGCGGAAGGGGACATTCGCTTCGGCGACAAGCCGGAACGCGATTTGGAACGGTTCTTGGCCTTATGCGGGGAGCTTGGCCTCTATGTGATCTGCCGGCCTGGTCCGTATCAATATTCCGAGATGAAATATTGCGGCTTGCCCCCGTGGCTGATCGACGGTTACCCGGACATTCTTGCCCGTACGATCGATGGCCATATTATGGTGCGAGATTCGGTATCGTATTTGCATCCGGTGTTTCTGGCTAAAGTGAAAGCCTGGTTCAATATCGTCTGTCCGATCATCGCCGCATACGCGACAAGCAAAGGCGGGCCGGTCGCTTTCGTTCAATTCGATAATGAATTGACGGGCATCCACGAATGGTTCGGCGGCTGGGACTACCATCCGGAGACGATGGGCTTCGGCAGAGAAGAGGGGCGGTACACTGCTTTTCTGCGAAACAAATATAGGACGGTGGAGCGGCTTAATGCCGCCTATGGAACGGCGGTTTCCGTCCTCGCGGATATGCGCCCGATAAGCAGTGCCGCCATGACGAGCATCGGCGACAGGCGCCGCGTGAAGGATTACCAGGATTTCTATTTCGGCACGATTGCCGAGTACGCCGTCCTGTTGACCGGCTGGATGCGCGAGTCCGGCATCGATGGCGACTTCATTCATAATTCGGCGAATCCGGGCTCGAACGGCTACCATGCCGAGACGGTCGAACGGCTCGGAAGCGGCTTCATTCTTGGTTCGGATCATTACTACAACCTCGATCTCGATTGGAATGCCAACAATCCGACCCCCAAATACGCGGTGAACGCGCTGTTGTCCCATGAAATGCTGAGACATTACGGGTTTCCGTCGACCATCTACGAATTGCCTGGCGGGAGCCCGTCGGACTGGCCGCCGATTACGGCCGACGACTTAAGCTGCTGCTATTGGACGAATATTGCTTTTGGCATGAAAGGCTTCAATTATTACGTATTCGCGGGCGGTTACAATCCGGAGGGAATTGGAGGCGATGGAGAGGTTTACGATTATCAGGCGGCAATTGCGCCGGACAACGCGATCCGCCCGCATTATTACGCGCAGAAGCGGTTCGGCGCTCTGCTTCAGGAGCATAGCTGGCTCGTAGAAGCGGAACGGGCGGTCGATTTCTATATCGGTTTAGACCGCGAGCACAGCCGCAGCAGCTATTACGCCGCCGGCCACCGGCCTTTCGGCAATGCGGATGCGTGGACGTTTCTGTCTAAAGGGCTGCTCATGACATCGCTCTGCGCTTCGTATTCGCCGGAACTGCTTGATCTGTACAGCGATAACGCAGTGAATGCCGCCGGCAAACCGATTCTCGTCGCGGCATCGGCATGCATGGCGGCTAATGTGCAGCAGCGATTGGTTAATGCCGTTAAACGAGGCGGTAAACTGCTGCTGGCACCCGTCATTCCGCAGCTGGACGAGAATTTCAACCCCTGTACGATCCTGAAGGACTTCTTGGATGGCGCCGAAGCCGAACCGTTCACAGCGAGCGAACGGGAAGTACGCGTCGGCTCCATTCCGCAGGTGTACGTCAATCAAGGCTTGTGGGTGAGCGCGAAGCTGCCTGAAGGCGCCTCAGTCATCGCGGAGGAGAAGAAGAGCGGCGGTATCGCCGGCTGGAAGAAGAGGTACCCGAACGGAGGCTGCGTCATCTGGCTCGGCATCCAATGGAAATTTACGAAATACGGTCATATGGACATGCTGCGCGAGCTGTTGAATGAGCTTGGCGGCGACGCGCCAGCCGTGCGATGCGACAATCCGAATTTGTGGACCGCCTTGCGGAGCGATGGCAGCAGCCGAATGCTGTTCGTCATGAACCTTTTCGCCTCACCGATGGAAGCGGATGTCAGCCTTCGCTTGTCCGACGGTCAATATGCCGAGCCAATCCGATGCTGTCTGAAGCCGATGGAAGTCCAGACGTTGTTAATCGATGACAACGGCGCGGCGCACGACGTTCGCTTTGGACGAGACGAGGCGGCACCGATACGTTCATTCGAAGAAAGAGAGGCGTGAGCGATACGATGGCAAACGAACATACGGATCATATGCAATGGTTCATGAATGACCGCTTCGGCATGTTTATTCACTGGGGGCTGTACGCAATCCCTGCGCGAGGCGAATGGGTGCGAAGCCTAGAGAAGCTGACGGCGGAACAATATGAGCCGTTTTTTCGAGAATTTAACCCCATTAAATACAATCCAAGAGAGTGGGCCAGAGCTGCGAAGGCCGCGGGCATGAAATACGCGGTCATGACAGCCAAGCATCATGACGGGTTCTGTCTGTTCGACAGTCAACTGACGGATTACAAGGCAACGAACACGCCTGCCGGCAGAGATTTGATCCGGGCCTACATCGACGCCTTCCGCGAAGAGGGCATTCGGATCGGCCTCTATTACTCGATCATCGACTGGCATCACGAGGATTATCCGCATTACGGCGACAAAATCCACCCCATGCGCGACAACGATGCGTTCATAGACAAACCGATCGACTTCGATAACTATTTGACTTACATGCACGGTCAAGTGAAGGAACTGCTTACGGGTTACGGCAAAATCGACGTCATGTGGTTCGATTTCTCCTACGACGATATGACGGGCGAGAAGTGGCGAGCGACGGAATTGGTGACGATGATGCGCGCGATTCAGCCGGATATCGTCATCGACAACCGGCTCGGCGGCGACAAGAAATCCGCGCAGCCCGAAGCGTTCGCCGGCGACTTCATGAGTCCGGAACAGCTGCTGCCGGCGGAAGGCATCGTGAACGAGGCGGGGCAGCCGCTGCCTTGGGAAGCATGCATCACGCTGAACGATCATTGGGGCTACTGTTCGGGCGATACGAATTACAAATCGCCGAAGACGGTCATTCGCGGTTTGGTGGAATGCGTCAGCAAAGGCGGCAATCTGCTGCTCAATGTCGGTCCGAATGCCAAGGGGCAAATTCCGCCCCAATCGCTCGACATCCTAGCGGACGTCGGCAGATGGATGGATGACAACGCACGGAGCATATACGGCTGCGGTCCGTCGAAGCTGGAGAAGCCGGAGTGGGGGCGCTACACGCAGAACGGAAACCTGCTTTATGCGCACATCTACGATCGAGGCATGGGGCCGATCAATTTCCGAGGTTTGCAGGGGAAAATCAAACGGGCCAGACTGCTCGCGGACGGCACCGAAATCAAAGTGGAAACGCCATGGAATGCATGGGAATATCCGCTCGATGCGTTTATCAGCTTCAGCAGCGCGGAGCTTCCGGACGACATCGATACGGTAGTGGAGCTGGAATTGATCTCGGACTAGACGAACGCGAACGCGAAGAATAGCCGCAGGCTCGCGGCTTTTCTTCGCGTCGCTGACTTCCTACCGTTCATGGTTACCGCGCATCCTTCATAAGGCGTATGAGCTGCTAAACGAGCGGCGCGTCGATCAACGTGGCAAAGTTGAGTTGATGCTTGTGTCCGTCGTTGATGCTCGTTCGGCTGCTTACGAAATGAACATGCTTGCCATTGCCGACGGGAATGGCCGGACCCGTGCGGATCTTGATCAACTTTTGGAAATGATCCAAGAAGTCGGTTCTGTTGAAAACAATTTCATGAACATGGCTGTCTCCGGAACGGATCGCTTGCCCCGTCACGCCCGCGAAACGATGGTTGTGCCGATGAAAGTGAGGGATGGTGTTAGGCATTGGTTATGCCATCACAAATGCCGTGGCTTGTTTGTCATCATGAGATTGACAGCCCATCGCGCCGAACGATAAACTACTGGTAATCATATCCGGCATGCACAGCTGGCGAAACGCAGCTCACTGCGAGGGAGCGCATCGTTCATGAACGCCGTTCGCCTGAGCAAAGTATTTGATCGCAATGGGATCAAATGCTTTTTTTATTAGGGAGGAGAGCAGCAAGATGGTTGAAATTCGAAAGGCGCGACTGGGTGAAGCGGAAGCGCTGCGAAGCTTGTACGTGGAAGCTGCGGAATGGATCCGCGAAACGAAGGGGTATAACCAATGGCAGGAAGCGTCGTTTACCGAAGCGTACATCGAACAATTCCTGCGCACGCGCGATGTATTCGTCGCCGAGCTCGGAGGCCGAGTGGTCGGCTGCTTCTCCGTGGAGTGCGAGGAGGAATTGTTCTGGGGCGAACGATTCCATCGCGATGCCGGATACGTTCACCGGCTGGTCGTATCGCGAAAGCATCAGGGGCTGGACATCGGCGGGCAAATGCTGGCTTGGGCGGCCGGCTTCATCCGCAGCCAAGGGAAATCCTGGCTGCGGCTGGATTGCATGGCGGACAACCCGCCGCTCAACCGATTTTATGAAAGGCAGGGGCTGACGTTCGTCGGACGTGTCGATGTAGACGTGTGGAGAGCGAATTTATACGAGAAGCGGGTAAATTCGTAGTCATTCGGTTCCGGCTGTTTCATCGAGATCTTCGTTGTAAGCCAAGATTCCGCGTTTGAAATAGTGCAGCTTCTCGTCAACGGTCGTTTCCATTAACGTTGCGATCAGCAGCTGGACACTGTCTTTATAATGCCGGCTGTTGTACAGCGCCATGGCGAGAAACACCTGAATAGCCCGATTCTCGGGAAATGCCCGGTTTCCTCTGCGTAACGTCTCGACAGCTCGCTCGTAATCTCCCCAGTAGCGGTACGTACTCCCTAGTCCCATCAGGCATCTTTCAAGATCAGGACCGGAAAGTCCCAGCTCAAGCGCACGTTCATAATAGGGAATCGCATCGTTTCCAAGACCCGAATTGTCATGGGCGATACCGGTTTGGTAATTGATCTCAGCATCGTCCGGGTAGTCGGCAAGCAATGCGATCAATTCATTGCGTACCTCGCCTAATAGCACTTGATCCTGCTTGGCTCGTCCTTCTTCGCGCCGTTTAATTAACGGGATTAATTCTTCTCTGCTGCGCATGGTTTCACATCCTAATAGTGGTAGTCGTCGATATGACCATCATAACACGAAATTGGCTTCCGCTACGCGTTTTCGATCGCATGCTTGGGGGAACTTACCTGTATGGTATGCGGGGTACCCCATGGTAAATTGGAAGCATCGATCTAGAGGAAGGTGCAAGATTCAGATGGAAATACTGCAAGAAGGCGATTTATATTCCGTGCCGATGCGCCATGAAGCGAAGCTAAACAAAGCGTTCTATCTATCGTTCGGAGCTGCGTTGAGCGCGGTTATGGGTTTAATCGTGCTCAATCATTTGCTGGACGGACAGATCTTGATCGATCTTGTATTCGCGGCGGTCGTGCTGCCCATGGGCTTGTTCTGGCTCGCGGTCTTGGTTCAAAAACCTTACTTGGAGCTTCGAGACAATCGTCTGCACTTCAAAGCCCTATTCGGCGGGTATAAAATCATCCCCCTAAAAAATATTGAACAGGTAATGACGGTTAAGGAATCTGGCGTTCGCTCGCTTCGCATATGGTCGCAAGGCCAGGGGAAGGACGACAATCGGCGTGCTGCGGACCTTATGGCGGGCAGGGGATGGGACGTCATCATTGCGTTCTATATGTTCTCGACAGTCGACTTTCACAAACTGTGCCGCACCATCGTGTCGAAGATGGAGAGCTAACGGCAGGCATATACGGATCTTGAAATGACAAAAAGCCGCTTACGCGGCTTTTCAGAGTGTAGAGAAACCCACGTTTTTTTAAAACGGCGGGTTTCTTTTTTATCTCTCTTTCAATTTCAGGGCTTCGGAGGGCGTATTACCCCTCCGAAGCCCTCTTCTCTAGTTGGAGGGCAATCTTCTTCATGTTCTGTACGGCGGCGGTCATCAACGCTTGTTCCATCACGTTATGTAACCCCCGCAAACGGCAATAGCGAAACCCGTGGAGCTGTTTAGCATCCGCGAAGCTTCGCTCAATTGTTTCTTTTCGTTTTCGGTACAACTTTTTCCCCGACTTGCTCAGGCGATTCAAACGTACTTTCTCCTTGCTGTCCTCCCAGATATGCCGGGTCACAATCTTTCGCTTGTTGCGGGATCGTGTGCACTTCTCCAGCATCGGGCAGGATGCGCACTGTTTCGGGTTTGAAGCATAGTGCCGGTAACCTTCACGGTCCGTGGTTCGGTAGGGCAGCTCTTGCTGCTGTGGGCATACGTAAACGTTTCGCTCTGCATCATAGGTAAACTTCCACTTTGGAATCAGACCCAGTGTTGGTTGAAATCTTCGGTGCGCAATGACGCCGAAAATGTTACGGTCTTCAAGTCCCTTGCAAATCGGCGTTGTCATATAACCAGAATCAAGTGCGACAGCTTCTACGGCAAAACCAAATCGGTTACGTTGGCGGTCCAAGCGTGAGAGATACGGCACGGAATCATGCACATTGCCTGCGGTGACGAAGACATCGGTAATGAGGTTGTGTTTCGCATCGACGGTGCGGTGGTCCAGATAGAAGAAGCCTTCCGGCTTGCCTTCTCGAAACATATAACCGCTGTCCGGGTCGGTTGTACTGACCTTCACTTCCTTGTCTTCATTCACCTCCTCTCGTGGTTTTAGAGCTTTTTTCCTTGCGCTTTTCGGTCAGATTCGACCGCGGAATTTAACTCGTCCAGATAATCACGCGTGTTTTGCTGAACCTGCTCTTTGGTGTATTTGTGTTTATTCGCATTGGCTTTTACATGCGTGGAATCGGAAACGAGCATACGACCGCCAACCATCCGATGCGAGATGGCTTGCAGCACAATCTCATCGAAGATGTCCTGGAAAACCGAGGTACCTTTGAAACGCGTACGACGATTCCAGCTGATCGTGGTGTGGTCCGGAACACGATCGGTGAGTCCCAATCCTAGAAACCAGCGATAAGCCAAGTTCGTTTGGACCTCGCGTTCCAGTTGACGTTCGGAACGAATGCCGTAGAAATAGCCTAAGAAGATCATCTTGAAGAGAACAAGGGGATCGATAGCTGGACGCCCATTGTCTTGCGAATAGAGATGGCGAACCTTCTCGTCGATAAAGGTGAAGTCAATGTATTTATCGATCTTGCGAAGCATGTGATCCGCAGGTACCAAATCTTCTATGGAAACCAATTCGTAATTCTGCTGTTTTTCTTTGTTCGATCGTAGCACCGCGGCACCATCCGTTCGTAAATGTTACTTATATTATAACATATTAACGCGGTGTCGTATTAAATTAATTGGGCAAAGTGAAGGCTGTCGAGACTTTCTCGACAGCCTGAAAAGCCGCTTACGCGGCTTTTCTGCGTTGCTGCGAACGGAGATGAAACTTCCCGTCTGCTAAACCGGCTGCGATTGCGATTGTACATGCAGCAGCGGCTGGCCTTCTTTATAATAAAGCGCCGGGGAGAGGATGACGAAGAAAATATGGACGTTCTCGTACCCGAATTCCACCAGCATCCGATGCAGCTTGGACGCTATAGCGTCGTGCAGCTCCTGGGCACGCTGGAACATCAGGATTTCAAGCGACCTTGGCGTATTCGTAATGATTTGGATGTCCAACAGCTCGACCTTGACGATTTCTTGCGGAATCTTGACGAGATTGGAAAATTCCTCGACGAGCGACGGGGTGAATTGCTTCAAGAATGAAGCCGTAAAACCTTTGAAGCGTAAAAATGGCACGGGAATCCCTTCGTTTCGTTAATGAATGATCGTACATTGTGATTATAATCACAAACTGTACATAATTCAACTTGCAGGTATTATCATAATGGGTGCTCATGCGTTGAAAATCTCGACTATGCTTCATCATGCTCCAGATTACGCGGATGCCTGTCCGTTTATGTATGCCTCACATGTAGGGGGTTCAAGCGCGGCAGGCTAACTACCAAGCAGGAAAGGTCGAAAGTTTCGCGAACTCCCTACATATATCGTCATTTTCGAAGTTTGTGAATAAAACCTTAGGGGACAAGTTCACCAAAGCAAATAAATATATTTGATAAACTCAATATATGGAGGAATTATATGAACTTATATGAAGGTGATTATACTAAACCGACAGGAAAATACGCAGCAGCTATTAATGAATATAATGAATTCTGGAGTCAGGGACAAATTGATTTTTCTAAAGCTTCCGATCCAATTGAAAAGTTTGATAATGAGACGAGGAAGTTTATTTATAACTTCAATTCTAAATTTCCCAATAATGTTGTATGGCATTATCATAGAGATAATACAACTGTAGATTTAGAATTAATTGCATTAAGGAAGGTCATTAATTCTGCGAAAAATGAGCATGATATTCAAGATTACATTAAGAAAAATAGAAAGTGGTTTATCCCGGCTTCAATATTTAAAGAGTATAATTTTGGTCACAAAGAGACGTATCTCTTTCCAGAAATGAAGTTAGGAAGTAGCATGCGAGCAGATTATGTTTTATGTGGAAGAAACTCTGATGGATACAGCTTAATCCTTGTTGAATACGAATCACCGGCATCAACATTTGTTTTAACTGATGGTTATAAATTATCAGCATCTGCTAATTCTGGCTTAGGTCAGATTAATCAATGGAAAGAGTGGATGGAATCAAATAAAACAACATTTTTTAATGAGCATAAATTTACTGAGAAAGGCATAAATGTTCCTATTACAAGAATTCACTATTGTTTAGTGATTAGCAGAAGAAATCAAATGGAGACAAATGATAGAGATCGAAAAAATAGAATAATTAGTGAATCAACGAATTTAAATATAATAAATTACGATAGAGTGTGTGATTATGTTTCTAATCTAGATGAAGGATACAGTACTTATAGATAAAAACATAATATCTGGTGAAGTCATCCCATATTACGTTGCTCCCACCATTCTCCTTGATGTCGCGGTTCTTGCAAAGCAAGCACCACTATCAGCTCCTCATTCATGAAACCAACAATGCGGCCCATAATAGGTACATATCAGGCTTGTTATACAGACCCATACTCAGCCTCAGTCGAAGGAAGAATCTTCATCATACAAGTGGTGCAATAAGTTGAGTATAAATCGAAACGGGACGGAGCGTGTTGATATGCTCTGTCCCGTTTTTCATATTGGAGTCGCTAGCGTTATTGTTGACCGGTTTGCTGTGCTTGCTGTGCCTGTTGCGCAGGCGTTTCCGAATAGGTTTTCTGGCAGTACATGTTGGAGATTCGGGGGATCATCACCGTTTCGCCGGCAATCAGCTGGTTCGGGTTCTTGATCTGCGGATTCGCTTCTTCCAGAATCGGATGAGGCAAGTTATACGTATGGCAAATCGACGCCATCGTGTCTCCCGGTTTCACTTGGTGCTGCGCGAAAATCATGTCACCGGCTTGATCTTCCCTGAAGAACGGAACGAAAAACGGGGAAAAGAAAAATGTCGGAAACAAGAAACGGCCCGGGAAGAACGGATGGGGAAACGGGCGAAAAAATGGACGACGACCGAAACCTCCGCCAAAACCGCCGCCTGGAAAAAATCCTCGATTCATGAGTCAACCTCCGCTTAAGTAATAGTCATCTGACTATACATCGTATTACGCAGGGGCCTAAAGGTGACAACATGATCTCGGGCGACAAGCGTTCCGTCGCTTGCGGCCGGAGGCGGAATAGGTCCGATTTTCCAAGTCACGAAAGCAAAAAGGCAGGATTTATCCTGTTTTTCGATGATGACAGGTTCTTGGCGCGATGATAATATAAATCCAAATATACCCAAAACCATTATACTGCGTACAAGGAGGAAACGGAATATGAGCTTGTCTTCGGAAGGCGGGTCTGCATTGGGACAATTAATCGCATTGCGGCACACGAATCTTTATATCGAGGAATTCGGTCGTTCGAATGAAGAAGTCCTGCTGTATTTGCACGGAGGTCCGGGCGCAAGCTGCATCGATTTCACCTGCCGCCAGGCCATCGCATTGTCGGGTGCTTTACACGTAATCGCCATCGACCAACGAGGCGTCTGCAGATCCGATCGGCTTCGGGAAGAAGAGACCTTCGGCATTGCAGATATCATTGCGGATTGCGAAGAAATCCGGACGCGGCTCGGGTTTGAACGATGGTCCGTGCTGGGTCATTCGTTCGGAGGGTACGTTGCGATGAAATACGCGCTTCAGCATCGCGGCTCCGTGAAAAGCGTGCTATATGAAGCCCCGACATTCGATATAGGACGGTCAATGAATGCGATTATTAACGGAGCTTTGCAAGTATTCGAAAGGGATCATGAACCCGAGCATGCGGAGCATTGCCGGCAGCTCTTGAATCGAAATGCATCGGCTCGCGAGTTGTGGCAATCGGTCGGGAAACTGTGGAGACTGCTGGGTCCCCGCAAAGACGAGTTATACTTCCATGGCATCGAACCGAGCGACTATAGCATGATAATGGAGCAGAGCGGGGAAATGCAAAACGAACGAACAGACGCCAGTGTTCATGCACGAAAGCTGGAGGAGGAAGGAGTAATGTTCGAGAGCTTGCTGCCGCTCATGCTGCTTGTGGATCAGCCGTCGCTGCTCCTGGCAGGCATGATTTTATTTGCTGCCCGGCCTATGGGGCTGTCATTCTGCCGGAAGGGCGGAAGAGGCAGCGCTTCTGCCTATACGATGATACGACAACGAACGTTGTCGATTATTCGCATGCGTGCTATACTCCGCATGATGAAGCGGACGGAGAAACGATAGACGCTAGATTGTAATCAGAAGGGGAATCGAAGGATGAATCATGGTATTGATCAGAAGAGATGCCCGATTTGCGGCAAAGGCAATGCCTGCGAAGCGAGTCATGAATGCTGGTGCGGCAAGGAAATCTTCCCTAGCGGCTTGCTGGAGCTCGTGCCTGCCGAGTTTCGCGATAAAGCCTGCATTTGCAACGCTTGCCTAAAGCAGTTCAAGGCAGATGCCATGAAGAAGACGGCTTCATTGCCGAATCCGATGGATAATAACTGAAGACGAACCAGTTTAAGGATAAAGGACGATTGTCCAACCGGCCATAATCGCTTATCATGAAGAAACATTCATTTTTACAAGCGCTTACACAACAGACACGATCGATTCTTCCTACACCGAAGGGGGAGCTTTCATGGTCCGCGTCCCAAATGGCGTACTGCTGCCGCACTCGCTCAAAACAAGGCTCATCATCGTTTTGCTGCTTGCGTCGTTCATCCCCGTATCCTTAATCGGGGGCATCTCCTACTACACCATCTATCATTTGCTCGCCAACAAGCTGGAGAAAGGCGTGCAGAGCACGTTGGAGCAAGAGAAGATGAGCCTCGATAACACGCTCAACAATCTAGACTACGCCTCGCAGCAGCTCACGCTCTTCGGGGATATTCGCAACCACTACAACGCTTTTATCAGCCAGTCCGACCCGCTGGAACGCGGCGCGATCGAGAAGGACGTCTATAAATTCACGACGATCGTCAATTATACGAATCCCGATCTCGGACTGATGACGTACTACCTTCCTGGCAGCGACACCTATCTATTCTCCAATATGAACGTCAGCCCTAACCTCCACATTCAGCAATTCCCCCACATCTCCACGCCATACGCGGGACTTGAATTCCTCGGTCCGCACCGTACGCTGTATCCGTACAGCGACAACCGCGTGCTCTCCGTTCTCCGTACGGTCAGCGGGGGCGCCGGCGACCCGCCAATCGCGGTCTATATCGAGACCAACTTCAAAGTGTTTCAGGACAGGCTCAGCAGCCTGCCTTACGGATTGCCGATCAAGCATATTTTGCTTAATACGGACGGTTCGACGATTTACAGCGAAGACGAGAAAGCGTTTCCGCTGCAAGCCGCGTTCAAGCCGGACAAGCTCCGGGGACGCACGTATTTCGAGCAAGGCGATTATGTATTGTTTACCTCCCAAGGCCAGCACGGCTGGACGCTGATTACGGCGGTGAAGAAGAAAGAGTTTTTCCGTGAGCAGCATGAATGGATCGTCCGATTCGTGATGGTCGGCTGCTTGTCGATCGTCGCGAGCCTAGGCTTGGCGTGGCTGATTTGGCGGACGATCTATCGCCCGCTCATCCGGTTGAACCGGTATTTGCAGCATGCGGCGGCAACGCGCTTCAACGAGCCGGTCAAGTATACGGGGGTGCTGGAATTCGACGACTTGCTGGGCACGTTCGGCTATATGAAGGGCGAGATCATGCTGCTGCTGAGCGAAATCGGGGAGCGGGAACGCAACAAACGGAAGCTGGAAGTCGAGAAGCTGATGTACCAAATCAATCCGCACTTCATTCACAATACGCTGAACACGGTGCAATGGCTGGCCAAGATGAACGGACAGCGCGATATATTCGATCTCGTGTCCGACTTTATCGAAGTGCTGGATTACAATCTGGGCAAAGAAGGCAAGATCGTTACCGTCCGGCAGGAGCTGAAGGCGCTCGGCGATTACGTGCGTTTGCAGCAAATGCGATACCAGTATTCGTTCCGCGTGGATTACGATGTCGACGACGACGTGCTGGAGCTGCCGTTCCTGCGTTTTCTGCTTCAGCCGCTCGTGGAGAATTCGCTCTATCACGGGTTCCGCAACAAAGACGGCTTCGTTCTGGTATCGATCAAACGCGAAGCTAACCGCTACTTGATCATTCATATCCGGGACAATGGCGAAGGGATGCCGCCCGAGAAAGTCAAACAGCTGTTCGAGCAGCCGGACGGGGTGGAGAAGAAGGTCGGGCTCGGCATAGGCTTGTCATACGTGCAGAACATGATCCATACCCATTACGGGGAGCCGTATCGTCTGGAGGTCGTCAGCGAGTTGGGCATCGGAACGACCATGACCATTCGGCTGCCGCTCGAAATAGGAGGAGAACTCGAATGATCAGAACGCTTTTCGTGGAAGATGAGTTTTTCGTACGGCAAGGCTTCGTCCATTCGCTTCCTTGGGAGAAATTCGGCATCACGATCATCGGCGAGGCGGATAACGGGGATGCGGCGCTTGCTTTCCTGCGCGACAACGAGGCGGATATGCTCATTACCGATCTGACGATGCCGTTCAAATCGGGGCTGGAGCTGCTGAAAGAAGTCAATACGCTCTATCCCTCGCTGGCGACCGTCGTTTTGACGTGTCACCGCGACTTTGACTTCGTGCAGGAGGCGCTGCGCCTGGGAGCGCTTGATTATATCGTGAAGACCCGGCTGGATGCGGCGGAACTAGAGAGCGCCTTGGCACGCATCAGCGAGCGCATGTCGCAGCGGCAGCAGCAGCCGAAATCGCTGTCGCCAGGCTTGCTGCTAGTACCGATCGGAGGCGAGATCCGGCAGTTTCCGGAACGGCTGCGATCGGCGCACGGCTTAAGCCTGAATCGGATCGAAGGGGACAGCTGGTTCGTTCCTGATCCTGGCGAGGCGGCTGTCAGCCTGGCCGAAGAAGCGGATGCCGCCGGATGGGCTGCCGTGCAAATAACGGAGCATTGGAATGAAGACAGCCGGATCATCGCCGAGCTGCTGAGCAGCTATCGCCGGTATTCGTTTCCGTATCGATGGTCCCGGGCAACCGCCTCGACGATCGTCTCGGTGGCGGAATTGAAGCGTCAGCAATTCGCCAAGCGGCAGCCGGCAGCCGCCGTGGCCGAGCTCGCCAAATGCTGGTTTAGCTGCGGCTGGATCTTCGAGAGCGAGCTCTTCGAGGAATGGCTGGTGTTCGTGCAGCGATGCGAACCGCCGGTCGGAGAGCTGGCTGCCATGACGGAAGCGTCCTTGCTGGGCTGGCGTCTGAGTGACGGGTTGAGGGATGCCGGCATGCCGGAGCAGCTCGTGACCAGTCCGGATTTCATATGGGACCGGTGGACGGAGGAGCTGCGCCAGTCCCGTGACTGTCTGCTCCGGCGGTATGAATCGCTCCATTATTCAAGGGATGTCTATGCGAGCGCATTGAAATCGCTGGAGGTCATCCGACGGCATTTGAAAGAAGGATTGTCCCAGGGCGAAGTCGCCCGGATGGTGGGGCTTAGTCGAAGTTATTTCAGCCAGATCTTCAAGAGCATCTTCATGATGTCCTTCAACGACTACGTGAAGGCGCTCAGCATCAGCACCGCGCAGCGGCTGCTTGCCGTGAGAGAGCATCCGATTTATTGGATCGCGGAACAGGCGGGTTTCAAGGACGAACGGTATTTCAGCCGGGTGTTCCGGGAACATACCGGCATGCTGCCGTCCGAATACCGAATCCGCAGCCTGCACGGCAGCGTTGACGCGCGGCCGTAGAATCCTGTTGCGAATAGCTGCGAAAATCATCCGATGCCTGCTTCGACTCGCAACGGTTTTCGCCGTATCCGCCTACATTCTTCGCTGATGAATGAGAACGCATTCATAGTACACTTTGGTAGACGATCGAATCGGGCATCCGCTCACTGCTTGCGGAACGATAGGCTCTCGGAGGCTCGAACGTAAAGCAGAGTGTCGTCGAACAATAGGGAGAGAAGGGGTATATATGAAGAAGTCTCGCGTGGGACTTGCCGCCGCAGCCGCGTCGCTGCTCATTCTAGCCGCCTGTTCCAACTCGAACAACAATGCGGGCGGGAATGAAGCCAAGTCCGGCAATGCGGAGAAACCGGCCAACGCCGCCGCGGCCACGAACGGCAACGACAAGGCAACGGCCGGGAACGACACGGCAACGACCGGCAATGCGGCGAACAAGCCGGCCGAGAAACCGGATCCGTTCGGCAAATACGCGGAACCGCTCGAAATCAGCGTCATCTACGACCGCAATCCGGAATCGGAGAAAAGCTTTATCCCGGACAGCTCGTACGAGTCGAACTGGAATACGGATTTCTGGCTCGACAAGCTGAACATCAAGCCGGTCGTCAAATGGAGCGCGCCGTCCGGCGACCAATACAATCAGAAATACAATCTGATGTTTGCGAGCAACGACCTGCCTGATATTTTCCTGCTGAAGTCGACGGACAATAAACAATCTGCGCGGAGCATGCTGAAGAAGCTGGTCGACGCGGGCATGGTGGAAGATCTATCCGATGTCTACAGCCAGTACGCTTCCGACGAAGTGAAGGATTACTATAAGTCGTTCGACAACAAGGCGCTGGACTATGCTACGTTCGATGGCAAAATGTACGGCCTGCCTTCCCAAGGGGACACCTATGCCAACGTTCAAATTTTATGGGTCCGCCAGGACTGGCTGGATAAGCTGAGCTTGCAGGCGCCCCGCACGATCGACGATTTGGTCACGGTGGCGAGGGCGTTCAAGGAGAAGGATCCCGACGGCGACGGCAAGCCGGACACGATCGGCCTTGCGATGCAGAATCAATTCATGGACTCGGGCTTTACGGACGCCGTCTCGATCTTCAACGCGTTCAGCGCCTATCCGAAAAGCTGGGTCAAGGACAGCAGCGGCCAGCTCGTATGGGGCGGCATTCAGGAGTCGAACAAGAAGCCGCTCGAGGTGCTTGCCGGCATGTACAAGGAAGGCCTGATCGATTCCGAATTCGCGCTCAGCGACGGCAACAAGGAAGCGGAATTCATCACGTCCGGCAAAGCCGGCATGCAAATCGGATCCTGGTGGAACGGCAGCTATCCGCTCACCTTCAACATCGACAATGATCCGAAGGCCGACTGGAAGGCGTACACGCTGTCGACGGACAATAAAATCCATGCCATCATGAACTTCCCGACCGACCAATTCCTGGTCGTGAAGAAGGGCTTCAAGAGTCCGGAAGCAGCCGTGAAAATCCTGAACCTCGCGACGAGCATCAGCCATTCGAAATTCCAGGAAACGATCGATCGGCGCAACGAGCTCAACACCAAGTTCGGAACCGACAAGGTGGATGCGCCGACGATCATTCCGAATTTTGGCATCGGCTACCTCGATACGACGCTTCGCAGCGTGAAGAAGTTCGAGGATATTTTCGCAGGCAAAGCGAACGTCGACGATCTTGACGTCGGAGAGAAGCAAATTTTCGTAAACTCGCTGCAGCCGAATCACGACAACCCGCGCAAGGACGCCGGCAAATACAAGGATTACATCAACTGGATGTCGGCGCTGTCCGCCATCGCGCACTCCGATCTGGACATTCAGTGGAACGGCTTCAGCGGCACGACGCCGACTTATGATGCCAAGATGGGATCGCTGATCGATAAACAATTGACGGTGTTCACCAAGATCATCATGAACAAAGAACCGGTCGACTACTTCGATACGTTCGTCAAGGAATGGAAGGCGCAGGGCGGGGATACGATTACGAAGGAAGTCAACGAAGCAGCCGCGAAGGAAAGCGGCAACTGATTGAAGACGTTCGAACCGGATGGCGCCAAGCGAGTCTTGGCGCCATCCGGCATAATCAGGCAGGTGGAGCGTGAAAGTCATGATAACCAAACTGTTCAAGAACGATCAATTTCATTATCACGTCATGCTGATTCCGGTGTTCATCGTATTCATCCTGTTCAATGTGCTTCCGATTTACGGCGTCGTGCTGGCATTCAAGCATTTCGTACCGACGAAGGGCGTGCTCGGCTCGCCTTGGGCGGGGCTGGAGCACTATCATTTTCTCGTGCAAAATCCGGAGATCTGGCGCGTGCTCCGCAATACGCTGCTCATCTCGGTCGGCAAGCTGGTCACGCTGCTGGTACTGCCGATCATCCTGGCGTTGATGCTGAACGAATTGCGAACGAAATGGTTCAAACGGACCGTTCAAACGATAACGTATCTCCCGCATTTTCTGTCCTGGGTCATTCTGGCCGGTATCTTCCGGGATATCTTCTCCACGCACGGCATTATCAACTACATGATGGAATCGATCTTCCACATCAAGCCGATCATGTACTTGGGCAGCAATATCTGGTTCCGGCCGATCATTATTCTCTCCAACATGTGGAAGGAAATGGGCTTCTCGACGATCATCTACCTCGCCGCGCTCACCAGCATCAGCCCGACCTTATATGAAGCAGCGGAAATCGACGGCGCCGGACGGATTCAGAAAATTTGGCATGTCTCCATTCCCGGCATTGCCGTCATCATCGCCTTGCTCGCGACGCTGAGTCTGAACGGCATCCTGTATGCCGGTTTCGATCAGATCTACAACTTGTACAACGTGATCGTCTACGATACGGCGGACGTCATCGAAACGTGGGTATTCCGCAACGGCCTGGTCGGCGCGCAGTATGAAATCGGCACGGCCGTCAGTTTGGTCAATAGCCTGATGGGATTGATCCTGATCGCGCTCACGTACACGCTCGCTTACCGTTTCGCCAATTACCGGATATTCTAGCGGGGAAGGGAAGGACATCCTATGATTTATTCGAAAACATTCGGATCGCGGGCTTTCGACTGGCTCATCATCGTTATTTTGATCCTCGTATCGGTCGTTACGCTGTTTCCGATTTTGCATACGGTCGCCGTGTCGTTCAGCAATCCCGCTGTCGCCGGATCCGGAACGATTACGGTGCTGCCCAAAGGCTTATCGTTGAAGGCGTACAGCCATGTGCTGGACGACAAACAGTTCTTCATTTCGCTCTGGGTGTCTCTGGAGCGGATTGGCTTGACGCTGCTGCTGGGTACGGTCGTGACGTATTTGGCCGCCTTTCCTTTCTCCAGGGAGACGAAGGACTTTCGCATGCGCAACATTTATCTATGGTTGCTGTTGATCGTCAGCAGCTTCAACGGAGGCATCATACCAGGGTATATGAATGCGAAGAACCTTGGGCTGTATGATAATTTCTGGATTCTGGTCCTGCCGTACCTGTTTAATTTCGGCAATATCCTGCTCGTGTTCAACTTCTGGCGCAATCTGCCGAAGGAATTGGACGACTGCGCCAACATTGACGGAGCGGGTCCGTGGCTGAAGCTGACGCAAGTGTATTTCCCGCTGTCGCTGCCGGTGCTGGCGACCATCTCGCTCTTCACGATCGTTAACACGTGGAACGAGTATTTCCAGGCGATCGTGTTCATCAACAACACGCATTTGCTGCCGCTCCAAACGTATTTGCAGCAGATCGTCGTCACGATCGACCCCACGGCGCCGGAAGATATCGGCAAAGGCGGCATGCTCTCCGAAGTATCCAACCAAACGCTCGACGCCGCGAAAATCTCGCTCACGATGCTGCCGATCCTGTTTATTTATCCGTTCCTGCAGCGGTTCTTCATTCATGGGATAACGCTGGGTTCGGTGAAGGAGTAGCTGGGGCGCACGGATACCGGAAGGCCGACCGATTGAACTGCACGCCGTCGGCAGACAATGGAATTCAAAATGATCGGTATGCGGTCTTCGTCCTAGCTTTAATGGGCGGAGGCCGTTTGCGTTCTGCAGGGGAGTTGAGTTTGTTCCATCATTGGGCATCGTTGCATGGTAATATAAGGGTGAAATGCTTTAAAGGGAGGCAACAACGTGGGCGATGAGGTTGTTCAAAAGGCCGGAGCATTCGTACTATCAGATAGAAGAATGGCGTTTATGATGGGACCGACTGAGGATCAATCCGCGCTTGCCATCGTAAGGCTGGGCGGGCATAGAGAGGGAGCCGAAACGGCATGGGAATGCGCGCAACGCGAGGTTCTCGAAGAATCTCGAATGCGAATAACGCCGATCATTCCAACCATGTCTTTTTATTGTCCCAATACGACATTTGATATCGAAATACGCTTGGAACCCATTGCGGAATTTCATAACGTTCCGATCAAGCCTCGTCCTTTGATTGTGGGACATCAAAGCCCGGTACAAGCTGTAACGCCGATTTTCCTGGCATCTTCAGATGACGAACCAGTTCCAAGCATGGAGACGAAAGCATTGATGCTATTAACTCGCGAAGATGTTATTCGTCTATGTCCCGAAATCATAACCTTGGATGAATTCAAATCTTCGGGCGGTAATGTCCTGTTTAAACAACCCCTTGACGGGCAATTACCTTTGAAACCATTTGGACACCTCATGATGCTTTCTATCATTCTTGAACGGTATCCCGATGTGATTCCGACTTCAATCTTCCAGTAGAATCCGACGCTAGCAAGAAAGCATGCATGTCTAAGATCATGATAGTATCGCGGGCGACGTATCCGATCATCTAGTAATCAAACAAAGGCAGCCGATAGGCTGCCTTTGTTTGATTTTGCTAATCCATTAACAGTAAAAACCTTTTACAAACTACAGACGACCCATCCCGAACAGCGCGTTCGCGACAAAGGCGAGATCGATGGCATCGATGACGCCATCGCCGTTCATATCCAGCCGCGCGTTATAGGCAGCCGGCTTGTTGTAGGCGGACGCGATCGCAATCAAATCGCCGATATTGACGCCGTCGCCGGTATTGGCGAGATCCGCGTTTGCGGACCGGACGCCAACCGTCAGATCGGCGGAGGCGATGCCCGTCGAAGCGTCGAGCATCGATACGCTGCTTCCTTGCTTGAGCGCGATCTGGCCGGGCTGCGCCGTGCCGATGGCTTTGAATGCAAGGACCAGGAGCGGCAGCGTCCCGGATTTGCCTTGGTCCGGAGCCGTCAAGCTGCCGGCAATCAATTGACTGCCTGCGGAACCGCTCGCCGTCAATTCGATTTCATTGTCCGCCGCGAACTGCGGAGCAGCGTGAAAGCCGGTCAGTTCGAATTGGTTCGGATCGTAGCCGATGCCCAGTCGGAAGCCATTCACGTCCGAAGCGCCGTTGTCGGTGACGGTCACCTCGAACGATTCTCCGATAGCGACTAATGGTTTAGAAGCGGTTAACGCGAACGTTTCGGCCGATGATGGAGCCGAGACCTGAACGGTGAGCGGATCGCTTGGCTGCGACGCGTTACCCGCCGCGTCGATCGCTTTGACCGTGAAGGCGTGCGCAGAGCCGGTTTGCAAATTCGAAACGGTATAGGACGCGGACGTTATCGTATCCGTGTTCAGTTTATCCGTGCCATCGTAAACATCGTATCCGACTACCCCGACATTGTCGGCAGGAGCCGTCCATGCCAACGCGACGGAAGTTGCGTCTTGGCTTGTGACCGTTAGCCCTGTCGGCATGCCCGGCGCTTCCGTATCCGTGACTGCCGGCGTGACGCTTGCAAAGCTTGTGCCGACGCGAAGCTCGTCGACGGAACCGGTTCCGGGATTATCGCCCGTATAGAAGTTCATCGCCCGGAACGTCAAGCTGCCGGTCGATTCGGCCTGCGCGTCGTCGGTCGCGGGCTCAGCGCCTGCAAGACTGGCGGGGTTGACGTACAAGCTTACCCGATTCGTGCTGCCGAGCTCGACCTTCGCCACAAGCAGCGTGGCTTCGCCGGGTACGACCGGCTTGGTCGTCTGTACGATCTGATTCCCCAGCTTCAAGGACCAGTAACGAGCGCCGTTCGATTTCGAAGGCTCCCCGTAGAAACCGGCCGAAAGATAATTCGTGACAATATCCCCGAAGCCGACCCATAGATTCAAATCCGTGGAGATATCATAGCGGACGAGCGCGCTGTAATACAGCGTCGTGCCCGGCTTGCCGATTTTACCGTCCACCGCATAATCTTTGAAGGTATCGTCGCGATCGAGATCGCGGTAGGCAGTCAAATAATGCGATCCGCCCACGGCATGCAGTCCGGATTGCTCAAGCAGGGGATAGCTCAGCGGATGTTCGGCCGCCGCGTTATAACCGGGAATGTCGGTATTCCCGTTCTGCACCTGCCACGGCTCTCTCCAACCGAAGCCGTCCGCTGCTCCTTGCAAGGCGCCTGCCGGCATATCGAATGGCGAGTAGGCGAGCAATGCGCCATTGCCGCTCCCATCGGTCGTCGTCGTGACCGAGACCGGGCTGCTGGCGGAAGACGCATTGCCGGCAGCATCCAAGGCGATGACTGTAAAGACGTAAGCGGTAGAAGGAGCAAGCGCCGTTACTTGGAAGCTGGTCGATGTCACCGGCTGGGCGTTGACTTTGGTTGCGCCATTGTAAACATCGTAGCCAGTTACGCCCACATTGTCCGTCGAAGCCGTCCAGGTCAGCGTGACCGCATTCGCGGTCGGCTGACCGGCTTGAACGTTGGATGGTGCGCTAGGCGCCTCCGTATCCCCGTTTGCCGGCTCTGGTACATATGGAGACAAATTGGCGCCGGGTATGACTGTAATGTCGGAAATCCCCGGGCCGGTCCAGCCAACGGACAAATTGTCGCCGCCGCCTCCTTCTTTGTACAGCGCTTCGATGTAATATTTGGTGCCTGCAGTCAAGGTCACGGCCGCCGATTGCTGCGAAGGCAGTTTGGTCCATTCTCCTGGAGCCGTGTAGCTGTTAACGGAAGCGATCTTCTGTTTATTCGCCGGATCGTCGCTGGTGCTGAGCCACAGCTCGCTGTTGTCGTCGGAAGCAATGTAGAAGGTATAATCGCCGGATTGCGACGGCGTGACATACCCGCGTACCCGTGCGGCGTAATTGTCGTTCCAGTCCGTCGACGCTTGGAAGGAACTGAGCAGGTCTTTGCCGGTCGGCGGCGTATCCAGCGGGATGTCCGAGACCGAGGATCCCGGTACATTCAGCCAATATTCGCGGACGATGCCGTTGCCGCCGTTCTTCGTGCGCACGCTGGCAGGCGAGCTGGCCGCCGATTCGTTACCCGCGCCGTCGATTGCTTTAACGGTAAACGTATAGTTGGAGGCGGGTACTAGGCCTGTCGCCGTGTAAGAAGCCGAAGCAATCACGGCCGCATTCAGCTTCTCGGCACCGGCATAGACATCATAGCCCATCACGCCGACATTGTCCGTTGAGGCCGTCCACTGCAGGCTGACCGTGCCGTCGTCGTTGGCGGTTGCCGTCACGCCGGTCGGAACGGTCGGCGGCTCGGAATCGTCGGATGGCGCGGCAAGCGTTTCGTCGCTGTACAGCGTCGCGATGCTGTTTGCCGGCAGCAGCAGCTGGCCGTCCGTTACATCCGCTTGGCGCTCGAACGAGCGTCCTTGCGAGGACAGGTCGTACGTATAGGTATCCGGGAGCTCCGAGCCTTGCAGCGAGACGAGCCGCGCTTCCGATCCCGTGTTGATCAGCACTGTCGTAAGCTTGTGAGCGGCCGGGTCTTCGAAGGCCAGACTCAGCACATCTTCCGCCTGCGAATTCGCGCCGATACGGGTCATGCCCGGTTGAATGTGTTTATAGAACTGTTTGGAAACCGCATAAAGCGGGTTCGGCTGCCCGTTCGTGTTGAAATTGTCGCCCATGCTCCAGAACACCCAGGCGCTGGCGTCTCCATAATAGAGCGCTTGATAGATATTGGCCGCCAGAATCATGCCGCCCTCCCATGTGCCGGGCATGCCGGACGTTTCGGTCATCCAGCGTGTCTTCGCAGGCGATTGGAGGGAGAGGGACTTGATCAGCTTCCAGCCGTCGGCTCCGGGGCCGCCTACGTGAATGCCGTCGGCATCGTAGTTGTGCACGGCGAAAATATCGACGTACTTAGCGGCTTCCGGATCGGCGTTGATCGCATTGACGTAATCCGCTAGATGGTTTTGCTGAATGAGCGCTTCCGGCATGAAGATTTTGGTCGTCAATCCTTCCGCGCGGAACAAGGGACCGACGACTTTGATCAAGTCGCGATACTGCGTCGGCGATACTTGAGCGGATGCGTACGGCTCATTGAATTCCGGCTCGTTCTGCAGGCTGATGCCGTACAAATCGATGCCGGCTTTCTCCTTGATCGTCTTGACGATCGCGACGAGCTCTTCCGCGTACTCTTTGTAATAAATCGGATCGATGACATTGTCCGTCGCCCAATTCTGCGCGCTGACCCATTTGTTCTTCTTCAGCCACCAGGCAGGGGACCACATCGTCAAAATAAACTTGTCGACGCTCGTTTCCTCCTTGAAGGCTTTCATCGTACGCCACGGCACGGCATCCGTATTGAACGCGGCATAGTTCGTCACGTTCGGATCGCTGTTGTCGTTGACCGGCTCGAAATCGTTATCGATGACGCCGAAACGCGCGATCGTAACGCCCAAATCATTGGCCATCTGCACGTATTGCTCGGTCTTGGCCGGTTGGTCGTCAGCCGAGACGAATCCGCCCATGCCGTCCATCGTCTGGAACGTGCGGGCACGATTGAGGGTAACGGTAACCGGCGACAAGGCGCCCGTATCCAATACCGTTACCTTGAAGGTCTTCACGATAGACGCCGAACCGCTGGCGGAAGCCGTCACGGTAATGACCGCGCTGCCGGTTGCGCCGGAGGCCGGCGTGAACGACAGGGAGGACGCGCCGCCCGCTACCGGCGCAACGACAGGATTCGGAATGAGCGAAGGATTGTCGCTGACCGCCGTGACGGTTACCGCTTCGTTGTCGCCTGCGCCGTTGCCGAGTCCTGTTAAGGCGATGGATTGAGCGCCGGCATCCCGCGGCAGCGTCTTGTCCGGCAAATCGTTAAGCGTAGCCGAGATCGGCGGCTTATCGGCTTCGTTGCCGACTTTGAAATCATCGAAGTAGAAGGTGCCCTGCCAATTGGACTCGCCCGGCGCGAACGTCCACATGATGGCGGTGATGCGCGTCGGGTCCAGCTTGCTGCCGTCGCCTGCGTTGAAATGTCCATTGAAATCATATTCGTATTGCGTCATATCGCCGGTGACGGTCTTCGTGATGGCGCCCGGCGTGCCGGTCGTATATTTGCCGTTGGCGTCCCAGAGGAAGAGCATGACGTCTTTGGAAGGCTGATCCGTTTTCATTTTGATGCTGATGTACGGGTTGGAGGAGAGATCCATTTCCTTCGGCAAGCTGTACCATAAGCCGGCCCACGGATAGTTCGCTTTGTTGATATCGAGGCGCAGCACGCCGTCCTGAACGCTGAGCGCATGGACGCCGTCGTTGCCGTTATTGCCCCAATGGGAAGAATACGTGCCGTCGTCGAAGTTTTCGGTCATGCCCAGCAGCGGAGCTACCCGAACCTTCACTTTGAACGTAGTCTGGACGGATAAATGACCGTTATTGCCGGTGCCGCCGCCATCGTCCGCAGCCGTCACCGTAATGTTCGCTTCGCCGGGGGCACCTGCCGCTTGCAGCGTCAGTTGCGCGGTCGTATCGCCTTGCGCGTATTGAATGGACGGCGTCGGCACGAGCGTCGTATCCGAACTTGCCGCGCTAAGCGTAAGGTGCTGCGTGCCGCTGTCGCCATCCGAAAGGCCCGCAATCGTTACCGTCGCGGTGCCGTTCTCGTCCACGATGACATCGGAAACGGATCCGATCGTGGGCACGTGATTGAGCGAGCCGAACACGCGGACATGGAACGTCTTCGTGGCCGTATCGGTTCCGCCGGAGACCGTGCCGCCGTCATCCTGGATCGTGACCGTGATATCCGCTTCGCCCGTTGCGTTCGCGGGCGGCGTGATCGTCAAGGATCCCCAACGGTCGTCGCCGTTGTGATGCACGACAGGATCCGGAACGATGCTTGGCTCGGAGCTGACGGCCGTTATCGTCAACTGCTGCCTGGCGCCGGGGTTGCCGTCATCGATATCGCCGAGTTGGATCGCCTGCGCTTCGCCTGCGCGCACGTCCAAATCCGCGACGTTCGCGAACGTCGGCGGGGCGTTGCGCTCGACCGTGATGTCGAAGCTGAAGCTTCGGCTTACGCCGCCGGCTGCAGCGGTAATCGTAATGACCGCTTGTCCGTATTGATCGGCTGCCGGCGTATAAGTCAACGTCGCCGTATCGCCGCCGCTATACGCGATCGCCGGATCGGGTATGAGCGAGGTGTTCGAGCTGGCTGCCGTCAGCGTAATCGCTCCGCTGCCGCCGAGCGAATTGCGGATGTTCCGCAGCAGGACACGCTGCTCAGGCGCGTTGATCCACGTCGTTTGCGGCTGCACGTTCGTCATATTGACTCCGGCAGTCGCTTGATCGCCGAGCTTAAGATCGTCAATGCGGAAGACGCCCTTGAAGCCCGTGGACGGATTGGCGATCAGCGCGACGGAGGTAATATTCGTCAGATCGATCGGCTGGCCGGTGAAGTCGAAGGTGATGTCGGTAAATTCCCCGGCGTGCACGACTTCGAACGGCGTCACTTTGGGATAGCTGTATTGCTGCGCGCCGTCCCACAAGTACATGCTGAAGTTCATGTCGACGTCGCTTCGGATCCGAATGCTGGTATAGGGATGCTGAGAAATATCGACGGGTCCGGGCAGCTGATAGGAGAAGGCCGCCCAGATGTCGTTCTTGTTGCCTTCCACTTTCAGCGCGCCGTCTTCCGGCGTCAGCTTGTATTGATTGTCGCTGCCCCAGCCGCTGGCAGCGGTTTCCGCGTTCTCGAAGTCGAGCGCGGCTCCCGTCGGCCGTGCATCCGCGAACGCGATACCCGCAGGCATGCACACCGCCAGAGCAAGCACGGTGGACAACAGGATGGCTGTCAGCCTTCTTGATTTACGTAGCCATGTCATTCACTGAACACCTCGCATGATCGATTTCTTGTTCAAAATCGTCTGATTCGTTCTAGTTGCCAGCCTCCGACAATTGCAGCAGATTGCTTATCGCCGCCGCCGCTTGGGCGCGGGACAATATTTGCTTGGGCTCGAAGCGGTTGCCTTGCATGCCATTGACTAGACCGGCGGCATGCGCTTGACCGACGGCAGCTATCGCCCAGCTGGAGATCTTGTCTTCATCCGCGAAACTTCCGGGATTCGGCAAAGGATTAGGCATGACATGCAGCTTCTGTGCGACCCGAGCCAGCATGACGGCCATTTGTTCCCGCGTCACCGGCGCGTTCGGGGAGAAGCTGCGGGCATCCGTGCCATCGATCAAGCCGGCTTCATGTGCCGCAATTACGGCATCCGCGTACCAGGCATCCACTTTCACATCGGCGAACGGCGAGGAACCGGCGGCCTTTAATTGCAGCGCCCGTGCCAGCATGGCTGTAAATTGTGCCCGAGTTACGCTGCCGCCCGGCAAGAAATGCGTGTCGTCGACGCCGTCCGTGATATGGCGCGCGACGAGCAGCTCGATGGCGCCGGCGTACCATTGATTCGCGTTAACGTCCACGAACGTTTTGCGGTACGTAAGCAGCGCATACGCGCTGAAATGAGGCAGCAGAGCGGTGACGCTATCGCCGCTCGGGACGCCGCCGATATAGGCCCATTGGCCAGCACTCTTATCGTAAGTGTAGAGACCAGCCAATTCGCTTGCCGAATCTCCAGTGAGCGGAAGCGTCAGCCGGACCGGCCAGTCGAAGTGGTCGAGACGGAATTCCGTGCCATCGCCGGTCACCAGCTTCAAATCCAGCTGGTAGACTTGGCTCGCCAGCTTGTAATCCGAGCCTTTGCCGGACTCCGGTGCGAGGGCGGCAGCATCCTTGGCTGAGACGGGCATGAACGTAAGCACTACATGCGCGCCGTCCAGGCTGCGGCTGCCTGCCAAAGCCAGCAGCTTAGTAAAGAGCCTGCCATCCAGGACAAGGGAGGCGCTGCCGGCGTGAACCGTGAATTGTGCGTCCTTCAATGCAGCTGCGGCTTCGACCGACAGCAGCAAGCCGTTGGCCGCTTGTTCAGGCGTAAGCGTAAAGTCAACGTTGCCATCTTCGAACTTAAGTTCGTCCTTGCCGACGATAGGCGTCGCGTTTGTACCCGTACCCGTTCCAGTACCAATTCCAGTACCCGTTCCAGTACCCGTTCCAGTACCCGTTCCGGTGCCTGTTCCAGTACCCGTTCCGGTACCCGTTCCGGTGCCCGTTCCGGTGCCCGTTCCCGTGCCAGTTCCCGTGCCACTCTTCACTAGCTGCACGGCAAGCGGCGTTGTGTCAACGTTAGACTGAATCTCGACATAGGACTGGTTGACGGCCTTAATGTCGGAGAGCCATACCGTCGTGTCGCCATCGGCAACGACATCGAACGTCACGGTCATCAAGGCGAGGCTTGCGACAGGTTCCGTTGTCGGCGATTTGTTGATTAGCGGCACGGCCACCGCGCCGGCGGCATCGGTTCTACCGACGGCCGTAAACGGCTGCTTCGCCTCGATTCCGGTGCCATGCAGTTTGAGCTTGGCGGGGTCATAATGGACGGTGGCCTGCGCGCCCAGCAGATTGACGCTGTCCAGCGCGTCGACCTCGAAGACGGCTTGGCCGTCCGATTGCCGGGCAAGCTTCAGCGCCACGGTCGTTCCGCCGCCCGCCGCCCAAGCTTGCAGCGGCAGCACGCCGATGAGCAAGACGAACAGAAGGCCCGCTGATATGATCGATTTCATCCCTGTTTCCCCCGATCTGTGAGTAAGAAGAGCACCCATGCCGCCGATGGTTACATCGGCCGCGCGTCCGTGCGCGGCCAGCCTTGCCGCAATAAGCGGGGCTGGCCGCGACGAAGCATAACGCTGCAAGCGGGTCTGCATTACGAAACGAATACGTTAGATGCTTCCCAGCAGGTGATTGGCGACATAAGCGATATCGATAATGTCGATCTTGCCGTCTTTATTCAGATCGAGCTTCTCGTTGTAGCCGCTGCCGCCTTGGTGCTTGCCGAACGCTTTCGCGACGGCGGACAAGTCGTTGATGCTGATGCCGGCAGGCTGGACGACGTCGGCGTTCGCGATCGTCAGCTTGACGGAGCCGGACGATTGGAACGGCAGCAGGGCGGCATCGCCGTTCGTCCAGGTCGCGCCGTCCGCAAGCGCAAGGTTGACGCTTCCGGAAGCGATCGCTTTCAGTCGAACATGAACGAGCGGGAGCTGTTCGGCCGTGCGGCCGGGCATATCGCCTTGCAGCGTCCCGACCAGCCGCACCTTGCCGCTCGAAGGACTGCTGACGAAGTAAGCGTCTTGATTCGCCCCGGCGAATTCGGTGCTGACCTGCGCGTCGACCAGTTCGAATTTGTCCGCATCGTAGAGCAGCGAGGTATCGAAGCCGTACAAATCCTGCGCATTGGATGCGCCGATCACGAGCTCGACCGTCTGGCCTTCATCGATCAGTGCGGCGGAAGAGAGCGACTGCAGCGTCAAGGAGGTCAACGCCGATTCCGTCAGAAGGAACGGATGCACATGCGAGGACCGGTCCGACCATTCTGACGAAGCGCCTGCCGACAGATTGACAGGACCGGCCTTCTTGGCCTTCAGTTTCACGTCCAGCAAGGACAAGTCGCCCGACTTGCCTGCGTCTGCCCCGAGCAGCGTGCCGATCATTCGTATGCCGCCTTCCACAGGCTGGTAGTCGAAGTAGGCATCGTCTCCGTCCGTACCGAACCCGCCGTTAAGCGCGGCATCCGCAAGCTCGAATGCATCGGTATCGAAATGCAGCGTGACGTCGAATCCGTACAAATCGACTGCAGTTTGCGCTCCCAGCGTCACGTTCACTTCATCGCCGGCATTGGCGTGAACGCTGGAGGAAACGATCGTTAATTTCGTATCCGGTGCCGCTGGCGTAACGACGCCCGTCGTCAACTGGGCAACGCCCATGTACGATGGATTCAGCCAAATATCGTTGTTCGTCGTGTTGAAAGCGATCTTGTAGCGATTGCCGTCGCCCAGATCGTCGTCCGAGGCTGCATCGGCGCCGATGATCGTCCCGGCTGAAGGCGTCATGCCGAGCGAAGCCCAAGGGATGCTGGCTTCCACCGTATAGCCGCCGGCTTTCTCGGTCGTATGATACACGGCGCCGGCGGTGGCGCTGTGCTTGTATTCATTCAACGCGGAGCCGTCCCGCTTGAACGAGAATTGATAATCGTCGCTGCCGTACGATTGGCTCTTGGAGTTGTCGAGATCCAGGAAGGCTTCAACGGTGTCGCCCGGATTGTCCGTCGTGTTGTCCGTGATTTGGTACAAGTAATAGAGATTCTGTTCATCCCACATCGCCTGAACCGTACCGGAAAATTCCGCCGCGGACGATGGGACGCCGATCACGTTCTTGCTGAGCGGAATCGCAGCCGCGTTATCCCAGACAGGGTCCGCGGAGCCGTCGATGACCGGCGCCGCCGTCGTCTTGACGATCGGAAGACCGGTAAAGCCGGCCATCGTCAGAGCGGCTGGCGTACTCGTGGCCGAGCCGTATGGGCTTATGATGTTTACCGTATAATTGCCTGTCGTCTGCGGTGAAACGTCCTTAACGAACAGCTTGCGGCCTGTCTCGCCAGGCAGATCCTGACCGTTCAGCTGCCATTGGAAGGCGAGGTCCGGCGTGCCGATGGCTTCGACGCTGAATTCAGCCGTTCCGCCCGTACCCGCCGAAACGGACACTGGCTGAGTCACGATTGCAGGGGGCTGCGGCGCATCTTCTTCGGGCGTCGCACCGACGAGCGTTACGACGGATTGCGCAGGAATCGTGACCGTATCCGCAGCATTTACGGTACCGATAATGCCGGCTTGCTCGGATTCGGAGGAACGGATCATTGTATATTGCGCCGGCGCATTGCCGCCGTTCACGTTCAACGCGATCGTTTTGGCGGAAGCGCCCGTATTGACCAGGACAGTCGTCAGCGTTTTCTCCTGGCGGTGAATGAACGAGCTGACGAGCAGCTCCGGATCGCTCGTGCGGCTGTCTACCTGCACAGCGCCAGGTCGGATATAGCGGTAATATTGCTTCGACGCATAATACGTCGGATTAGGGCCGGCATCCGAGATCAGGCTAAATTCGGAGGGCGAATGATCGGCGAGGGACCAGAATACCCATGCGCTCACTTTGCCGTATTTCAACGCGATATTGATCGACTTCGCGAGCGCCATCGCGCCGCTCCAATCCGGCGAGTAGCCCGACGTTTCCGTCATCCAGAGCGGCTTGCCGTACGTTTCCGCGGCCTGGCTGACCTGCGTCCAGTTGGCAATATTCGCGTTCGGCGCGCTGATGCCGTCCGCGCCGTAGCCATGGACGGCGAAGATGTCCGCTTCTTGCCGGGTTGCCGGGTCAGCGCCGATGGCATTCATGTACGACAGGATCCGATCGGTCGTCTGTACGTCCTCCGGCCCGAAAATCTTCGTCGGCAATCCTTCTTCCTGGAACCGCTGGCCGACGTACTTGATAACGCGCGCCAGCTCGTCCGGCGTATAGACGGCCGACTGGTACGGTTCGCCGAAGGCGGGCTCGTTGGCGACGCTGAGCGCGTAAATATCGACGCCGGCTTGCTCTTTCATCACCTTGATGTATTGAATGAGCCATTTGGCGTATTCTTCCTTGTAATCGTTCGGGTCTTCTCCGGACGGAATTTCGCTCATGATGAGCTTGTTCCAGTTCGTATCCTGACCGAAAATGCAATGGACGTATTTCATCCAGTAGGGCGGGCTCCAGACGCTTGCGATGATCTTAAGCGGCTGTCCGGCCGCGTCCGCCTTCTCTTTAAGCGCTTTCAAATAATCGATGTGAACGTTGAGCGCCGAGGTTTGGGAGGTACAGGAGGTCGACGCCAGCGAGCCGTCAATGTTCCAATTGCCAGGCTCCTGCTCGAAATTCGAGGGGACCTCGTCCCTGACGATGGTCACGCCGAGATCGTCCACGATGGTATTCAGAAACTGGCTGTCATAGTAAGGCCCGGCTTCCCAGCCCGGCTTGCTGCCGCCAAAGCCGCCGAAGCCTTCGATTTGCTGGTATTGGACCGTCTTGTCGATCGTAACCGAGACAGGCTCATCCGGCGCGGCCGGGTCCGCATACGTTCTCGATGCGGACGTAACGATCCCGCTGACAGCCATTGTTGCCGCGAGCAGCAGGGAAAGAATGCGCTTATTCATTTTTAATGACACCTCACTTGTGGATTGGCTAAGCATGGAATCGCATTGCGGACGTTAAACGCGAATGAGCGGCACCTCCTAACGGCGTGTTTAGCCAAACAGAGCGAGAGGATACGAAATGTATCCGATGAGAGGGAAAACTGCGAATAGAAAACATTCCCAACGCTTCCAAGCTTCATTATAAAGCCGTTCATCCGCGGCCATGTGCGAATTTGAACCGATCGACGTGTGAATCCGGCACGCAGTCTTGGCCGCTTCACAAAGCGGATGACAGATTTTCACCGAGACCGGACGATTTTCCATCGTCGTCGTTTTCGGATTCGCGCTAAGCTGGAATTGGAGGTGAACGGATCAAATGGCATCGTTAACAAGCAAATAGGGGCTCGAGTAACAAGCCCCCTTCGCTACATGTTCTGATTCAACCCACCCGGTTTAGCTGAGCTGAACGCTGTTGATCGTTGCCGTGCCCGAGACGACATAAACGCGGATGCTATGCAGTCCGGAAGACAGCGAGCTCGTGGACGACGTATAGGTCGCGCTGCCGCCGCTTGAAGTAATCGTGCCTGCACTGACGCCGTCGATGAATACGCTGAGCTGCGCCGCTCCGCCTGTCGAATAATTGATTTTGGCCGAATAGGTGCCGGATCCCGTAGAATGGAACGAGTAGCTGGCCCATTTCGTGTCCGTGCCGTTCATGTAGAACGTGCCGCTGCCCGGCGTGCCGTATCCGCGGTTGAGCGCGCTCCAATTGTTCCCGTCGACGGTACTGCCGATGCTCGCTCCGACGGTCACGTTTTCCTTCGAGCCTGCATTCAGCGTGCCGATGCCTTGCATTTTAGGAGAGGTAGTGACCGGATTGCTCATATCCTTGACGAACTCCCACTGATAGTAGCCTGCATGATCCGACCCCGTGAGCGTGAAGTACATGAGCACGTCCCCGCCGTATTGCTCCCAGAACTTCTGGTGATCGACGACTGTCGTAGCCATTTGCGCATTGTTCCAGGCACTTTCCTTGATCGTCTCGCTATGCCCGGTGTTATCCATCGAAGGGCCGCCTTCGTAGGCCGTCCGTTTCAAGCCGAAAGCGGCTGCATAAGCGGAATCATGCGTTTGCGGACCAACCCAATTCGTCGTGCCGTACGTCTGGGAGGTCCAGATGTTCGACAGGGAGAGCGAGTCGCTTGCATTATCCGGGTTGTAGTAGGCCGATCCGCTGCCGCCCCAAATGTAATAATTGACCGGATGCGGCGTACCGACATGGCTGCCGTCCCGATTGCCATACCAATTGTCCAGGAAATTCAACATCGTTCCGGCCGTGTTCTGACCGTTGTCCTGCTGCCATTCCAACACGGGACGGATCCTTGTCAGCATATCGCTATCGCCGAAGACCGCGCGGAAGGCGTTGCTGATTTCGACCGTGCGGTTGGCTTGGCGGCGCCAGCCCAAGACCCATTGATTGGTCTCGCCGTCGTAATTCAAATTGGATCCGCCGGCGGCGATCTCGGATGCGGCTTTGTTCAAGTTCCACTGCGATTGACCGAACGCGCCTGCGAAATTCCACAGCTCGTTCGCGTATTCGATGTAGACGTTATGCGTGGACGCGAGCGGCGCGTAAACGGGATTCGATTGCGTGCTCGTATACGGATTCGTGCCGTCGGAACCGTACTTGATCAGCTGCGCCAGCTTGGTGATGTAGTCGTTGCTTGCCGAGACGGGAATATCGATCCACATGTCGGTGTTCGTCTCGTTGGCGAGCTGGACGGCATATTCCCATGATCCGCCGCGTCCTTGCCAGCCGAAGCCGGTACCGCCGGGCAGCGATTGGACATTGGCCGGAAGCAGCCGGTCGGACCAGTTGACTTCGGCCGTCTTGCCGTTCGTAGCCGTAAAGTCCATGTAACGGATGATCTTGGCCTGCAAATTGTTCGTGATGATGTTCTTGAAATTGTCGGTAAACGTGGTAGAAGTCGGGTAAGAGGTCGTAGAACCCGGCGATATCGGGCGCATGATCTTCACGTTCGTGACGCCGGAGTTGGCTGCGCTTGCGGAAGTCCGTTTCGTATTCGTGAATTTGAGCTCGACCGAGCTGTTCGTATTCACCGTGAACTTGCCGGTGCTCGTGTTCGTTCCGGCGTCGTAAGTGACCGGCGTCGTCATCGACGCATCGCCCATCGCGGTCGCAACGGTCGCGGAGCCGTTAAACTGAACGGTGTAGACGCCTTGCGTATCGTGAATGTAATTGCCTCCGGCATCCCAGAGGAACAAGCCGAAATCTTGGATCGGATTGCCACTGCTATCGATCGGATACGAGCCGTCGAGCGGGTCGGCCGCACTTCCGACGCGGGTCGTCTTATACGCATTGGCGAAAATCTTCAGGTTGGAGGAGTCGCCCGGGTTCTCGATGTTGATGCCCATCGTTCGCGGCATCGCGCTGGAGCCGCCGCTTCCTCCGGAGCCGCCGCTGCTTGTATTCGTGACGTCGGTGAACGTAACTTGCGAAATCGCGGCATTCGTATGCGCGGTAACGGCTAAGCCCGCGTATACGGTGGACCCCATGGAGATGGTAGCCGTCGCTATCGCGCTGCTCCAGGTGACGCCGTCCGCTGAATAGTAGGTGGAGAAGGAACTCCCGGAACGAACGATCTTAAGCCAAACCGGCAGCGTTCCCGAAGAAGAGCTTGGCGTTTCCACGGTCGTTCCGCCGGCGGTATCCCGGTATTGCATGTGCAGCCCATAGGACGGGGTTGCGTAGACGGCAGCTTGCTTGGCATCCGCGGCGAGCGAATCGCGGATCATGACGCCGGCCTTTGCCCAGCTGTCGGTATTTTGCTGCGAAGTCACTTTCGCGATCAACGTGCCGTCGCCTGTCAACGAATAGTAGGCAAACTGGAATTGATCGGAAATATTCCAAATATCGGCGCCTGATCCGTTGACGGTGAAGACGCCTCCGGAGAATGAAGAGCTTCCTGCTAAGCTGGGGCTGCCGATATCGGCGCTGCTCCAGCCTGTCGGAACGGCTGCGTGCGAAACTTTCATCAGCGGTGCTGCCAACGTCAAGAAAAGCATCGCGGCGAGCAGAAGGGCGGCTGTCTTCCTGGCAATAGGCGAGTGCATGACTATTCCTCCTTGTCTGTTATGGAAAATGGTGTAAACGCCGCAATCCTTTGATTCGCGAAACTGCGCTTCACGCTCCTTTCCAGGGTTGCTGTCCAAGGCCGGAGACCCTGCGACGGACACAAGAGTACGTTTACCTTCTCACTATAAGTCGAATCCATACGTATCACGATGGCGTGAGTGGACCTATTCATGGATAATTCGGGCTTTCGATCGGAGGTTGTGCACATTGCGCAAACGGTATGATGAAGCAGAAGGAACCGTCAATTATGTCGTCAACGTCAGTCCGGGCGGCGGAGAGCTCGTCGCATTGTCCGCGGGGTGCTGGGATATGCGCCGGGGCAATACGATTAGACTGATCGCGGAGAAGAACCATACCTTATATTTCGTGGAGCGCGGAAAGGGAGACTATCGCGGACAAGCGGATTCGTTCGCTCTGTGCGAAGGCGACTGCCTTTGCATTCATCCAGGCCGTTTTGCGGTTGTCGGGGCAGGCGAGACGATGCAGCTCCGGTTCGTAAGCTTTGGCGGCACCGCAATCGGAGAGGTGCTTGACCATATCGGGTTTTCGCCGACGGAGCCTATTCTCCGAGCGGCGGACATGGACAGAACGGCGGAGCTGTTCCATATCGTCTATGGATTGATCCGAGAGAAGCAGGCCAATTATGCTTTCAAAGCGGGCGCTTACTTGAGGCTGCTGCTCTCGGAGTTTTCCGCTTTGACCGATAGCGTGCAGGATGCGCTTAACCGCGCGTCGCATTTATCGCCGAACGTCATCGATCACCGTATTCATTCGCTGATCGAATGGATGTCCGCCAGATATGCGGAAACGGTCTCGATCCGGGATATGGCGGAATTCACGGGATACAGCGAGCGTTATTTCCGCAGGGTGTTCAGCAAAGCGACGGGGATGAGCCCGCTTGAATTTCTGGCCTTTATCCGCATCGACCGGGCGAAGCATCTTCTGTTCGAACCGATGTCGATCAAGCAAATCGCCCGCGCCGTCGGTTACCAGGATCCGCTGCATTTCTCGAAACAGTTCAAAATGCGGACGGGGCTTTCGCCTAAGCGGTTTCGCGCGTACGCGCAGGAGCGACTGACGGCAGGAGAAGCACTGTAAGAGCAAAGAGCCATGGAGCGAGGCACATCCACACCAGCCGCATCGTCTCAAATCAAAATCCCCTCTGATGAATAGGTGCGCGGCCTGCGTCTCGTTAGGCCGCGCACCCATCTGTCCAGAGGGGATTGCTCGTGCTTGCTTGTTACGGTAACGCTATTCTACGCCGTCATTGAAGTTTTTCTCATAATGCTTATCGCCTTTATGCTCGAGATCGCTCACTGTTTTCTCCAGAATCAGCACGATTTGCTCCTTCACCTGCGAGAGCGTGTCATAGAACAGCACTTCTTCGCTGCCCACGACTCTGTAGCCGTTAATCGCATGAAGCGCTGACAGCAGCCGGTGATGTTCCGCGAGATCGTTAATCGCATCAATCGTATGCTTCGTTTGCAGAAACAGGTCCTTATGATGCTGTTCCTGAAGCCGTTGTTCCAATTTCGCCATTCGTTCATTCATGCGGGCATTCTCCTTCTTCAATAATAGTGGTCAATCCAAGGAAGGGGAGGACGGGTACAGAGCTACATGTTACATGTATGAATGAAACGGCCGCGAAATGACGGGGTCAATTCTTAAATTGCCATCGGCAGAAGGTATGCCGAAGCTGCGCATGCTGCGTGAATAGGAGGCTTATAGCGCATCAGGCTAGCATTTCGGAAATCGTCGTTTCGCGGTCGCGTATGGTGTTGCGCAAGTCGTTGGCGAAATCTCGCGAAATTTCTCCGCTCTCGTACAAGGACTGAACCTTATCCCGTTCTCCTTGAATGGCTACCCAATACAGTTCTTTCTTGAGGTTCGCTTGCTGCCGGAATGATGCGCAAGGTTAAAGAACGACTCCTCGTGTAGTCCGCGATGACGGAACTTGCCGCATGCCCGTTCTCTTGATTTTGTTCGGTCTTCAACGCTTGGATGGCTGCTTCGAGCACTTGGATGCGAACATGCCGCTTCTGGGCTTGTTCGCCGGACGTACCCGGTGCGGCCTTCTTCCTGGCCAGCAACGGCAGCAGTACACTGGCAACGGCCAATGAGAGCAGGATGACGATCGCCGCGAGAAAAATCATCAAATCACGTTCCGGGAACGGGCTCCCGTTCTGCAAGACGTAAGGAATGGAGAAGGCGCCGGCAAGCGTCACTGCACCGCGCACGCCGCCAAGCGAGCAGCAGCATTCGGAAGCTTGGCAGCTCTTGCTGGTTGTCGCTGCTGCCGAACAGCTTCTGATTGCGCGTGAACACGAACGTCCAAGCAAATCGGAGCACGACGAGGATGATATAGATCGCAATTGCATATAAGAACTTGCAAGTTGTCCAGCGATTCATTGCGCAGGACAACTTTCGTCACATGAGGGATTTGAAGACCGAGCAATATGAATACGAGTCCATTCAGCACGTACAGCAGAACGGACCACGTATTATTGGATACGATGTTCAGCCGCAGCATGGAGGACTCGACCCGGTCGCGCTCTATGGCATGGACGAGTCCGCCGGCGACCGCGGCCAAGATGCTCGAGGGCAAAGCGGTTTATAGACGGACGCAAGAAAACCGCCCCCGAGGACGGCTTTCATTCGTTTGCTTGCATAAAAACAAACGCAGGCGATCATGATAATGCGATGGATGACCCACAACATCAATGCTAGGACGGAAATAGAGAGATGGATCATAAACAGCAGCAACATACGCAGATCTTTGAAGAGGCTTCGGTCATTCAAGGTTTCGATATTGAGCTCAGCGAACAAAATGCAGAGCGAATCGATCGATTAGTCGACGATTACGAGAAAAGCATTTTAAGCCGCGTTGACATCGAATATTCGGAGAATAGCACGTTTTCCGGCCGTCTTGCGGACGGCATCGCCAAGTTTGGCGGAAGCTGGATGTTCATTGGTTGGTTTGGCGCGCTGCTAGCGGTCTGGATGGTATGGAATACGCTTCCTTTCCTGACAGCGGTACACTTTGACGAACCACCGTTTATTCTGTTGAATCTGTGTTTATCTTTTCTTGCCGCCTTTCAAGCACCTATTATTATGATGAGCCAGAATCGGCAAAGCGCCAGGGATAAACATGAGTCGGTTATCGATTTTGCCATTAATTATAAAGCGGAACAAGAAATTGAAGACATTCAAGACCATTTGCATCGCATAGAAGCAGATAATTTGCATAATGTAGCGCAGTTTAGCAGCGAGTTGGTTCAGATTAAACAGCTTCTTGCATCCATTGAAGATAAATTGAAGATCAACTAGACATGCATAAGGGGAATAAAGGGAGGCGGATATGAATCCGGCCTCCCTTTTGCGTTATTTCAAATAAACGCGGCTGTAATTGATTTCATAATACTTGCCCGCAAGCGCCGATGCCGGAAGCGTCTTGTTCACGCTGGCGACTTGCGTATGTCCCCAGCCGAAGTCGAAGAGGAAATCCATGTCGATCGGCGTTCCGCCAGCTACGTTGCCGACGGTCCAGTTATAGTTGGATCCCGACTGCACGAGATGGCCGTCCATGTACATTTTGTAGGAGTTATCTTTGCCGTAGAGGAGCTGCCAAGTATGGTAGGCCGTCGGATCGAAGGAAGAGACGCCGCCGGCCGCCATGCCCGAGGACCAGCTGCTGTAATTAATGGTATCGGGATTGTTCACGCTGTTCGAGTGCCAGTAACGGCCGTCGAAGTTCGTATTGCCGCCGCCGTTGTCGTAGCCGAAGCTCTCGACCAGATCGATCTCGGCGCCGTTATTCCATTGAATCCCCGCATTCCAGAGGGCGAACCAGAAGGCTTGCGGCGTGACGTACCGGACGCGCGTTTCCCAGAGGACGTCGCGGCCCAGCAGCGAACCGCCGTTCGGTAAACTCCATTTCGCTTGAATGGAACCGTTGCCGACGTTGTGCTGGCTCGGCGATACGGACGTGGCTCCGTTCAACGGAACGAGGAAGGTCTTCAGCGAATCCGCCGTAAACTGCCGGACCGGATTGCTCGGATCCTCGACCGGCTGCGCTCCTGTAGGCGTGCTGCTCAGGGCCGTCGCGGCCGTCGGCGCAACGATGACGGCGCCGTAATTGGTACCGTTGGCGATCGTGCCGAATTGGTCGTGGAACTGGAATTCGCTGATCAGGTCATTCGTGTTCTTGATCGTGCCGCCCGTGCCGAAATGCCAGTTCTTCACGAGCGTGAAGCCGGAGAAGGATCCCGAAGGGGCCGGACCTACTGCCGGGCTCGCGATACTGCCGCCGCCGACGGTTTCGGTACTTGGCGTTCCGACCGTTGTGGCGGACAATGTCAGATCGCCGAAACCGGACGTATCCGTGTAATTATTGCCCGTGCCGTTCCATACGAGCTGGCTGTCGCGCGTCGAGCCGTTATCGTCGTCGTTGTTCGCGATATCGAACCCGATGACGGTTCCGGCAGACGGCGTGATGCCGAGGCTGCTCCACGGAATCGCCAGTTCGGCGGTGTAACCGCCGGAGATCGCCGCCGTCGCGTGCAGAACGCCTGCCGTATTGTTGTTTTTCTCCGCCAGCGTTCCGTCATTGTAGCCGACTTGGAACTGCCGGTCGGAGCTGTCGTACGAGGTGCCCTTGTTATGGTTGGCGTCGATGTAGATATCGAAGGAATCGTCGTCGTAGATGAGCGGAGACTCGTTGTAGAGGTTACTGTCGAGTGCTTTCACGCCCACATAGAGGTAGGTGGCGTCCCAAAGCGCGCCGAAGGTGACCGTGTTGTTCGGCGTGCCGATCGTCGTCTTGCTTGCCGTACTGCCGAGGCTCCAGACCGACTCGTTCAAATTACCGTCGGTCGCGATGCCGGCCAGCGTTTTGTTCGCGGAAGCGGTACCCGGCGTCGTGCCGCCGACGGTCGTGGCGGATAACGTCAAATCGCCGAAAGCCGAGGTGTTCATGTAGTTGTTCCCGTTGCCGCTCCAGACAAGCTGGCTGTCTCGCGTGCCGCCGTTGTCGTCGTCGTTGTTCGCGATGTCGAGGCCGATGACCGTTCCGGCTGCAGGCGTGACGCCGAGGCTGCTCCATGGAATCGCGAGCTCTGCGGTGTAACCGCCGGTAATGGCGGCCGTCGCATGAAGAACACCGGTCGTATTGTTGTTCTTCTCCGTCAGCGTCCCGTCGTTGTAGCCGACTTGGAACTGCCGGTCGAAGCTGTCGTACGTCGTGCCTTTGTTATGATTGGCGTCAATGTAAATATCGAACGAATCATCGTCGTAAATCGTGGCGGAATCGTTATACAGACTGCTGTCGAGCGCTTTGATGCCGACGTACAAATAAGTGGCGTCCCAAAGCGTGCCGAAGGTGACCGTGTTGTTCGGCGTGCCGATCGTAGTTAACGCTGCGCTGCTGCCAAGCGTCCATACCGCTTCACTCAGGGTTCCATTGATCGTCGGGGCGGACAAGGTTTTATTCGCCGAAGCGCTTCCGGCTGCTTCTGTCGTTGCTACTCCGATCGACGTCGCCGCAGCTGCCAGCGAGAGCGCGATCGACAAGGACATCAAACGTTTGCGAAAGGATCGTTTGCTCATTAAATGCCTCCTCATGGATTCGGTTTTGCAGCCTGCATCTTCGTTGTCGTTCATTGCGATGTCGCTTGCTTCCTGAACTTCCGGCTTGCGCTGGATCACCTCCTTCTCTCAAGTCGGCTCCGCTGGCGAGTTTCATGTGCGGGCAACTCAGAATATACGCACTCTTGCGGAGGAGGGCTATATAAAAAGATGACCGACTTAGCGGTTTTTGTGATGATTTCAATTTGCCAATGAAGGCGTTCCCATAAAATGATCCAGCGATCTCCAGTCATCTTCATAATCGTGTCTTGTACAGGCTTAGCAGCCTTGATATAGTTTGGTCATACGCGCAAACAAGCCGAAGAGCTTGCGAAATGCGAAGAGGGAGATGTGCAAATGAACGATACGATGACGACGGCTTTATTGTCCTCCGGCGATTTTTTGCAAGCAGGCAGCATGCAGCGGATTTGCGAAGCGGTGCATTTTCCGCAGGAAGTCACGCAGGCGCTGTTGATCGAAACAGCGCGGATCGCAGCGGATACGGAACGGGCAGCAGCGGCTAGAGGCTCTCTTCAAGCGTTGTTCGTCGATCAGGATCGCCCGTCCGGCGAAGTTAATAAGGAGCTGCTGAATTACGATGACGGGGCCATATTGGCAGCTGTCGTATATGCGGGCGCGATTCCGCAGCTATGGGCGCGATATGAACAGCGCGGCATATCCGCTCAAGTCCTGATCGATACCGTTCAAGATATCGTCATCTGGATGGAAACGCACCGCAAGCGGCACGGTCAATGGGGATTGAGCGAATTGGGCTGGCTGCATTCCCATATGACAGGCGGGCTTTACAAGATCGGACGGCTTCAATTTCAGCCGATGGCCAATCCGTACGCGGCACGCGTATTCCGGCATCGCTTGACGGGCGAGCATGTCGCACTAGCGGAGGCGGGGACGACATTTCTAGCCGACGGGCGATTGGCTGGCGCATCCGACGATTCCGCGGGAAGCGAAGACGGAGAATGGATATCGGCCTATACTTTTGACGGCCAGCAATATGCGGGGCATCCGATTTCGGACATGGGCATCGCGAGCCGCGAAACCGTGCAATTGCCTGCCGATACGTGGGAGCTGGCGCTGCAGCAAGGGGACAACGTGCTGAATGTCCATATTCCCGAAGGCAGCCGCATGACCCATGACGCATGCCGCGAATCGTATGCCGACGCTGCGCGTCTCTTCGCGGATTGCTTCCCGGATCAGCCGTTCAACGCGTTCGTTTGTTCTTCTTGGCTGCTTTCTCCGGAATTTCGGGAATGGCTGCCGGTCCATTCGAATATTCGGCAGTTCCAAAGCGACTACCACTTGCTGCCGCTCATATCGGACGAAACGCAGACGCTTGAGCGTGTATTCGGCTTCGGCACGAAGCTGGCCGATCTTCCGGACTTAAAGCCGGAAACGTCCTTGCAGCGGGTTATCTATGACCGTCTTACGGCTGGCGAGTCCGTGCATAACGGGTGCGGATTTATTTTGAAGAAGTAGGACAGCTCTATCACTTCGATGTAAAGCGAACAAGAGAGGAGCGGTTCTCCTGAATCGATTTCTGATCGGGCAATACGGCGCGTTCGATGAAGCGAAGTTCCGCCGGGATTTCAGAGCGGACTTCTATGGCATCGAAGCCTGTTTATTCGAGGACGAGTCCGACAAGCAGCGATTAATAGAAGCGTCAAGCAAGCACGGCTTTCGTACCGGCATTCATTTCCCGTTTCGGGCCGGAGGGTCCGTCGTCCGAGATGCGCTGTTTCTCGCTCAGGACGCGGCCGTTCGCTCGCAAGCATACGAGCGGATACAACGGGAATTGGAAGAGCTGGTCCCTGTTAATCCCGACTATGTTCTCTTTCATTATCCGAAGCCCGTAATCATGGATGATCGCGTGGATTGGTCGCAATGGCGCTTCGCGGATCGCAGCGAATACGAATACGAGAGCGGCTATTCGTTCGACGAACTCAAGGCGAGAAGCGAGGAATTGTTCGTCTGGTTGTCCGCGAAGGGCGAAGAATATCGGTTCACGCCTCTATTGGAGTTTGACGCCCTGAATCGGTATGTCTATGAAACCGACTTCTTGGAGCGTTTGTTGGACCGTTATCCGCGCATTCGGCTTTGTTTGGATACGGGGCGGCTGCACGTGCAGGATTGCCTTGACCCATATTTCGATGCGAAGGCAATCATTTCGAAATTTGTCCGGTTCACGGATTCGATTCACTTGAAGAACGTGAGGGTGACGGACCAGATCACGTTGAACAACCATCCGGTGCTGCCGCGATTGAAGCCGGAGGATGGATGGGCGCCGATCGAAGATTACTTGTCCCTCTTCAAGGCAGGGAATCCGGACGTGATGATCATGTTCGAACATCGCTCCGATTGGGTCAGCGACGAAGAATTGGAAGACTGCTATCGCTGGGTGGAGCAACTGCTGCGCTAAGGCGTGCAAGGAGGAAGCGTTTTTTATGGAAGATGATAGGCATCTCAGTGGGTTGACTATTCCCTATATGCATAGGGCGTCATATCCCATTCGTTCCGGCAACGCCATCCGGCCGCTTGTCGATGGCGAGCCTGCATTCCGACGCATATGCGAAGCGATCGAGGCTGCAACGCATAGCGTCTGGACGACGATTACGTTCATGTGGGCCGCATGCCAAATGCCGGACGGCAGAGGCTCGCCGCTTGATGTGCTGCATCGGGCGGCCGCAAGAGGGCTGGATGTCCGGATAATCTATTGGCGGCCCGATCCAGAGACGGAATCCTTGAAAACCAATGCGTTCTGGGGCGCACCGGAACACTTCGAACGGCTGCGCGATTATGCTTCTCCCATGCTTATCCGTTGGGATAGGGCGCATCCGGGATACTGTCAGCACCAGAAAAGCTGGCTTATCGATGCGGGTACCGATGCGGAAACGGCTTTCCTTGGCGGCATCAATTTGAATCCTAATTCCATGGTTGCGCCGGGCCATGGCGGCAAAGGCCAGAACCATGATGCCTATGTCGAGCTGAACGGACCTTCGCTCGTCGACGTCCATCATAATTTCGTTCAGCGTTGGAACGAGGCAAGCGAGCGGGATAAGGCGGATGGCAGCTGGAGCGGAACGGGCAGCATGTCCGATCTCCCGTTCCCGATTCGCGTTCCGAAGCGGCAGGGGGACGCTATCGTTCAGATTCAAAGGACGATTCATCGCGATCGCTACACGAACGGGCAGGCCTCGCCAGGCGGTGACGCATTTGACATCGCTGCGGGAGAACGCTCGAACCTCGATCAGTATTGCGCAGCGATCGATTCGGCTCGCAGCTCCATCTACATCGAGAACCAGGCGATCACCGTTCAAGCGATCGTCGATGGTTTGCACCAGGCTTTGCTGCGCGGGGTGGAAGTCGCAGCCGTAATTCCGGCAGACGGCGAAATCCCGGAAGCATTGGCGAAGCTTGCTGTCTTCGGCAATTTCACGTTAGCAGGCCTCGCCGGAATCGGAGATGACGGGGAGCGGCATAACGTCTGGGTCCACTCCAAACTCATGCTTGTCGACGGTCATTGGGGCACCGTCGGATCGTGCAATCTTCATCGTTATTCACTGTTCGGCAATAGCGAGATGAACGCGGCCTTCTGGCATCGCGAAACGGCGCACGCCATGTTGTCCAGCCTGTTCGAAGAACATCTCGGCAGCGACATTACCGGCATGGATGACCGGGCTGCGCTTCAGCTCTTCGCGAAGATCGCCAGAACCAATCGCCTGCGCCTTGATCAGGGCGACAACGGCTGGCAGGGGCTTGCCTTCAGTCTGCTTCTGCCGCCGTATCACGATTGAACGTTATGATGATTATCCATGGATTGAACCGCCATATCTCTGAATCTATCGCCGAAGCCGCGTATTTCGCGGCTTTTTGTTTTGTGATATGGTAGGTTTATCTAGCAGCTGGGACTTTGTCCCAAACGATGCTGCCATATTCCGGGGAGCTGATACCAATCGCAAGTCCAGTCCAACATAAAATGTATACCATGTGCATGGTTCAAGACGGAAACAACGTGCTGCTGATCAACCGCCCGGACAAGAAAGGCTTTCCGGGATACATAGCTCCGGGCGGAAAGGTGGATTTTCCCGAAAGCATCGTAAACGGCGCGATAAGGGAAGTGCAAGAAGAGACCGGACTCATCGTGAAGGATATCGTCTACAAAGGATTGGATGAGTTTTGCGAGCCGGATCAAGGATTGCGCTATATGGTGTTTAATTATCTAGCGACTTCCTTCGAGGGAGAATTGTTGGCGCACCCGCCTGAAGGAGAGTTGATCTGGGTCGACAAAGCGAAGGCGCTCGAATTGCCGATGCAGGATTGGTTTAAACGGCGGTTTCCGTTGTTCTTCGAGCCGGGCACGTTCGAATTGAGCTTCGTATGGAAGGAAGAGACGGATGAAACCGTCGCCGCAACGATCAAATACTATGAGCGCGGCCTTCGCGAGGCCAGCTTGAAATAGGAGGAATCGTCATGCTGACTTTCATTACGGAGCTTCCGACCGACTTTCCCATAGGCGGGGTACACTGCGTGCCTGTCCTCGATAACGGCAATATGATGATGGTTTGGGACAAGGACGAGCAGGTCCTGACGACCATCGGCGGGCGAATTGAAGCAGATGAATCCCTGGAGGAAGCCTTGGACCGCGAGGTCATGGAAGAAGCGGGCATCGAGCTTACCGGCCGCCGTATCCCGTTTGCCAGCTGGTTCTGGGCATCCACGGAGGGTTATACCGTATATTATTTATCCGAGGTGAAGCGATTCAGCGAAATGCCCGCCGGATTCGAGAAGACGGGCTATGTGATCATGAATTTCGAAACCGCGATCGCTATGATTACGGCCATCGAGGGAAGAAGCGAGCGGATCGAGATTATACGACGGGCGGGAGTCTTGTCGGGCATGCTGGCTCAAGATGAGAACGGCGAACGGTAACGAGCTAGAGGTTGGCAGCCGGTTCGCTTTGTTCGCGCAGCGTGCGATAGATTCCAGCCCGCTCGGATAATTCCTCGTGCGTTCCTCGGTCGGTCAATCGGCCTTCGTCCAGTACGATAATCTCGTCCGATGCCCGCGCAAGGCTTAGGCGATGCGTGATGAAGATGATAGACATGCCGCTTGGATGCCGGGCGAAATGATTCAGGATGCGGCGTTCGGTTCCCTGATCCAGCGCCGAGGTAGCTTCATCCAAGATGAGGATCTTCGGCTTGCGGAGCAAGGCGCGGGCGATGCTGATCCGCTGCCGTTCGCCGCCCGAAATTTGCAGCGCCTGCTCCCCGACGCGCGTCTGCAAGCCGTCCGGAAGCCGGGCAATCCAATCGGCCAAGTCGGCAGCCTCGACTGCTTCCAGAATCGCATCCGGTGTCGCATGTTCGTATCCGTACGCGATATTGTCCATAATCGTGCCGCTTCGCAGCATAATGTCCTGCGTTACGCACAGCACGGAGCTTCGCAGCCAAGCGTAATCGATTGCGGAGAGCGGAATGCCGTTGATTCGAATGCTGCCGGATGCCGGTGATCGCAAACCTAGCAGCAGGTCGGCTAACGTCGACTTGCCTGACCCCCGGTGTCCGACGATGGAGAGCAGCATCCCCGGATCGACCCGGAAGCTGACTTGATCCAGTACGTTCCGTTGTCCATGGGAGAACGATACTTCGTTCGCCTCTAGCGTCAGCGGGCCCGAAGGAACGATTCCCTTCCGCACCGGAGGCACCGGGAAAGCAATGCCGTTCAGGCGTTCGACGGCAGGCGCTAATTTCAATGCTTCGATCGATTTATCGATCAAGGAGGCCCCGAACGGCCTCAGCCAGTTGTAAACGGCGATGAAGGCAACCAAGGATCCGATCGTAATCGAGCCGTTAAGCACGAACGCCCCGCCCGCTGCATACATCGCGACGAGCGCGACGGCATTCAAGGCGGCATGGAGCAAATGAACGCGGTAATCGGTCATCATGCCGTGACGGGTATGCGTCCATTCTTCGTGCAAGCAGGCCCGGATATCCCGGAGCGCGTCGCTTTCCCGCCCGGCTGCTTTAATAAAGGCAGCGCCGGAGACGAGCTCCCGAACGTTCTCCGAAACATTGGAGCGATGGCGGGCCGATACAGCCGCTTTCCGTTTCACTTGACGGCCAAGCCTTGACATGAAAACAGCTTGCACGGCCCAGATAAGCAGCACGATCATACCGAGCAGAGGCTGCAATGATAACAGAATGATCGACCCGACAATGACGGTCACGACATGAAACAAGGTAAATCCGAGCTGACCGTTCACCATATTCGTGATATAACGGGTATCGTCAAGCACGCGAGTGAGCAGATCGCCGGTGCGATTGCCGTTAGATTTGCTCGTTATTTCGCGGCATTTCGCAGAATATAGGAAAAACTTGGGATTCCTAGCAGGGGTTCGGCATCCACGATTCGAATAAGGTTTACGAAGAGAACGGAGGGGTTGAACTGGCGATCAAAGCAATCTTCTTTGATTTATTCGAAACGCTGATCACCGAATTCGCGGACGGGCGAAGAATGTCGAATCGCAAGCATGATTACGAGAAGCTGCTTGGGCTGACGCACGAACAATTCAGAAGAGAATGGACACTGCGCCAGGACCGGCGGATGAACGGAGCATTCGCGTCGTTCCCGGACGTGCTCCGGGATATCGTCGTATCCAACCGGTCGAGCGTCAATGAAGAGGCGATCGAAGAATTATTTCAAGCCCGGCTTGAGGAGAAACGGCTTCCTTTTCGCCAAATCCGTCCCGATATCATCGAGCTGCTTGAAACCGTGCAGGGCATGGGGTTGAAAGTCGGATTGATCAGCAATTGCACGTCCGAAGAAGTGGGAGCTTGGCAAGATTCGGAGCTGGCTCCATACTTCGACGACTGCGTATTCTCCTTCGAGGTCCATTGCAGCAAGCCGGATGCCGCGATATACGCGCTGGCTTGCAGCCGGCTCGAAGTCCTGCCGGAAGAATCCGTATTCGTGGGAGACGGCGGGTCAAACGAGCTGGAAGGCGCTCGACGGGCGGGGCTTCATGCGTGTCATGCCTTCTGGTTTAACACGTATATCGGGAGCGAATTCGTGAAGCTGGCATCGCCGAGCGAAGTCTTGAATGTCTTGCGTGCATGCGTAATCAAGGCAAACTGAGGCTTGCAAAGCCATACGCCAATGCGCTATACTTTCGCTAATCCATCCCGCAATTGAAGGAGATCTCGCCATGCAGACGATTATGCGCAATCCGCTTCATCATCACAAGCAGCGTTAGCACGCCTGTTCATATACAGGGCGGGCTAACGCGTTTCGCGTTGGCCTCCCTGCGGCATACGAACGCGCAGGACCAAGAGGTCCTGCGCGTTTTTTTTATTATTTTCAAACGAAGAAAGGATCGGATGAGGATGCAAAACGTGAAAGGAACCTATGATTATTTCGGCCGGGAGCAGGCCATTCGCAAGCAGGTGCAGCAAACGCTGCAGGAGGTTTTCGAGCTGTATGATTTCGACGGCATGGAATCGACGATTCTGAACGAGCTCGATCTGTTGACTTCGAAGTACGCGGGAGGAGAAGAGATTCTGAAGGAAATGTACCAATTGACCGATCAAGGCAGCCGAAGCCTCGGTCTGCGGTATGATCTGACCATTCCGTTCGCGAAAGTGATGGCGCTCAATTCGGGAATCGAGCTTCCGTTCAAGCGCTACGAGATCGGCAAAGTGTTTCGGGACGGTCCCGTGAAACGCGGGCGGCTGCGCGAATTCATGCAATGCGACGCGGATGTCGTCGGCATTCAAGGTCCACAAGCCGAAGCCGAGCTCATGCAGCTGGCTGCGGAAGTATTCGAACGTTTGGAAATTCCGGTTCGGCTCAAGTGGAACAACCGCCGGTTCCTTGGGGAAGTGCTGGAAGCGATCGGGATTCAGCCGGGCATGATGCTCACCGTGATGCTGACGCTCGATAAAGCAGCGAAAATCGGCATCGAGGGAGTAAGGGAGGAGCTCCTGTCCAAAGGCGCGGACGCCGACACCGCGAATGAACTCATCGCCCTCGTCGATCGCGCAAATCCGACTTTCGGGGAGGTTGCAAGCCGATACGGCTTGACGGCGTCGCCCGGAGCGCTCGAAGCGGCGGCGCTTCAGGACCTGATCCAGAAGCTGGGGCTCGATTCGATATGCGAATTCGATCCGTTTCTGTCGCGCGGACTTTCGTTCTACACGGGCACGGTGTACGAATTGTTCGATGCAACGGGAGGCTTCGCTTCCAGCTTGAGCGGCGGAGGCCGGTACGATGCTGTAATCGGGCAGTTGATCGGGAAGGATGAGATTCCTTATCCGACGGTCGGCATTTCGTTCGGCATGGAATCGATCATGGAACTGCTCCGTGATCGGCCGCAGCGGACGGATCGCCGGATCGTCATGGTTATCCCGATCGGCGATACCATTCCCCAAGCGCTTAGAGCCGCAGGCGAACTGCGAAGCAATGGCATCCGCACGCGAGTGGAGACGGCGGGGCGCAAGTTAAAGAAATCGCTGGCGGGCGCTTCGTCTAAAGGCATCCGGTATGTGATTCTGATCGGCGAGAGCGAAGCTGCGGCGAACTGCCTGCGATTGAAGGATATGAACGGGATGACGGAGTCGGTCGTGAGCATGGAAGAAGCGGTTCGGCTGCTTCGGCAAAGCCTGTAATGGGCTCGCATACGAATATCGGCATGCAAACGCGCAGAACGAAGAGGTTATGCGCGTCTTGCCGATATGGTTCGAATCGTTCGGTTGAGCGGAACTATACTTGCTTGTTAAGGTTACCAGCTTGATAGAATGGATAATCGATGATTCCTTGAACGCGTTCGACGAAGCGTTGATCGGTGAGCGATTCAACGAAGTATAATCCGATGTCCAATGAAGTTCCGGCGCCGCCGGACATGAAAATATCGCCGTCCCTCACAATCCGCTCTTGGATTACTTCCGCGCAATACGGACGTAAGAGCTCGTAGGCGGATGGATTCGTTGTTGCCCGCTTTCCAATCAAGAAACCTGCCGCACCGAACAAGAGAGAACCCGTGCAGACAGAAACCTTATAGTTTACGTCTCGCGCGGTTTGGATCCAAGCGATGAACGCTGGATCATGCCGCAATGTTCTTGTTGCCATGCCGCCGGGAATGAAGACAACGTCGTATTGGGATAAATCCGGATAGACATGATGAATCTGAACGGTCATGCCGCGATCGTCCGTGATGAACTCCTTATTGGAGCAAAAGTCCCAAGTTAGATCTTCTACTTTTCCTAGAACGCGTATCCAGGCGACAACCTCATAGAACCCTGCAAAATCCATCGTCGTCATTTGATCGAACATCACGTAAGCCAATTTCATCTTCCCATACCGCCTCTCATCGTAGTGGAAAACAAAAAAAGCACCTGATCTGGAATCAGCTGCTTTGCCCAGGCGAACGGCATATGAGATATGTGCTCCCTCGTGGTACTCCACGTTTCGCCAGTTACACATACCGGAACTTCTTATTTCACTTGTATCAGAAAATTTTAATCATTACAATGATGAAATATGATCGCTATGACAAAAAAACATTAACGGAGGTGCGCCAATCGGTGAAAATCGGGAATCACGAGACGCGGCTGGCAACGTTCGCAGGCGGCTGTTTCTGGTGCATGGTCAAGCCGTTCGATGAATGGCCGGGAATAGAATCGGTCGTTGCCGGCTATACGGGCGGACACACGGAGAATCCCACCTATGCGGAAGTCGGCAGCGAAACGACAGGCCATTACGAGGCGGTGCAAATCGCTTATCAGCCGGCGATCTTCCCGTATGAACGGCTCCTGGACATCTATTGGCAGCAGATCGATCCGACGGACGACGGCGGACAGTTTCAAGACCGCGGCCATTCTTACCGAACGGCGATTTTCGTGCATGACGAACAGCAGCGCGCGCAGGCGGAAGCTTCCAAGCTCGAGCTGCGGAAGAGCGGGCGCTTCAAGCGTCCGATCGTCACGGAGATTCTGAACGCAGGGACGTTCTATCCGGCGGAAGACGAGCATCAGGACTATTATAAGACGCACCGCAGAAACTACAATTTGTACGTGGAAGGCTCGGGAAGAGAAGCATTCGCCAATCGAAGCTGGCGCGGCGAGAAAGATAAAGCTGCGTTGCAGCGCCGATTGACCGAGCTGCAGTTCAAGGTGACGCAGCTGAACGAGGACGAACCGGCCTTCGAGAACGAGTATTGGAACAACGCGCACGAAGGGATTTACGCCGATGTCGTAAATGGCGACGCGCTGTTCAGCACGATCGACCAATTCAATTCCGGCACGGGGTGGCCCAGTTTCAGCAAACCGATCGAAGAAGGCATCGTCCGCAAGGAAGCCGAATTCAGCGGAGGCCAAGTACGAACGATCCTTCGCGCCCGTTTATCGGGTTCGTATTTGGGGCCGTTCATTCAAGACGTTCCATCCGGGACGATGCCGTATTACCGGGTCAATTCCGCATCACTGCGCTTCATTCCGCTTGAGCGGCTGGATGCGGAAGGATACGGGCGGTTTGCGCAAGGATTTGGCGGGAAAGCATGAAGCCGTTGGATCGGTCGCGGTTCGTGCGAAAAGCTTATTCTTCGTAGATCATTTTGCGCGTCATGCCGCCGTCGATCACGAGATTCGTACCCGTTACGAAATCATTGGCCGGATCGGTCAAATAGAGGCAGGCTCTGGCGATATCGTCAGGCTTGCCTACGCGCTGAGCGGGATGCTGAGCATGATCGACGGGCTTCAAGGCATCGTAATCGCCGGTTTCGATCCAACCCGGACTGATGGCATTGACCTGAACGCGGTCCGGTCCGAGCGACACCGCAAGCGCATGGGTCAGCGCCAGAATGCCGCCCTTCGAAGCGGCATAGGCTTCGGAATTCGGCTCGGACATGATGGCCCGAGTAGAGGCGATATTCACGATCGCGCCGCCGCCTCCGGAGCGCATGAGCTTGGCGACTTCCCGTGCGCACAGAAACGTGCCGCGCAAATTCGTATGTATCACATAATCCCACTCGTCGACCGTAAGGTCGTATACGGATTTCCAGGCGCCGAGTCCGGCGTTATTGATCAGCACGTCAAGCTGGCCGACGGTTTGCTGCAGCCAGGCGAAACAGGCTTCAATCGCGGACGGATCGCTTAGGTCCAGCGTGCGGGTTATGACTTCACGGCCTAGTCCGCGCACAACACCGGCAGTCTCTTCCAGCGCGCCGGCATTCCGGTCAACGAGGATGGTTGTCGCGCCTTGCCCGGCATAAGCGAGCGCAAGCCCTTTGCCGATTCCGGCTGCAGCCCCAGTAATCATGACATAACGATTCTCGAAACGCATTATGGCTCGCTCCTTTGGTTTGGAATCTTCGTAATTGCAGCTACTCAAACAGATATACCTTTGCCGGGCTCAAAAGTCAAATGGACAATCACCTATCAAGTCCCGGCGCGAGGTTCAATGAGCTCGCAGCAGCTTAACAAGAGAGGTGGGAGATCGAATGACGGCTGCTCCAATCTTCCGGTTTGAGCGAACGGAATGGAAACTCGAAGAAGAGGCATTAGCCATCGAACCGGCCGTGAATGAAGCGAATGTATACTATGTCCTTACTTCCGGGGGCGGTTTGGTACGTATTCATACTGCCGATCGCTCTCAGACTGTCGTATATACGATTCGTGAAGACGAACTCGATATCTCGAGTCACGTCTCCATTATTCTCTCGCCGCTGAACGACTTTGCTGCGGTCACGCAAACGTACGGCCGGCATGGCGTCGTTATCGATTTGCGCAATCCGAGAGTCAGCATGGCGATCGAACGAGACGACTACCACTCCGAGCAGTCTATTTTCCCGGCGGCATTCTTCGTCGATCAGAGACGGACGCTGTTCATTCATGGGACGAAATGGAATCGGCTGGAACTATCCGATCCATCGGACGGGAAGCTCTTAACGGAGCGGCTTATTCTTGAAAATCGGATGGACGAGGAAACTTTCGTCCGCGCCGAGCATGATTTGGATTATTTTCACGGTCAGCTGCTCGTGTCGCCGGATCAGCGCTGGGTCGCCGACAACGGCTGGGAGTGGCATCCTGCGGGTTCTGTAGTCAGTTGGAATCTCGCAAGCTGGCTCGGCGGCAATCCTTATGAATCCGAAGACGGTCCGAGCCGACGAACGCTCTGGTGGGGGAAATACGAGTGGAATGACGCCATGTGTTGGATCGATGCGCATGCGATCGGTATCGCCGGGCAATTGGATGAGGGCATTTTCGATAAGGAAGATGAACCGGCGTTATACTTCGAACGGCATTTCAGAAGTTACGATGTGCGGGATGGCAAGCTTCTGCAAGCCTTCAAGATTCAGGAAGGGCAAATGTTTTATGACGACAACTGTTTGTTTACATGCTCGGAAGCAGACGGATTCATCGTCTACGATATGACAGGCAACCTACGATATCACGACAAGTCGATGCGCGTCTCCAAGTATCAGTCTGTCTCGAAGACGTTCGCGGGCGTACGCGGTAATACGCTTACGATGTATACGCGCGTTCAAGAGGTGCAATGATGGAAGGATTAGACTGGCATCGTCAGTCTGCATGCACGCGCATCCACGCGCAATCGAATGGAGGAAGGAATTCTTGCAAGACACCGTGAAAAAAATTCAGATCGGACAAATCAATGCCATCAATCGATATCCCATTAAATCGCTCGCCGGAGAGTCGTTGACGAGCTGCGCAATCGAACCGTACGGCTTGCTGGGCGACCGCTGGGGCGCCTTTTACGATGAGACCAAGGAAGGTTGGTCCCGCTTCGTCACGGCACGGAATATTCCGGCGATGATGTCCTATCAAGCGAAATTCATGGATGGCGATATTCGCGTAACGTCACCGGATGGGCGGGAATTCGGCTGGGACGGGCAGCTGCTCGGCGATATCCAGCAGTTAACCGAAACTCCGATCGCCATGTCGCGGTTGAAGGAACCGAATCCGGAAGACCCGCGGCTGATGTCGGTCGACGCGGCGAGCATTCTGCTCGTAACGGATGCCTCGCTGCGCCAATTGGAAGCCCAGTGGGGCAAAGATGTGGATCAACGCAGATTTCGCGGCAATTTCGTCGTGACATTGAACGCCGACGCGCCGCTGGAACCCGAATGGATCGGAAGTCGGTTGACGATCGGCGATGTGAGGCTGCAGGTAGACAGCTTATGCGAACGCTGCGTAATGATTACGATGGATCCGGATACGCTGGATAAGGAGCCGTCTCTATTGAAGAAGGTTCATCAAGAATTCAATACCTGCTTAGGCGCATACGCATCCGTCATTTCGACGGGACAAATTAAGATCGGCGACAAAGTGATCTTGGAATCGTCAGCCACAATCGCTGGGCAAGATAACTGACCAGCGTCTTAACAAGCGTGGAACAAGCAGCAAGCAAATAACAAGGAAGCAACAAGTAAATAACAAGCACAGCAAGCAGCAAGCAACCAAGAATATCCAACTCGTATACCAATCAGCAGCAGCATGGACGATGAAGTCAGTCCGTGTTTGCTGCTATTTTTGTGTGTATAGCCAATGGAACGATAACCTCTTATTGGAGGATGTTCGTCGATGATGCGAATCCGCTGGACCAAGATCGTTGACGGGAGTCGGGAAGCAGGCATATAATGATTTTAGATTTAGTAATTTAGTAAATTAGTAAATCGAATAAAAGCGAAAATTCATCGCTCACATGCTCGCCTTGAAAGGAGAAAACCGATGGAATACGAAGAAAACCATGTACTATCGCCGGATCGGAAGCTGACGGAAGCGGAACAGTCCCTCGTCTGGAAGAAGCCGGCTTCCCATAGAACAAGCGTCGAAGAACGGCGCATCTGCAAGGAAGTGAAGCGTAACTGGCAGCGCGGCGAGATGAAAATCGCCACGATCTTGCTCGAAGGAGATGCCGGGTCCGGCAAAACCCAGCTCGCCAAAGCGCTGTCGGCCGACTTCGGGCTGCCGTATACGAAGGTGACGTGCTTCGCCGATATGGATAAAACCGACGTGATCGGCGCGATTTTGCCTGTGATCGCCTCCGAGAGATTAGCGAAGCTGGCTCCCGAGGATGGGCAGCTTCTGCAAGCCTTGTACGAGAGCGACGGATTTCAAAGCGCGACCCATGTCTTGAGCGCATTGCTGAATATCTCCTCCGAAGAAGCAGCGGTGAAAGCAAAGCGGCTGATGAAGCTTGCCGTGGAGCAAGCGGAAGGGGACACGGTGGAATACCGGTTCTATCCGTCCGAAATCGTCAATGCCTTCCGCAACGGCTACCTGCTGGAAATCCAAGAACCGACCGTGATTCGCGATGCCGCGGTCTTAATGGCGCTCAATTCGGCGCTGGAGCCCGACGGCAGCATCAATCTTCCGACCGAGGTCATCCATCGCCATCCGGATTTCGTCGCGATCATTACGACCAACCGCGGCTATGCGGGGGTCAGACCGCTGAACGAAGCCTTGCGCGATCGCGTGCAGCATACGGAGAAGATGGATTTGCCGGGCAAAGCCGTCATGATTGAGCGGGTTACCGCCAAGACCGGCTATCTGAACACGCGGGTGATGGACGTATTGGCGGATACGATCCTGCTGCTTGACCAAACCGCCAGAGCCCATGCCATCAAAGGCGTCGCCGGGATGCGCTCCTTCTTCTTCTGGACGGATGCGGTCGCTTGCGGCATCGGAGCGAAGGAGTCCTTGTATCATAAAGTAATCTATAAACTGACGACCGATCCCGATGAAATCAAGCTCTTGGAAGAAGCGCTGGAACGGCGCGGGTTATTCGCTGCGCTGGATGCAGCTGAAGCCGATATTGAGGCTGTTCTCGAAGCGGAACGCGGAGAAGAGCGGACGGCGCGAAGCAGCCCGGATGAGGAAGCCATTGAAATCAAATCATGGGGAGCGATTGACAGCCGAGCCGCCGGCTGCCGACAGGGGCGAAGACGGAATCGCGTTGAGGAAGTCCGCCGACAGCGAAGAGGGCGGCACCGGGACTTCCGATGAAACGACGGAAATGGAAAGCTCCGATACGGGAGAGGACGGCGAGCCGCGTTATCATCAAGCCAATCCTGACCCGGTGCCGGATGACGAGCGCAAGTCAAAGCAGCCTGATCAGCCGAATAAGGCTGATCGGTCGAAACTCAATCAGGACGCGCGCGCGGCGGTCGCCGCTTCACTGCACGGACGCGTGAAGCTGATCGTTCACCGGCCCGGCTTCGATGCGGAGAACGAGCGCGAATACGAGCGATTGAGCAGCGAGCTCATGCCGATCGTGCACGAGATCGCGCGCAAGACGCTGCCGCTGCTGGAGCAGGAGCCGACGGCCGAGTTCGCGCGTCACCATGCTTACGGCAGCAAGTTTATGGCCGACAGCGTCGTCTACCGGGACTACAATCATTTTGCCAAGAAGCGTCCGCCGACGGAATCTCCTTCGTTGTCGGTCGCGCTGCGCGTAGACGAGTCCGCCTCGATGGCAGCGTTCGGAAGGCTGGAGGCGGCGAAACGCGCCGTGATCGCCGTCTATGAATTTTGCCGGATGTGCGATATTCCCGTTATGATCTATGGCGATACGGCGGATGTATCCCGGCTCGAGCAAATGTCCGTGTACGCCTATGCCGGCCTGCAGCGAGTTGACGACGCCGACCGGTTCAGGCTGATGAACATCCGCGCGCGCAGCAATAACCGCGACGGCATGGCGCTGCGGATCATGGCGGATCGGCTGGCGGCCTCCCCGCAGAAGACGAAGCTGTTGATCAGCTTGAGCGACGGGCAGCCCAAAGCGATGGAGGACTATACCGGAAGGCTGGCGGTGCAGGATATGAAGCAAACGATATCGGAATACGAACGCAAAGGCGTGACGATTCTGGCGGCTGCAATCGGGCAAGACAAGGAAGTCATCAGCAATATTTACGGCAACGAACGCTATCTCGATATTACGGATTTGCAGGCGCTTCCGGGTAAGCTCGTCGGATTGATTGCCAAATATTTATGATTTGAAACTATGAATGGTAACGAAAGGAGGCAATCGGCATGGACAAGAACAAGCGCAAAGAACTGCTCGAAGCCTACAAGCAAGTGAAAACGTATATGGGCATTATTCAGATCACGAACCGGACAAACGGGAAAATTTACGTCGATGCCTACCCCAACCTGAAGAACAAGTGGACATCGATTCAGGCGCAGCTCAATATGGGGAGGTTCCCGAACGCAGGACTTCAGCAGGAATGGAAGACGCATGGCCCGGATGCTTTCGCATACGAGGTATTGGATCAGAAGGAAGCGGACGACATCGCCGATATTAAGTGGGAGATGAAGATGCTGGAGAAGAAGTGGATGGAGAAGCTGCAGCCGTATGGCGAACAGGGCTACCATAAACCCCGAGCTCAATAAACTTCCGGCTCCTCCAATTCAATAACGATTCTATTGCACACAAATAAAACGCAGCCGTCGTCATGACGGCTGCGTTTTATTATGTTTCCAACCATTAAAAACCTACAATACTCGCTCCAAAAACCGCTGCGCGCGCTCGCTCTTCGGCGCGGCGAAGAACTGGTCTGGCTCGGCTTTCTCGATGAGTTTGCCATCGTCGAGGAAATAGATCGTATCCGCCGCTTCGCGGGCGAATTTCATCTCGTGCGTAACGATGAGCATCGTCATGCCGGAGTCCGCGAGTCCGCGAAGCACTTCGAGCACTTCTTTGACCATCTCGGGATCGAGGGCCGACGTCGGCTCGTCGAAAAGCATGATTTCCGGATCCATCGCGAGGCTGCGCGCGATCGCGATCCGCTGTTTTTGACCTCCGGACAACCGCGACGGGTACTCGTCCGCTTTGTCCGATAGACCGACGCGCTCGAGCAGCGTCAATGCTTTCTGGCGCGCTTCTTCGCGCGACAGGCCTTTCACCTTCATCGGTGCGAACATGATGTTCTCGATGACCGACATGTGCGGGAACAGGTGAAAATGCTGGAACACCATGCCGATGCGCTGGCGGAATCGGTTGATGTCCGTCTTCGGATCGGTAATGACCGTTCCGTCGATCGTAATCCGGCCGCCGGTCGGCGTTTCGAGCAGGTTCAAGCAGCGCAAGAACGTTGATTTGCCTGATCCGGACGGACCGATGACCGCAACGACCTCGCCGCGGGCGACCGTCGTGGAAATGCCTTTGAGCACCTCGTTCTTGCCGAATGTCTTCGTTATGTTCTCTACGTTAATCACTGCGGCGCAGCCTCCTTTCAAGCAAACGGGCCAGTGAAGTCAAGATAAGCACGAGCACGTAATAGATCACGCCGGCCAGGATGAGCGGCTCGAACGCGCGGTAATTCGCCGCCTGAACGAAGCTTGCGCGGCGCAGCAGCTCCGAAACCCCGATGACCGACACGAGCGACGATTCCTTGATCAGCGAGACGCATTCGTTGACGAGCGCAGGGAGGATGGTCTTGACCGCTTGCGGGAAAATGATGCTGATCATCATCGTCCGGTACGGAATGCCAAGCGCCATAGCGGCTTCCCGCTGTCCGCGGTCGACCGCCATGATGCCGCCGCGAATGGTCTCCGACAGATAGGCCGCGGAGTTCAAGCCGAATGCCAGACCTGCGGCCATAAGCGCCGGTATATCATAGTGAAAAATTTGCGGTGTCGCGTAATAGATCAGCACGAGCTGCAGGAGCAGCGGCGTGCCGCGAAAGACCGAGGTGTAGAAGGTGGAGAACCATCTGAGCGGCTTGATCGACGACAGCTTGAACAAGGACAGGATGGTTCCCCAGATGAATCCCAGGGAAGCGGACACGAGCGTAAACAACAGCGTCACGTAAACGCCCCGCAGGATGAACGGAACATAACCGTCCAGCGTGCTGAAATCAATCAACTTGTTGTTTACCTTTTGTTCTTCTTTGGTACCGAACCATTTGTCGACGATGTGTTTCTTCTCGCCGCTGGCATCCATCGCTTGCAGGGCGTCGTTAAAGGCCGGCGTTAGCGTCGACCCCTTCGGGAAAGCAATGGCATAGCCCTGTTCTTGGTTCTCCGACGGAAGCATCGTTATGGATAAATCCGGATTCGAGGCAACGGCGTCCAGGGCTACCGCGTCCTCGACGATTGCGGCGTCGATCCGGTTCGATTTGATTTCTTGGATGAGATCGGGAATGCGGTTCAGCTTCTTAATCGTGGCCCCTTTTAATCCGGCGACGGCAGTCTCCTGCGTGGATCCAAGCTGCACGCCGACGCGTTTGCCTTCCAGCTGCTCCATCGTGGTATAGGGGGAATCTTTCTTCGACACGATCGTATTGCGCGCGGCGTAATAGTTATTCGAGAAATCGACGCTTTGCTTGCGTTCCTCCGTGACGGACATGCCGGACATGACGAAATCGACCCGGCCCGATTGGAGCGCGGCGATCAATCCGTTGAAATCCATGCCGGTAATTTCCAGCTTGCAGCCAAGCTTATTCGCGATCGATTTGGCGATATCGACATCGAGACCGATAATATCGCCGCCGTTCTTGGCATCCGTGGATTCGTAAGGCGGGTAATCCGGGGAGGTGCCCATTATAAGCTTCTTGCCTTGGCAGGCGTCGCTTCCGGCGGCCGCGGCCGTTCCGGCGTCCAGTCCAAACCGCGGCAGTCCGGCTATGGAAACCGTGACCAGTGCGAGCATCAGCATCAGCACGGCGAACATGCGTCTGAGGTGTATGATCTTGATGTGGTTCATTGCAGATTCCTTTCTCATCATGATGTGGAGGATATTTTGACCATTGTTAACTATGCCCTATTGAAATAAACCTAGTCAATAGTCCGCCGCACTTAATTTCCGCGGTATATTTTCCCATTCTGATAGCATATCTGCTCTATGCTTGCATACCATTAGGCGAAGATACAGGATACGAGGGAGGATGGCTGCCGATGGCTGCTTACGAGCCTCAGCTCATACAGATTGCTGCCGCCCACTTGCCAAGCGGAGCGGAACTGGCAATGATGGATCAACCCTATGCATGCGCAGCGGTCTGCGCGGCGGATATGAACGGCGACAGGATACCGGAAGTCGCGGCGGTTTATCGTTCGAACGGAGAGCTCTATCTGCTCGTATTGGCATTCCGCGATGGGGCATGGACGGAATTGCAGACCTTGAAAGGCGTAGGCGGCGGCGTTACGCATCTGTCCGCGATGCCGATCACCCGCGCGGGCTCGCCTAATCTGATCGTCGGCTGGCGGATCGATGCCGCGATGTCGAAGCTGTCCGTCTACGAGCTGACGAGAAACGGAATCCGGGACGCAGCTTCCCCGGATATGTGCTTCACCGCGATGGAAGCGATGGATATGCCCGGTCTGCAGGGCGTCGACGGCAAAGCGGAGCTCGCGCTCTGGTCGGGAGCCGGCAGCGGGGCGTACCAAGTGGAGGTGCTGCGCTGGACGAACGGTGCTTTCCTGCCCGCTCCGGACGTGTACGGCTATTATTTTCCGAAGGTCGCTCTTTATTACGAGCAGCTGACGAGGCAATATCCGAACAGTCCGTTCTACTGGCATTGCCTGGCCGAAGCGCAGTTTCGCGCCGGGATGTTCCCGCCCGCATTGGCGTCGATCCGTCAAGCGCTCGACTGCGTGCAGCCCCCGTCGCGCGAAGCGATGCTCGATCTGGAGCGGAGTATTCGATCGGCGCTCGAACCGATCCATACGATCCATGCAAACAATGAAATCGATACGCTCCATACGACTCATATAAACAATACAATCCATAGGATCGACGGGGCGAATACGGCCGAGCCGATCGAGGACGCGAGAGCCATCTACTTATACCCGGCATCGCTCAAGACGACGACGGGCACCCGATGGGGATACATCGACCGCAGCGGCAGGATGGCTATCCCGACGCGTTTCAGCGATGCGATGGACTTCCAGCCGAACGGTCTTGCGGTCGCAGCGGAACGCGGGAAGTACGGGCTGATCGATGCTTCGGCTGCCTACGTCGTGAAGCCCGTCTATGATTCTATCGGTACCTTCTCCGAAGGACGGGCGACCGTTATCGACGCAGAGGGCTTCAAGCTGATCGACGAGAAAGGCAATGTCGTCACGAAGCGAGCGTATCCGTTCATTGCCGACATGCACGATGGCCGGTCGCTCTATTATGTAATGACCGATGGCGGTGATAACGGCGGCGAGAGCAAATACGGTTACTTGGATGCGCAAGGCAATGAAGCGATTCCGGCTCAATTTCCGGAAGCGAACGATTTTCACCAAGGCAAAGCTGTCGTGAAAATCAAAGACAACACGTATGCGCTGATCGGCAAAGACGGCCGGACCAGCGCTACGTTCGAGCACGCCTACGTCGGGCCGCTTGGAGACGGACTGCTGGCTTTCCAGAACGATCTGGCCGGGAAATACGGCTATATCAACGAGCGCGGGGATATCGTCCTCCAGCCGGCATTCACGTCGGCGTTTCCGTTCCATAACGGACGGGCGATCGTGAATACGGCGGAAGACTTCAAATCGAAATACGGCGTCATCAATAAACGGGGCACGTACGTCGTGCAGCCCGGCTATAACGATATTCGGGATCTGGGTCAGGATCGCTTCGCGCTCGGACGCGCGATTGATCCCGAGCAGCCGTTCATCGGTTCGCGGTTTGCCATCGCGGACTGGAACGGCAAACGATTGACGGATTTCCTGTTTCACGACGTATCCGACTTTAAGAACGGTCTCGCTTCCGCGACGGACGGCAGACAGACCTATCTCATCGATCGCGGCGGCAAGCCGGCTTCGGGTTATCCCCGCGTCAACGGGAGCGGCACGCTGACCGTCGAGGCCGGCGGATTGATCAAGGCATTCATCGATCAGCGGCTGTCCTACTTGGCGCGCGACGGACGGATCGTCTGGAAGCAGAACACCCTTATTCCGCTGCGGCCGCCTTATTTGGTAAAGGAGCTGAAATACAAGCCGAATCCGGATTATCTCGTCTATTTCCCGCAAATCGACGGCATGACGGACCAAGCGGCGCAGCGCGAAGCGAACGACAAACTGAAGGTCATGTCGCAAGTGAAGCCCATTCCGCCCAATCAGCAGCTCGATTACACGTACAGCGGCGATTTCGAAGTCTCGTTCTACAAGCAGCAGCTGCTCCAGCTCGAGCTAACCGGTTATAACTTCCCGTTCGGCGCGGCGCACGGCATGCCGACGAAGACCTATGCGATCATTCATTTAACGAACGGACGCATGTTCGAATTGAAAGATTTGTTCAAGGCGGGCAGCGATTACGTTCAAGTCCTGAGCGATATCGTCGGCAAGCAGATCAAGGAGGATCCGCAATATTCGTACGTCTTCCCGGATACGTATAAAGGCATTCAGCCGGATCAGCCGTTCTTCGTCACCGAGAATGCGCTCCATCTCTACTTCCAGCCGTACGAGATCGGGCCGTACGCCGCAGGGTTTCCGACCTTTACGATTCCTTTCACGCAAATCGGGAAAATCATCGATACGGAAGGCGAGTTCTGGAAGTCTTTTCACGCCTGATTGCGCCGGCCAATAAACTCGATCGTGAAGGGAAAAGATGCCTTCAAGCTGCTGCTTCAGCAGCTTTTTTGTTGCGAATATTATCAAGAAACCATGGCGGATTCGAGCTTCCGGAAGAGATGGATCTGGCTTGAATTACCAAAGAAGCAGGAAATAAGAGACGGAATGTTGAATTAGGATACATCTACTCAATCTGTCGGAGGAAATCATGAGCGAAATCGAACGTTTTTTCGAAACGCATCAGGATACCATTGTCGCCAATTGGATCCACCGAATGGATATGGCTTATCATCGGCAATATAACTTGGATGCACTGCGGTTAAGAGGGTTGTTCTTCATCGACATCATTGCCGATATCCATATTCCAATAGAACAGCATCGCCGTTATAAGGGATACGAGCAATGGTGCGAAGAGTTGTTTCAGAACAATATTCCGATCAACCATATCCTGCAAGGCTCCTTATTCTTCCGTGAAGCATTCCTGGAGACGATCTCCGAATTCGACGTCGAACGTTCCGAATTAGTCCGTATTATTGCGAGCGTGGCTTCCAGACTCGACGCCTTCGTCCTAACGATCTATCAATATTTCTGGGATCATGTGCGAGGCAAGATCGAACAGCAGAATAAAATGATCGAGGATATGCACGCCGATAAATTGAATTTAATCGGCAAGATGGCGTCCAGCATGGCCCATGAGATCCGCAATCCGCTCACAACGATCAATGGTTTCGTCGCGCTCATACGTAAAGCATTGCCTGCGACCGGGCAGGATGCAGTCAAGAAATATTTGGACATCATCGATCATGAGTTCCAGAATATCGAGCAGCAAATCAAGGGATTCCTTAGTTTCTCGCGCAAACCGATCGCCGATGAAGAATACACGTCCGCGCAGTTGAATTTGCTGATCGAGAAGACGCTGCTGCTCGTGAACCCGCTGCTGCTGAACGAGAATATCGAATTGAACCTGAATCGGCAGGATGGGCTCCAGATCCTGATTCAAGAGGCTTCAGTCATTCAGGTGTTTTCCAATCTGCTGAATAATGCCATCGATGCGCTGCGCGAGAAGAAGGATGACCGGCGCATCGTGGTGCAAACCTATTCCGAAGACACGCATGCCTACGTGAAAATAACGAATAACGGACCTGAAATCCCGCGCGAAATCCAACAGAAACTGTTCGATCCGTTCGTCACGGGCAAAACCGACGGTACCGGCCTGGGTCTTGCGATCTGCAAGCAAATCGTGGAACGCAACAACGGAGCGATCACGTTCGAAACGAGCCGGGATGCGACTTCTTTCATCGTGCGCTTCAGTCGTTTAATGGAATCATAAGCAGCAAGTCCGTTCAATCGGGTGATACAATACGCTGCATCAAGGATGGATTGCAAGATGAACAATGACTTGAAGATCGATCACCGGACGACCGATCGATGGGACGAAGCGGCATGGGCTTCGGCGGAACCGATTTATGAGGAAGCGTTCCCCGAACACGGCCGGAAAAACAAACCGATCGTTCGCCGGATGTTCGAACGCGGAATTTGCACGCTGCATTCCTGGCATCAAGGCAGCGAAACGATCGCAATGGCTCTGACCGCCTATGATGCCCGCACCGCGCTGCTGGTGATCGATTATATTGCCGTGCGGCGTTCCCGCCAGAGAAGCGGCGTCGGGCGCCGCTGCATCGGCGACATGCGGGAGTGGGCGGTCCGAACGATGCCGGGATGCCTCGGGATGGTCATCGAAGTCGAGGCCGACGAGAGCGAGGAGAATGCCGGCCGTATTCGATTCTGGCAGCAAACCGGCTTTCGGCTCACCGCCTACGTGCACGCCTATGTCTGGGTTCCCGAGACGTACCGGGCCATGTACTTGCCGTTTGACGATGATGAACCGCTGCTGGCCGGCGATGACGGCAGAACGCTGTTCAAAGCGATCACGCGCTACCATGAACGGGCTTATCGTTCGAAATAGCAGGGTGAACTGCACGCGCGACTTCGAAAGAGGGGGGACGATTATTCGTCTCCTCTCTTTCCTGTTGAAGCGGCATAGCCGGCGGGTATAGAAACCGTTGCAGGAGATAAAGAAAACGGAGAAGACGTAAGCGGCAGCGGACCAAAATCGCAGAAAAGATGGGACAGGTTAGACGCTGCGCCATCTTTTTTGTGCGAAGATCAATAATTTTCCATGTTTTAAACCATTGCCGACAAGGTTAACTGTATAGGTCGCTTGTTGCCCCTTCCAAATAATTGCATTCATTTTTGTTTGGATTGGATTTAATTAGGATTTATGGAAATAGTATGACGAAAAGGACTGGTAGCTGCATGATTGTCATGAACAACGTGAATAAGGTTTACGCAGATGGATATCAAGCATTGAAGAATATCAATCTTGAATTTAAACAGGGCGAATTAACCGTCCTGATCGGCCCGAGCGGCTGCGGAAAATCTACGACGATGAGAATGATCAACCATCTCGTCACTCCGACCAGCGGCTCGATATTGATTAACGGCAAAGATACGCGCGAGATGGATCCCGTCGAGCTGCGGCGCGGCATCGGCTATGTCATTCAAAGCATCGGCTTGTTTCCTCATATGACAATCGGGCGCAATGTCGGGGTCGTCCCCCGGTTGAAGAAATGGCCGGCCGGCCGAATCGATCAACGGGTCGACGAGCTGTTGAAGCTAGTCGGACTGGACCCTGCAACGTACCGGGACCGTTATCCTTCCGAACTGAGCGGCGGCCAGCAGCAGCGTATCGGCGTCATTCGCGCGTTCGCGGCGGATCCGGATATCATCCTCATGGACGAACCGTTCAGCGCGCTCGACCCGATCAGCCGCGAGCAGCTGCAGGACGAGATCGTAAGGCTGCAGCAAGAGCTGCACAAGACCATTATCTTCGTCACGCATGATATGGATGAAGCGCTCAAGATCGCGGACCGGATCGTCCTCATGAAGAGCGGCGAAGTTGTCCAAGCCGACACGCCGGAGCGGATATTGCGCCACCCGGCCAATGAATTCGTGGAGTCCTTCATCGGCCAGAAGCGGCTGCATCAGGAAGAGGAGGAGCATCTCTACGGCAGCCCTACCGTAAACGAAGTCATGGTGAACCAGCCCGTAACGTCTTATCCGAACAGGGGACTGGCCGAAGCCATCCGCATTATGGAACGACGGAAGGTCGACACGCTGTTTATCATTGACCGTCAGCGGCAGCTGAAAGGGATCGTATCGATTTTCAAAGTGCTGGAGCATTACGGGGAGGAAAATATTACGGTGGCCGACGTGATGCAGCCCGTGAGTTATTTCGTGCGCAGCGGCTCCTTGCTGTCCGAATCGGTCGAGATGATGAGCCAAAACCAGCTGTCCAATTTAGCCGTCATCGATGACCACGACCGGCTTGTCGGACTGATTACGAGGGGCAGCATCGTGCGCCATTTGGCGGAGATACACCCTACCCCCGCGGAGGAGGATTAACGGATGCTAGTTGATTATTGGACGTTCTTGCAGGATCGCTACGCCGACATTCTCCACGCGCTGGGCCAGCATTTGGCCATATCGCTGACCGCGATCGTACTAGGCACGATCGTCGCGGTACCGCTCGGTATCGCGCTCGTGTACAACCAGATCAAATGGATCAACGGCATCGTCTTCTTCGTGGCCAATTTGCTGCAAACCGTGCCGAGCTTGGCGCTTCTCGCCGTTCTTATACCGCTGATGGGGATCGGTACCAAGCCCGCGATCGTCGCCTTGCTGCTGTACACGATCATGCCGATTCTTCGAAATACGTATGATGGCTTCGAGTCCGTGGACCGCAATGTGCTCGAATCGGCGAGAGGAATGGGGTACGGAACGATGCAGCGCGTCTTGCTCGTCCAGCTGCCCCTCTCGCTGCCCTATATCATGTCGGGCGTCAGGGTGACGATGGTATACATCATCAGCTGGGCGACGCTCGCGACCTTGATCGGAGCGGGAGGCTTGGGTCAACTGATCGTATCGGGCATGGCGGTCAACAAACCCGAACTCATCGTTACGGGAGCCTTAGGGGCCATTCTGCTCGCTTTGATCGTGGATTATCTGCTTGGCTTGCTTGAAAGATGGTTGACCGGGCGGTTCGGCGGGGCAAAACGAATGACGATCTGACATGGAGGAAACGGATGATTATTAAACGGACCCAAACGATATTGCTGCTCGGATTGTGCGCGATGATGATGATCCTCAGTGCATGCGGCACAGGATCCACATTCACGATCGGCGCGCAAACCTTTACCGAAACCAAAATTTTAGCCGAAATGTACAAAGCGTTAATCGAAGACCAAACGGATGTCAAAGTGGATATCATTCCGGATCTTGCTTCGAGCCCGGTCGTTCTGCAGGCCATGAAACGAAATGATTTGCAGATGGGCACGTTGTATTCCGGCGAAATTTTCAATAATCATTTCCCGATTCAACCGACCAAGGACCGCAAGCAGGTGCTGGCGCAGGCGCAAGCCGGTTTCAATAAATATTACGACTTCGATTGGATGGATCCGCTCGGGTTCGAGAACACGTATGCCTTTACCGTTCGGGAGGATCTTGCCAAGGCCAAAGGGTACGAGACGATATCCGACATCCAAGCAGATGCGTCTACGATGCGTCTTGGCGTCGATACGTCATGGCTTGAACGTCCCACGGACGGATATCCCGCATTCTCGAAGTATTACGGCATTACGTTCGGCAAGACGTATCCGATGGAATTAAGCCTCGTGTATAACGCGGTTGCCCAAAATCAAGTCGATATCGTGCTTGCTTATTCCACCGACTCGCGCCTAAAGGCGTATAACCTGAAAACATTGAAGGATGACAAGCAATTCTTCCCGCCTTACGACGCTTCGCCTGTAATTCGAAACGATGCCGCGAAGAAGTATCCGGAAGCGGTGAAAGCCGTATCGGCGCTGATCGGAACGATCGATGCGCAGACGATGATCGGTCTTAACTACGAGGTCGATATCGAGAAAAAAAGCGAACGCGAAGTCGCCATCGCTTACTTGAAGCGAGTCGGCTTGCTTAAGTCATAGGAGGAACAACGAATGACGGAACCACATCTAACGTTTTGGGATTTTATCGATTATGTGCAGCGGAACTGGGGGATGCTGCTCGGCTATCTTTATCAGCATATCGTAATGGTGCTTACCGGCGTCGGGTTGGCTTTTCTCGTCGGCGTTCCTCTGGGAGCGATCTGTACGCGCAATCGCGCGCTGGCTCGCATTATTCTGGCCGTGATGAACGTGTTGCAGGTTGTTCCAAGCTTGGCCATGCTGGTACTGCTCTTGCTGATCATGGGACTCGGGTCAACCACGGTCGTCGTCGGACTGTTTCTCTATTCGCTTAATCCCATCGTTCGGAATACTTACATCGGACTGCAACAGATCAATCCAAGCTATGTGGAAGCAGGGCGGGGCGTCGGCATGAGTACCATGCAAATTTTGTTCCAGATTCGCTTTCCGCTCGCGCTGACGTACATCATGACCGGCTTGCGAATTTCCGCCGTGATCGCGATCGGCGTTGCTACCATCGCTCCGCTCGTAGGCGGAAGCGGGCTCGGACGGGAAATCTATGCGGGCATCAATAACGGCAATTCCCTGCGGATCTTCGCGGGAGCCGTGCCCGCGGCGCTGCTTGCGATCGTCGCCGACATCGTGCTGGGCACGCTGCAGCGTATGCTGAAGCCGGATCGGAAGCGGTCAAGGAACGTCCTTCCGCCGACGCCGAAAGCGCAAGGCTAACCAGACGCGCAGCGAACGGCGGCGATGAAGAGGAAGACGATACGCCGCCGATTCGTTTACTTCCAACGTTCAATCATGTAATATGTAGCCGTATGCGGCGATCGGCAGTCGATCGGAGCTGAAGCATGGATTCCTACATATAACGGAGGTGAATGCCGTTGCGATACGCGATGCGTGCATCGCTCGCAACGGCGCTGAATGAGTATACATATTAACGCAAACCCGGGCGATATCGCCGAAACGATCCTTTTGCCCGGAGACCCTCTGCGCGCGCAATACATTGCGGAGAATTTCCTGGAGGACGCGCGCTGCTACAACCAGGTGCGAGGCATGTTCGGCTTTACGGGCACGTATAAAGGCCAACGGATTTCCGTTCAAGGGACGGGGATGGGCGTACCGTCGATTTCGATTTACGTCAATGAACTGCTGCGCGAGTACGGCGTGAAGCAGTTGATTCGCGTCGGAACGTGCGGCGGCATTCAGCAGGACGTGAAGGTGCGCGACGTGGTCATGGCCATGTCGGCCACGACGGATTCGAGCGCCAATCAGCTGCTGTTCCCCGGGTTCAGCTTTGCGCCGCATGCGGATTTCGATTTGCTGCAGCGCGCCTATCGCGCGAGCCAGGAACGTCAGCTTTCGGTTAAGGTCGGCAATATCTTGACGGCGGATACGTTCTATCGCGAAAGCATGGAACCCGTGAAGAAGTTAGCCGAGTACGGCGTCTTGGCAGTGGAAATGGAAAGCTCCGCTCTCTACACGCTTGCCGCTCGTTACAAAGCCAAAGCATTGTCCATCCTCACGGTAAGCGACCATCTGTTCAGCGGCGAAACCGACACGACGGCCGAAGAACGTCAAACGACCTTCAACGATATGATCTATGTCGCGCTGGAGGCGGCGATTCAAACGTCTTAAGACAAGACGAGACAAGACGAGACAAGACGAGACGAGAATCTTGAAACATATTGTGACGATCAGAAAGAGCCTAGACGACAACGTCTAGGCTCTTTCTACTAGGAATAGTATAAATAAAAAAGGATTATACAGGATATGTAGGGGGAAAAAGGAACTAGGACCTCGCTGTCGAATAGGGATGTCAAAGGGGGTGAAACCATGAAGGACAATAATCACAATTACCCGCACTATTTCAATGGTTATGCAGGCAACGGCGAATCTTTACGGAGAATCGCGGATCAATTGGCTGCGTCGATGAACGATGCGACGCAGCAGCCGTCTGCTTCCGCGCTCGGAGCGATCGGCGAGGCAAACCCCGTTTTCCCGATTTACTTCAACGGTCATGCCGGTAACGGCGCGTCGATGAGACGAATGGCCGAGAACCTGTAGGTTAGCCCTAGAATTTCCGAAAACGCTTGCAATCGCTTAACCAAATACCGCCGGCAGCAAAGTTGCGACAAGCGTTCACACGCTGTTGTCGACTTGCTCCGGCGGTTTGTTGTTTACATCATTGTGAATGAGGACTTCGGAGAAGAACGCGTGTTGCGGCGAGCCCGGAGGCTAACGTTTCCCTTGCTTAGGATCGGAAATATTTTGATAATAGCGCTCGCCCGTGCGAGGGTTATACCAGACCTGCTGCTTGATGCCCGTCGTCGGATCGATGAACTGCTCCTCCGTTTTCTGATAATCGAAGGGAGGCTCGCCTACCGGCTGCTTCAAGCGATCGCGCCGGTAGACGATGGTTCCGATTATACAAGCAATGACGATGAGAGGCGCGGCGATGAAATAGAAGCCGATCACGAAAGACATGATTACTCCTTCTCTACGACGACCGCCGTCCCGTAGGCCACGATTTCGGACATCGTCTGACCGATTTCCCCCGAATCGAACCGCATCATGACGATCGCGTTCGCCCCCATGGCATGGGCGTTCTTGATCATCCGGTCGATCGCTGCTTTGCGCGCATCCTCGATCATCTCGGTATATTCCTTGATTTCGCCTCCAACCAAGCTGCGGAAAGCAGCCGTGACATTGCCGCCGATACCGCGGCTTCTTACGGTTACGCCGAAGGTATGGCCCAAGACGCGTTCGATGCGATGACCGGCGATGTTCTCTGTCGTGACGACGAGCATGTTCATCTCTCCTTTAGTGATGTTATGTTTTGACTTTACCACGCCAGGCATCCGGATAGCAAAATAGAAGGGGGCGCCAACAAAAAAAGCCGCGGCTCCTTGCGATCAAGGAGCCGCGGCGCTGCTGCATGAGAAATGTTAGTCCAACAAATAGCCGACGATCGATGCAAGGCGATCAGCCGTCACGACCAGCTTGCCTTCAGGCAATTCGCTCGCTTGAAGGGTGCGTACGCACACCAGCTTGCCGCCTTCCGCGGTGAATTCGCGCACCTGGTTGAACGGACGGCTAAACGCGATTTCGCCAGCCGCGAACGGGATGCAAGCGACCGAGGCCGAGTCGCTCAAGTCGGCGTTATCCTGGGCGATAAGCGCCCAATTGCCCGTGAACGCCACGGTGCCTGCAACAGGATAACTTACGGCCGAGGAGCTTTCGCTGCGCAGCGCCAATGCCGTCAGAAGACCGGCATCCGCCGCGTCGGCATCGGATTCCAAACGGCCCCATGAGCCGAGCTTCGGTTCGCCTTTCAGGCTTCCCGTGCCCGCATCCAGCAAGAGCGGCTTCCAGCCGCAAGTGCGCCGATGCCAGTTTTGAAGTGCCGTCCAGCGCTGGATGTCGCTTGCGGTCATCCGTTTGCCATCGTTATCGCACTCGCCGAGCGTAAGTCCGTTGACCCCGACGACGGCGGTATCGAGCAGAATGGAACCGAGCGTATCCCAATAATAACCGGTCGACGTATTGACGGCCATCCCGTGCCTAGCCGCGAGCGAAGCCCAGAGGCAGCGCTGGTTATGGCCGGATAATTCATGCTCCGCGCTGTCGCCCGCATCGCCCAGATCGTCGAGATTGATGAGATCGGATACGGAACGCATGAGCGGATGGATGCCGTAATAGATAATGGTGATCGCGTTATCGACGGATTTCGCCGCATCGTAGATCAGCTTCAGCAATTCGAATGCCAGCCGTTCTCCGCGATAAGCGGGATCTCTAGGAACCGCGGCGTCCGGACCCGGGAAGCCGTAGCCGAAGTCGAGTTTAAGCGCAGCCGGTTTGTAACGGTTGACGAGACGGACGGTACGCTCCTGAATGAGCTGTCTCGTCCGCGCCGAGCTTGGATCGAGCAGGTAATGGAAGCTGCTGCCGAACGGACTGCCCGACCAGCGCCAGCGGCGCGGCTGGCCGTCAGGACCGCATAATAGATCATCCGCCGTCAGACCTTGCGCTTCGGGATCATCCGTCCAGCCGACGCTCTGCCAGAAAGCGAGCTCGTAGCCGTTGTCGCGGAAACGCGCCATGTCCTCGTCGAAGTTCGGGAAGAGCTCGAGATCGGGCTCGGCGCTGCCGACGAACGTCTCCCATGAATCGTCCATGACGATCATGTCCGCGGGCGTCGTTCCGGACACGCGTTCCGCGATTTGTTTCAGATCGAAACGGTTTTCCTTGAAATCGCCCCACGTACATAGGAAAGAACGCAAATGATGGGGAGACTTCGGTTCGAACGGACCGAAGGTATCGAACAGCGCGCCAAGCGCATCGTAGCCCGTTTCGCCCCAAGCGAGGCGCAGCGGATCGCTCCACTGGCGGCTGCGCGGATCCGGCGCGCCCCATAGGTCTTCGCGGTAAGCATAATGGATGCACGCCGTCGCGGATTGAATGTGCAGCGTCAGCGGGGCGTCAGGCACTTCGCCCGGGCCGAAGGCGAGCCAGCCGTGCTTGCCGCCCATCGCGGCTGCATACAACGGCCGTGGAAAAGCAGCCGCATACGGCGTACCCATGGCGTCGCCGAAGCTTCCGAGCGGCAGGCGGGCGCCGCCCATATCCCACGAGCGCCAGAACGAATGCGTCGGCGAAGACCCTGCAGCCGGCACGCAGAAGCCTTCGGCAGCCCAGTCCGGCCAATAATGGCTGTCGGCGCGCGGCGTGCTGAGCCGTTCCGTTTCCGTCAGCAGACGGGTACCGAACTGCAGCGATACGAGGTGAACGTCGCGGTTCCATGCAGCCTGAAGCCGCTTCATGCGAATGCCCCAAGCTTGCGTTTCGCAAACGAGCGTACCGGTTCCATACTCCCCGAAGGTAAGTCGGATCGCCCATTCCCCGGAAGCGCCTGCCGTCAATCCGGCAGCTGAAGCTTTGACATACTGCTGTTTCCCGTCGGCATAGAGCTCGATTGCGGGCAGCAGGCTGCCTGTCCAAACCGTGCGCGCCGGGCTGTTCTCCGCCGATGCTGCGGCATTAACCGCAACCGACAGCCGCGCTGCATCCTGTTCCGTATCCCAAACCAGCTTCATGCCGGCAGTCTCATGCGAAATGATCGTGTTCAAGGTCTTAGTCAAGGCTGATCTTCCTTTCACTGTGGATTCGCTTTCATTATAGAAGCGCCAGCAGTAAAAGTAAGTAGCCCCTATGAAGGAATGGGTGTCCAAAATACCGATTTGGACAATCGCATACCAGGGAACGCTATCGTTGTTCAGGCCATTGATTCCTATGATCGGTCACGTAAATGGAGGAGCAGAAGTCGGTTAAGCTCATGCCGGTTTTCTTTTTGAACATTTTGCCAAAAGCATGGACGTCGTGATACCCGACCCGTTCGGCGATTTCGCCGAAGGAGAGAGGCGTTTGAAGCGCGAGTTCCTTCGCCTTCGAGATGCGCGCCCAGATCAGAAATTGCATCGGCGTCGTGCCGAACGCCTTCTTGAATTCCGGGATCAGGTAGTTCCACGTCAATCCGGTCAACCGTTCTAATTCAGGCACGTCGAGCGGCTCCTCGAGACGATTCTCGATGTGGTTCTTGACCAGCATCAAGCGTGCCACGTTGCTGCTCGGTCCTGCCGCGTCGGCTTCTGCGCCTGCCGCGGGTTGTTGGGACACGCGGGCGAGTATGGCGAGCAGCAGCGACTGACAGGCCAGACGGTTCGGGGCTCCGGGCAGCCGGTACTTGGCGACAAGCTCGGCGAATTGATGCTCCACCGAGCGGCCGTTGTAACGACCGAGCATATGCATGCCCGCGAAAACATCCTCCAGCGGAAAAGGCAAATCGGCAAAATGAAATACGATGGTGATGGACAGGAAAGGGCGTCCGGGCAGTGCCCGCAAGCCATGCGTTTCGTACGGCCGGTAGAAGAAGACGTCGCCTTTGGCGACTTGATGCGTCTCTCCTTCGACGGCGAATTCGCCTTTGCCGTCGATGACGTAATTGAGCGCGTACTGCTTCAGCGTCCGATTGGAGAACCCCCAGTCCCGGGGAGCATGAAAAATGTGGGCCAGCGTAATATAAGGCGCAAAGCGGAAATCGCGCAGCGCGTCCAGCGTTTCCTGCGGGTGCAGCGCCGCGAGATCGGGTTCGAGATTGGACATGACGGTTCCTTTCGGCGAGAATGACGTTTTCTCCATTATAAAGGAACGATCGTAATATAGGACACCTGGACGACGGAAAGTTCTTCAGCGGCTGGCCGTACGTCCGAGCGGAGCGGCGGGGCTGCCCGACTTGCCGCGCAGCGACTTCGGTTTCTTGTTCACGAACACGATGCTGGCGACGATGAGCACCAGGCCAACCACGAGCTTGAAGGAAATCTTTTCGCCCATGAACATGACGCTGAACAAGATGGCGATGAGCGGAATGAGGAACGTGAAAGAACCGACCATGCTCGCTTCGCCGGATCCGACGAGTTTGAAATAAACGAGCCATCCCAGCGCTATGACGAAGATGGAGATAAACAGCAAATTCGCAATAAACGATGAATTCCACGTGATCGCCGACCAGCTCTCGGAAGCGGTGCCCGACAGCAGAAGCGCGATGCCGCCGATCGTGATTTGAAGCGCAACGACCCAGACGGTGTCCGTCCGCGCGGCATTCTTCTTCATAAAGACGGTGCCAAGCGCCCAACAGACCGCGCTGCCGATCGCGAGCAGGACGCCGGCCAGCGAGAATTCGCCCGAACCGCCGCTGACGCTGATGACCGCGACGCCCAGGAAGCCGAGCAGCAAGCCGAAGATCTTCAATCCGTACATGCGCTCCCCGAGCCACAGCCAGGAGAAGATCCCGAGAAGTACGGGCTGCAGGAAGACGATGGATGAGAATAAACCAGCCGGTAAATATTTAAGTCCTATGGTCTGCAAGCCATAGTAAAGAATGATGTTCAGCACGGACGAGACGAGATAGATGGGCCAATTTTGCCGGAATTGGATCCGTTTGTAGGTTGGCAGGGCGATCGCGACGAGAATCAGTCCGCCGATCATCGTCCGCAAGCCCGCGAACAGGAGCGGAGGCGCGAATTGCAGCGCGGATTTGGATAGCGGCCAGTTGACGCCCCAGACAATAACGAGAAAAGCAAGGTAAAGCACAGTACGCTGACGCGATAACTGCAGCATGTTCAATCATCTCCTATGGTGATAGCTCTGTTTATCTGTCTCCCATGTTACAGCTTCGTTTAGCATAAATATAATGAATGTTTCTTATCGGGTACATAACATTATTGTTATCAATCCCGCTTTTCCGGATCATGGAATTGGATCCGCAAACAAATATGTTATTTATTTCATTACCTAGTCTTGCGTGATAGTTATCCGGCATGGTATGATTTTGCTTGTCTTCATACGCGGAGCCGTGGTGTAGTGGCCCAACATGCCTGCCTGTCACGCAGGAGACCGCGGGTTCGAATCCCGTCGGCTCCGCCATCCTATATTCACATTGATTGAGCAGGAGCTTTCTTCCTGCTCATTTTTGCATAGGAAGGGGCTGACGCCCTCATGAGAGGACGATTCGCCCCGACGCCGTCGGGGCTGATGCACATCGGAAACGCGAGAACCGCGCTCCTTGCCTGGCTTCAGACGCGAAGCGCGGGCGGCACGTTCCTGCTGCGGATGGAAGACGTCGATACGACGCGTTCCAGGCCGGAGCTGGCGGAGCAAGCCATTGCGGACTTGCGCTGGCTCGGGCTGGACTGGGACGAGGGACCGGATATCGGCGGCGACCGCTCGCCCTATACGCAGAGCGAGCGAATCGACCGCTATGAAACCGCGCTTGCCGTCTTGGAACGGAAAGGGCGGCTCTACGATTGCTATTGCAGCCGAGCCGAGCTGACCGCCGTCGCCAGCGCGCCGCATGGCTTGGGCAGCGAAGGGCCGGCTTATCCCGGCACTTGCCGCGCGCTCATGCCGGAACAACGGGCGGCGCGCAGCCGGAACAAGCAGCCGTCGCTTCGGTTCGCCATCGATTCGCAAGCCGTTCGATTCGACGACGCCGTTGCGGGTCCGCAAGCTTTTCTGCCCGGGGCAGGGGGAGACTTCGTAGTGAAACGGGCCGATGGCATGATGAGTTATCAGCTCGCCGTAGTCGTCGATGATGCCGCGATGGGCGTAACCGATGTGCTGCGCGGCGCCGATTTGCTCGATTCCACGCCGCGACAGCTGCAGCTCTATGAAGCGCTTGACTTGCATCCGCCGCGGTTTGCCCATGTGCCGCTCTTGTACGGCACCGACGGCAAACGTCTGGCCAAGAGGCACGGCGCCTTGTCATTGGCCGCGCTTCGGGCATCGGGCGCAACGCCCGAGAAGGTCGTAGGCTGGCTGGCGGCCGTGAGCGGCTTAACCGACAGCATCGAACCGGTCCGTGCAAGCGAGCTGGTCGGGCATTTCAGCGTCAGTCTCGTCAGGTCGGATGACGTGCAGGTTACGGATGATATGCTCAGCCAATTAGTCGATTGACGGCGGAGCGAAGATTCCAAGCCACAACATGAGGCTAGAGAAACCATACATCTTAGAAGAGGAGCTGTTCGCTCATGTTTCATACTGAACACTATCAAGGCTCGCGCGAGGAGAACTACGATCTCGCCGTCCGCCAATTGAAATCGCTGCTGGACGGCGAATCGGATCCCATCGCTAACCTTGCCAACGCTTCGGCGCTGCTGAATCAATTTCTGGACCGGATCAATTGGGTCGGGTTCTATCTCTATAAGGACGGCGAGCTCGTGCTCGGTCCGTTCCAAGGCTTGCCTGCGTGCGTGCGCATCCCGTTATCCCGCGGCGTATGCGGCAAGTCCGCCAGCGACAGAGCGACTGTGCGCGTCCCGGACGTTCACGCGTTTCCCGGACATATCGCATGCGATTCCGCCTCGCAGTCGGAGATCGTCATCCCGATTCTGAAAGACGGCGAATTGTTCGGCGTGCTCGACATCGACAGTCCCGAGCTCGACCGCTTCGATGACGTGGATCAGCGCGGCTTGGAATCGTTCGTCCATCAGCTTGCCGCTTCCTTATAAGGAAGCAAACTTGCAATAACGCATGAAAAAAGCATTCCGGTTGCCGGAATGCTTTTTTTGCGTTCTAGCTGCCGGCGTCCGGCTGCTGCGCCAAGCGCTGCCGGTGATCGCGAGGGGCAGCGCCGTACCGCTGTTTGAACAGTTTAGAGAAATGGAATTCATCGTAAAACTGCAGCGAGGCGGCGATTTCCTTAATGGACGAGCTGGTCGTCTCCAGTGCCGCCTTGGCGGAGGACAGCTTGAGCTCCTGCATGTAGCGGCTTGGCGACATCCCTGTCCTGGATCGAAAACGGGCATAGAAGACGGTGCGCGACAATCCGCTTCTGCGGACGAAATCGTCGATCGGAATCGGCTGGCCGATTTGCCTGTGCATGTGATACAGAATATCGTCCAGCTCGGGATGGCGGCTCTGAAGGGCGGCAGCTCGTTCCCTGGCGAGCAGCAGCAGCAGTTCTTGCGCGTACAGCTGGACCGTGATTCCGTAGCCGGTCGGATGGACGATCAGACTGTCGATCAGCCGTTCGCAGATGAGAGTCGCTTCCGGCATTTTGGCCGTGGTAACCGGTATGCCGACGGTCATCTCGAGCCCAAGCGCCATGTCCAGCGGATCGAAATAGATGAAGTAGAACTTCCAATCGCCGCCGACGCACTGATAGGCACAGGGAAGATTTGGCGGGACGATTATATAGGTGCCGGCATCTAACGCGGCGCTTGTATCCGCATAATTAATTATTCCTTTTCCTTCATAGGTGACGAAGATGCCTGGCCAGTTAAATCCTTGCGGAGAAGTGACTTGATAGCTGTCGTTGGCTTGCACTTTCCAAATCGACTTGAAGCGAAACGCGGGAATCGCGATCTCATCGTTAAGCTCATACGGGATATTCATAAATGCCATCTGCTGATCTCCTCCAGGATGAAGAGGTATTTTAGTACGATTATACATGTTTCAGCAGGTTCATTCCATGGGAGTTAAGCGCGGCAGCGGTTACAATGAGACCATGACGAAGATGCTGCGAAGAAGGAGAGAACGCTAATGTTATTGAAAGTAGGCAATCGCGAGCTGGAACTCGGAGGACCGCATTTAACGGAATTGAGGGATTCAAACGATATTGTGAATGATTTCGATGCCTTGCGGAATCGGATTCTGGAAGACGGCTATCTGCTGATTCGCGGTCTTCATGATCGCGATGAGGTGTTGAACGCCAGGCATGCCATCCTGCAGAAAATGCAAAAGATGGGCAAGCTGGACCGGGATACGCTGCTGGAAGAAGGGGTTATGGCGGACGGCAGCAAAACGATCTTCATGGGCGGCACGAACGAAGATTTGCCCGAGCTGCTGAACGTGTTGAACGGCGAACGCATTATGCGCTTCTTCGATCAATTTATCGGGGAACAGTCGCTGACGTATCATTACAAGTGGCTCAGAGCCGTGGGCAAAGGCGATTTCACGGGCGCGCATTACGACATCGTCTATATGGGACGCGGCACGAAGAATCTCTATACGGTTTGGTCGCCGCTCGAAGACGTCGATTATGCGAAGGGCGGCCTTGCGATCTGCCTCGATTCCCACCATTTCGAGGAGTTGAAGCAATCGTACGGCTCCAAGGATTCGGATCGCGACGGCATCGGCCATTACACGGACGATCCGCTCGTCATTACGAACAAGTTCGGCGGCAAGTGGGCGACGACGGAGTTCAAGGCCGGCGACGTGCTTATTTTCGGGATGTATCTGATGCACTGTTCGCTCGAGAACACGACGAATCAGTACCGGATCAGCGTCGATACCAGGTTCCAGTCCTCGCTTGAACAGGTCGATGAACGCTGGAGCGGCAAGAAACCGCGCGGACATTTCAAAGATGCCGCCGCGGCGAACTGATCGGGCCCGCAGAACAACAAGCAAGCGATTGAAGTCCGAAGAGACAGCCGAAGCGGCTGTCTCTTCTTGCTGCGCGGCTTAAGCCGTGTAAGCTGTGGCATCAAATTCCATTTGATTTTTCGAATACGACTCTTTATTATAGGGAACTGTTATTGCAATTGCATACAAACCCTCATCGATCCAGATGGGGTAGAGGTCGCGATGCTGAAGAGTACGTCGGAGGAAGTCAAGTAGAGACTGTTGATTCCGATGAAAAGGCACCATCGCCGAAGCCGCACGGGTTACTGACCGTTCAGGCTGGGGTCGTTTCCGAAAGGAACGGAACTGTCATGCTGTTGATCCAACAACAGGATGTTGCGCTATCTTTACATCGGATAATTGAGGGAGTCGAAGCTGCCTTGCTTATTTAAGACGAAGGCGGTTTTTTTGCGTTTATTTATACTTAAAGGGGTCGTTACGGAACGTGAACGTGAAAGAAAACAAGTTACGCAGAGGATTGAAATCGCGTCACATGACGATGATATCACTAGGCGGCTCGATCGGAACCGGATTATTCTTGGCCAGCGGCGGAGCGATTCACGATGCCGGGCCGGGCGGGGCGTTGTTAGGCTACTTCCTCATCGGCATCATGGTTTATTTTCTGGTGACCAGCTTGGGCGAAATGGCCACCTACATGCCGGTCTCCGGTACATTCAGTACGTACGCGACAAAATTCGTGGATCCGTCTCTGGGCTTCGCGCTCGGATGGAACTACTGGTATAACTGGGCGATTACGATCGCGGCCGAATTGTCGGCGGCAACGCTGATTATTAAGTTCTGGCTGCCGGACAGCCCGTCGTTCTTATGGAGCGCATTGTTCCTCGCGCTCATGGTCGGTCTGAATTTATTATCCGTCAAAGGGTACGGCGAGTCGGAATATTGGTTCGCCATGCTTAAAATCGTCACGGTCATCGTGTTCATCGGCGTCGGCTTGCTCATGATCGTCGGCATTTGGAAAGGCGGCGCGGTGGGCTTCAGCAATTTCACCGCAGGCGACGGACCGATATCGGGCGGCTGGCTCGCTGTTCTCGGCGTCTGCATGGCGGCAGGCTTCTCCTTCCAAGGAACGGAGCTCGTCGGCATCGCGGCGGGAGAATCCGAGAATCCGCGGCAGAACGTGCCGCGCGCGATTCGCAGCGTGTTTTGGCGGATCCTGTTGTTCTACATCTTGGCGATCTTCGTCGTCGGGATGCTCATTCCGTTCACGACGGATACGCTGGCGAGCGATAGCGTCGCGGCAAGTCCGTTTACGATCATTTTCGAAAAAGCCGGCTTAAGCGTCGCCGCATCCGTCATGAACGCGGTTATCTTAAGTTCGGTGCTGTCCGCAGGCAACTCCGGCATGTACGCTTCCACGCGCATGCTGTGGGTGCTGGCGAAGGAAGGCAAAGCGCCTAAACTGTTCGCCAAGCTCAACAAGAACGGAATTCCGGTCAATGCCCTGCTCGCGACGGCGGCGCTCGGCATGCTCGCGTTCCTTGCGTCCTTCTTCGGCGACGGTCAAGTGTACATCTGGCTGCTGAATGCATCGGGCATGTCCGGCTTCATCGCTTGGCTGGGCATTGCGATCAGCCATTACCGTTTCCGTAAAGTCTACGTCGCGAAAGGGCACGACGTGGCCGATCTTCCATACCGTTCGTTATGGTTCCCGTTCGGTCCGATTATGGCGGGCGTGATGTGCATGATCGTCATTATCGGGCAAAGCGTGAGCGCCTACTCGGACGGCAAAGTCGACTGGATGCTCTTGTTCGCTTCCTATGTTGGCATTCCTCTGTTCCTGGCTGTATGGCTCGGCTATAAGTGGAAATACAAGACGAAGGTTTTGAAACTGGAAGAGTGCGAGCTCGGAATGACGGTGGAAGAATGACCTGCGGTCGATAGAGGTCTCCAATCGCTGTTGTAGTTCTAATTTCTATTTATCGTATAAGTGAGTATAGGTAGAAATTAGACTACAAAGGCGACCGCTTACGCTTTTCCGACTCTCTATCGACCTCCGGTCATTTTCACCGTCATCCTAAAAATTAAATTTGAAGAGCAAAGGCCGAACAAATGCCTTTGCTCTTTTTTGTATGAGAGGATTTACCATCCGAATGGCGAAGTCATTCACCTAGGGACTACTTAGGGGCTACAAACCTTTCATCTTGAAGAGAAGGAATGATCATTTGACTAGACGAATCATCGTTACAGGCGGCGCAATCATTAAGGATCCGGAAGGCCGGATTTTATTGCAGCGGCGTTCGGATTATGGCGATTGGGGGCTGCCGGGCGGCGGCATGGAACCCGGCGAGGCGGTTGAGGAAACGATGATCAGGGAAGTGAAAGAGGAGACGGGACTCGATATTGCGAGCTACGGCTTGCATGCCGTTTACTCGGGGCCAAGAATGAATTATACGTACCCGGATGGCAATGAAGTGGTCTTCGTCATGTTTCTGTTTCATGCGGAGGCCGAATTAGCGGGGAAAATCGGCGAGGATGGCATTACATTGCGCTTCGAAGACAAGGAACGGGAATCGCTGCAATTACGATTTACAGCGTTGGACGAAATCGATTTGGCTTCGATCAACCTCGTACAACGGCCTGTTTTTGAGGATTTATTCGACAACAAGTCCGGCATTCTAAGAACTTAATGATCATCTGATAGAAGTCTCGAAACATGTAACCAGATGTACAGCACTAGGAGGGAGTTGGCCATGAACCGACCGCTATTAAGAGCCGAGGCCATCATCGTCCATCGCCATGATCAGTCGATCTTGGTTCAGTGCGCGGCGGATGAAGCCTTCTATCGCTTTCCAGGGGGCACGGTTGAGTTCGGGGAGACGGCCGCGGAGGCTATTCGCAGGGAGCTGATCGAGGAGTTCGACTTGCAAGCGGAGATCGGCGCCATCGCCTGCGTGAACGAAAGTATCGTCGAATATGACGGCAAGCAGCGGCATGATTGCACCATCCTGCATTGGGGAGCGGTCAACGAGGAGCGGATTCAAGACGCGATCGCGCATAGTGAAGCGGAAGGGATTCAACTGACATGGCGCACGATGGAGCAATTGCGCGGGAAGCCCGTGTATCCGGAAGGAATATTGGCTTATCTCGAAGAACGAAAGGTCGTTGCCTCCCATTTGGTCGTCCGCAAGAACTACGATAACGAAGCATAGAGCAGGAGCAGGAACAGGAACGAATCACATTCCGTGTAAGCGACGAAAGGAAGGGTACCGATGCAACCTACAATGATAACGCGAATCGAAGAGCTGCAACTGAACCTCGGAAACGCAGGGGAACGGCGGCCGATGCTGCATATCTTGAACGGTCAAGCAATGGCTGATCAATTCGCAGCGCATTCGTTACGGATTCCGCAGCACGACTATGCGCCGTTCAATGAAGCGATGTGCGCGAACGAAACTTGCGATGCTATTTTCAGCGATGCCTTCATCCGATTGCGGGCAGCGGGACATGGCGTTTCGATGCAGGATTATGACCAAATGACGATTCAACCGATGAAACCGCTGTTTGAAGGCAAGCATGATTGCATCGTGCTTTGGTTCGGCGACGATATGTTCTGTCAGATGAATATGCTGACCGTGCTCGCCTATCTGCAGCAGACGAACTATAAGGGAAGCCTCATCTTCCACCAGGTAAACGAGCAAACCGGCGAGATTGCGGTAACCGATCTGCCTTCGGATGACTATGACTTGCTCTATAGGCAGGTATTGGTACAACATGCGAGCCCGGCAACGCCGAGCTTGCCGATTCTTCGCAAGGGGATCGAGCTGTACTTGGAATATAAGAAACCCGAGAACGAAATCACGGCTTTCATCAAGGATAATGAGAAATTATCGCACAACGCGCTGATGAAATGCCTATTTCGGCGGTTTCCGCACTATGGGCTCGGCGATACGCAATATGTTGCGATTATGGAAGCGATCATCCAATCCTAGGGAGGAGCGGGCTGCGGCGAAGGCGCAGCGAACGCTTCGGAAGTCCGCAGTTCCGATTGGATTCGGAAGCAGAATCGGAAGCCCAAGTACATGCAGCTTCTATTAACCTCTGTTCGGGAATATACTAGTTTATCTGAACGAGGGGGAATGGCTATGCAAGCCGATAGAGAGCTGAAGAAGAAGGAAATTATTCTCTTGTATCACCCGGAGTCTACGGAAATCGAAATCGTCGAAGCGATCGCGCATGCCGACATGGATAACCGCCTGGTAGCCGATAAAAGCATTCATCTGGACATTCAACAAGCCAAGAAACTCTATCTGTTTCTCCATAATCTATTCAATGAGACAGATACCGCCACCCTCTCTTAACCAAAACAACATGGAATCACGATCACAGGCTGCCGGCACTAGGCGGCCTGTTCCGTTTTTCGGAGCATCGCAAGTCGTCGCTTTTTTTTATTGTGCTCGCGAATGAGGATAATCGAAAAAAAGATGAACGAGTTATAAAATCGGCGATATCTTTCCGAGGCTGCATTCGGTAAGTTGGCAATAGGGACGAAGCGCAAAGTTGCAGATTACGAAGAAGGAGTGGAGCCGCTGATGGAAACAGAAACAGCTGCAAGCACGAACGTTATCGAGCTGGGCCGCTTATATCAAGGGCCGTTTCAGATCGAACAGGACAACGGATGGTACACGATTTTCATGACGACGCCGTCTTCCGAGCCGATTCGAAATCCGGGTATGGGGCTCATCGCCTATGCATGGGAAGAGAATGGGCCGTCGCTGAACGCGAGAAACGGTCTTGAGACGATCGAGGAGCATGTGGAACAATTGGCGAAGCTGCCTTACGTGGACGTGCTCTATATTCGCTGCGATTGGCGGCATGTCCAAACCGAGGCTGGAAGCCTGAATCTGCATCCGATCTGGGAAACCACGCTGCGAGCCGCCGAAAAGCACGGGCTTCGCGTCGCTTTCCGCATCCAGCTGTCGAGCCCGAATCCGCAGCCGCAGCGGCTGGCCATGCCGGATTTCTTGATCGGACAGGTGCCGCTCGTCAACATCGGCCGTTTCCCGGGCCATGACTACGACTATCTGGAGCCGCGTTACGATCATCCGGCGTTCCAAGCCGCTTTCCAGGAGTTAAACGAGCTGCTCGCGGCAAGGTTCGACGGCGATCCGCGCATCGAATTCGTGGATTTGATGATGTACGGCTTCTGGGGAGAAGGGCATACGAACGACTTGAAAAATCCGTTTCCCGACTATGCGACAGCCGAGCATACGTTCATGCGCATGACCCGGCAGCAGATTGAACGATGGAAGCATACGCCGCTTGCAGTCAATACGCAGCCGGATATTAGTCAGACCGGCAACCGGATCGTGCGCGAGTATGCCATGAACGAAGCTTGCTGGGTGCGAACGGACAGCATCGTCCTCGACGAACCGGAGCAAATCGAAGCGATCGCGAACCGCTCGCCTTGGACGGCCGCGGTCATCGAAGACGGTTATTACCGGCATTTCAAGCTATCCAGCCTCGCCTTCGATACTGCGAACATCGATGTCATCGCTAACTCCATGCTGCATGCGCTGGATATCGGCGGAAATTACTGGGGGCTGTGGACCGAAGCTGCCGCTATCGCCGACTACCATGAACGGTATCCGGCCGGCATTGAAACGCTTCGGCGCCGCCTCGGTTATCGGCTGCGTCCTTCGTGGATTTGGCAGCGCAAACGGTTCGGAACCGATGAGCTCGTCGTCGCGCTGGCGAATGACGGCGTTTCCGGCGTCCCGGGAACGTTGTGGCTGGAAGCGGCCGATCCGGAGGGTACCGTGAAATTACGCGGGAAATTGGATAAAGGCAGCCCGATTCCCGGCAAGGTCAGCTTGGCCTCGATGATTCTGCCGCAGGATTGGCACGGCAAAGAAATCAGGCTGGCGCTCCAGCTTGAGGTCAAACCCGGCGTATGCAAGCCCGTGCAATGGGCTTGCGCGCAGCCAACCGAACCCGATGGTTCGCTGGCCATCCGATTGAAGGATCACTCGGATACGAATTGGAGGTGCGGCGTCTGATGAGGATCGGCCTCGCCGGCTGCGGCTGGCATTCCAGGGCTACGCATGGCCCTTGTTTGAAGCGATATCGGGAGACGCATGCGGATCTCGTGCTGGCTGCCTGCTGCGACGTGAATACGGAAGCGGCCGAAGCTTTCCGCGCGGATTTCGGATTCTCGCGCGCCTATTCGAGCTTTCAAGAGATGCTGGAAAACGAACGGCTGGATGCGGTATGGATCGTCGTGTCGGTCGAATACACCGCCTCGCTGGCGCTGCAAGCGATGGATGCGGGCATTCCCGTCTTCCTGGAAAAGCCTCCGGGCATCGACTCGGCAGAGACGCAGCTGCTGCAAGAACGGGCGGCCAAGCTTGGCATTCCGCACCGCGTTGCGTTCAACCGGCGGTTCGCTCCGCTGACCCGCAAGCTGATCGCCCGCTTGAACGCGGCGCCGAGCAGACGAATCTACAACATCGCGTACGAGATGATCCGCATCGACCGGACGGATGCCGACTTCTCGACGACCGCGGTCCATGCCATCGACGCTGCCCGGTTCATTGCCGGCTCCGATTACGCCGAGCTGCAATTCCGCTATGAAGAGCTTGAAGATGTAGGCCCGGGCGTAGCGAATATTATCGCGGATGGCCTATTCGAGAACGGCGTTCGCGTCCAGCTGCTTTGTTATCCGTACTCCGGCGTGGCGATGGAGAAGGTCACCGTCCGCGGAGAAGGCTTCTCCTGCGAGATGCAGCTGCCGCTGCTGGAAGGCGTCGGTCAGACCGCTTCGATGAAGTACGCGGAGAAGGGAAGAGGCGAGGTCTACCAAGCGGAAGGCGATTGGCTGGAAGCTTTCGGCTTCTACGACGAGAATGCGAGCTTCATCGACGCGCTGCGGGAGGGATGGCCGCTGCGGGACGACTTGCGCTCCTCGCGGCAGTCGATCGATGTGATGGAAGCGATACGGGGGCGGGCGATAGCTTACCGGAAGTAAGGAACGTAGACTGGATGTATTCATTTCACGCTTTAGACTGACCCTACTAATTGAAACAGCGACAGCCAAGGACGCGATAATAAAGTCCTGGACTGTCGCTGTTCTATTACACTTGCGAATTTCTTCGAGTTGGCGATTGGCATATCATAAGTATTTTTTCATATTCTCAAGCACGACTTCAAATTCGTTAGGGATGTTGATTGTTCGGACATGGCTTCTTCTCCTTTATGAAAACGATGATAACCGACGATTCGCAGGTCGACCGGTGACGGGGCAATCATCCTATTATTGCTCATCTAGCACGACCTATACCAAAGAAATTGCCAAGCGCCATAACGGTGGTATTTTGCGTGATGCCAATGAAGACCCCGGTTTTCAACTAACGGTGTTAGTCTTCGCCTTGCAGTGTTAGATGATATCATGAACGTATGCACCTGTAAAGGATAAACTTACATCGTTAGATAGGAGGACGGATAGGAACCAGATGAAGCCGCCTTGTTCGCGAGACCGTGAACGAAGCGGCTTCTTCGCTTAGCCTTCCAGAATATAATGCTGTTTGCGAAATTCGCTGGGCGTAATACCGCTGATCTTCTTGAACATCCGGTTGAAGGAATTGATATTCTGATAGCCGACTTCGGACGCCACGTCCTGTATGCGCATGTCGGCGCCCTTGAGCAGCGACTTGGCAAGGTCGATCCGATAATTGTTGATGTAATCGATGAAGTTCATGCCCGTCTTCGTCTTAAAATATGTCGATAAGTAGCTGGCCGATATATTCAGCTTATCCGACAAAATATCGAGCGTAATATCGTCGCGATAATGCTCTTCCATGTAATTCGTAACGAAATCGATAATGTTATCGCGCGACGCTTTCCGCTCGTGGATTCGGTCCGCGGCGAAAGTCAGCAGTCCAACGACGTATTGCCGCAGCTCCTCGATATTCGAGCAGCCCCGCACGCGGCCTGCCGACGACAGATAACGCTGCAGCGACGCGGCATCGAGCTGAAGAGCGTCAAGGCTTTTGGCGGCCAGTTGCGTCAAGCTGTCCGCGAATGCATAGAACTGCTCCGCGGTTGCCGCTTTCTTCTCCATGGTCCCGAATACTTTACATACGATGCGCAGGACGGACTCGCGATTCCCCGCGGCTAAGTTCATATCCAATTCCTGCTCCTGCGCTCTCGTCAGCGGCGTGTGCCATTCGGGCGGCGGGTCCGCGAGCGTGATGATCTGGGTCATATTCTCGAGCTTCCGGTTCCCCATTAAAGCTAGTACTTGCTCGTAACCCGTCGTGAGATCGGAAGAATGGCGATATAAGTCTCCGACACCGATCGTAATGGACCAATAGCGCTGATCGAGATCGAAGATTTCCTTCAGTTGATCGATAAACGCCGGAATATCCTCGTGCACGGCATCTCCGGATACGAGCGACAAGATCTGATCGCGCTCCAGTTGGACCGTTTGCGTCTGGACATGCTCCTTCAGATGAGAATCGATATATTCCCTGACGAAATAAGAGGCTCTGCCCTCGTTCTCGTCGATATCCGCGTAAAAGGCAGGCGTGAATTGGAGGCGGAACAGCAGGAGACGATAAGGTACTTCAATGGCAAAATCATAGATTTCCTGATCGCTCACCTTGATATTTTTGATTTTATTCATGAATGCATAATAGCTCAGCAGCGAGTTTTTGCGAGAGTTGGCTTGGTCGATCGTATTATTGGTCTGCACGAGGTGGCGGACTTGGTCATGAATAAACTGGAATTCGTGAATATTGCTTTGCACGGAAGAGGGAGTGTTCAGCTCCTGAATCGATTTCATGATGCCTTTGATCGGATTATGGAACCGTTTCGTGAAGAACCAGGCCGCGCCAAAGCTCAGTATCGTAAAAAGCAGCAGAAGCGTGACCAGCACTTTGTTCATGTTTCTGAGACTGTCCGTCACGATATTGTCCGGAACGATGTTGACGTATTGAATGCCGGTAACGTTGCCAGTTCGGTAGAAATAAAAGTCCTTTCCGCTCTTCGCGTAGTGCTTGCCCTGCGGCAAAGCCGGCAGCGATTGAAGCTTGCTGACGTTCTCTGCGAACAGGCTGCTGCCGCCCGTACCCAGCATCATAAACTGATCGTGCGCGGAATCGTTGAAGCTTGCCAGCATTTTGTCCGCATCCAGCATAATTATGACTTGATAGTCGGGCAAGTAGGAGTTCCGTATCACGACTGGTATGTATCTGCCTAGGAACGAGGCTTGATTGGCGGATACCTCGCTGAAATCGGATGCCGGAAGAATCCGAAAGCTTCCGGGCTGATCGAATTGGGAGGTCCAGAAGTCCGGCCCGTAATCGTCGCTGTGGTAATACCTCGCGAACATTTCTTGCGCATCCGCGCCGCGGTCGCTTGAGATAACGAAATCGCTTTGTTTGAAGGAAATGAAGATGTTCTGGGCCGCGATGTCCGTATGACTCAAGTAGCCGTTAATCGATTTCATCAACAGGCGGGCATTGATATAATCGATCGCCGATCGGTCGAGCGACGCGAGCTTCTCGTCTAGCAGCAGGTCGAGACCGATGCTGCGGATTTGGCTGAAATGATTCTCGTATTTATCGATCGTCCGATTCATATTGAGCGTGTTGTAGCGGATGACTTCGGCGGCGGCGTGCTTCTTAAGCAGCGTGAAGGAGAAGAAGAAGAAGGATAGGAGCGGGACGAGGATGGCTAGAAAGCTCAGCAGCAACTGGATAAACAGGGAACCCGAAATCATCTTGAATCGCTGAATGCTTCTCATTATTTTCCTCCGATTCCTATGGAATAAATGAGATGAACCCATCGTAGCATCGGAAAAATAATTTATCAAGATCGATGATAGATTTTTATGAAAATTCAGTAAATAAGGCTTATTGTGTCCTGCAAGCTATTAAAACGACGTTTGCATACAGGAAATAGGGGGTGCGGTCGTCGAATGAGATAGAAAGCGGAATCCAGGTCATCTGCGCAAACGGAGGGGATGCTAATGGGAAAGCGGTTCGTCGCGATCTTGTTCATGATCATCGCGTTAGGATCAGCTGCGGCTTGCAGCGGCAACGAAGGCCAATCAACGACGGACGCTAATAATGGGACGACAAGGGTTGCATCCGACGCTTCATCAGAACCCCCTGCCGGCCAAGCGAGCGGAACGATGTCCGTTACTTATATGGACGGCATGTGGGATGCGGTTATCCCATCTGCCCAAGGTCCGGCCGTATCGGCGATCGATAAGAAATTCAATATCGATTTCAAGCCGCGCTTCTCTTATATGCAGGAGTATCCCGAGAAGCTGGCGGTCACGATGGCGGGCGGCGAGCTGCCGGATATGATCGGTCTGGAAGGCCCGGATGCCAATTTCATGAAATGGGCGAAGCAGGGCGCGTTCCTACCGTTGAACGATGAAATCAAGCGTTACCCGGCGCTCTCCGGAATTCCCGAGCGCATATGGCATTCCGTAACCGTGGACGGCAGCATCTATGCGATTCCGAGATGGTTCACGACGAAGTACGGCAAACAGCCGGTCATCCGGCAGGACTGGCTGGACAATCTCGGCCTTAAGATGCCGACGAATTACGAGGAACTGCTTGATGTGCTGGTCGCTTTCGCGAAGGACGATCCGGATCGGAACGGCAAGAACGACACGTACGGACTCGGACTGTCCTCCGTCGATACGGGCATGCTGTACGGAGCGGCGATGGGCGTCGAATGGGACTCGACCGCATGGTACGAGAAGAACGACCGAGGCCAGCTCGTTCCCGGCCTGATTACGAACGGCAATAAAGAACAGGTTGATTTTCTGGCCAAGCTGTACGCGGCAGGAGCGCTGACGAAGGATTGGGCCGTCTCCAAGGCGAACGACGTGCGCAACGATTTCTTCAGCGGAAAGTACGGGATGTATTTCGAGCAGCCGTATGATTTCAGCGAGAAGCGGTTTGCTAGTCTGAGAACGCTCCAGCCGGCGGCGAAGCTGGCCGTCATACCGCCGTTCAAGCAGGACGACGGACAAAGCGGCTTTACATCCACGGGCAAAGGCTTCTATCAGATGATCATGCTGAATGCGAATTTGAAGGATAATCCGGAGAAGATCGACCGCATTCTGGGCATGCTCGATTATATGAGCGCTTGGATTCCATGGGAGGACCGTAACCCGCAAAATCCCGATTTTGACTGGCAATACGGCGGCGAAGGCAAAGGGTATGCGATGAAAGACGGCGTCGCGGTCGAGACGATCGACGGACAGGATTTGCGGCCGAAAAATTACTTGGTCGGGCGCTATTGGGCACCGAACGACGAGGCCGTGCAGCTGCCGGGCGCATTTACCGACCCGCTGGCGAAACAATTCGTGCAAGATGCGGTGAATACGCTGCAATCGGTCAAGTTTTATCAAAATCCCGTCGATGCGATCGTTTCGCCGCTGAAAGAAACGAACGAGGCTGAGCTAGAGCGGGATTTTAACGCACATGTGACCCGGATGATCGTGGGCAGCGAAAGCATGGCGAATTGGGATGCGGCGGTCAAATGGTATTTGGATGACGGCGGACAAGCGATCATCGACGAAGTGAATCGCATGCTTGATGAAGAGCAGATCCAACCGGGATGGGGATAGGCGGGAGCAAGTAGAATAAGCGTTAAGCAAGTAGAATAAGCGTTAAGGGAGAAAACGAACCGATAGATTGGAGCCTCTGCGAGATGCAGAGGCTTTTTTGTCATAGGCGCGATACCGGCCAATCCGCAGTGTCTGGCGTGCTGCGAAACGTGAATGCGGGCAAACGGGCTGCTGCGGCTGCCAAACGGACTGGTCGATTTTAACGCTGTTTCACTTATTTTTGCATGCATGATAAATAGTTGAAGCAGTCAAAGAACTGGCGATTTCCTTCCGCTATCAGTTGCTCTAGGCTTGGAATGAGGCTTAGAAGCAGAGAAAAGGAGACCAGACGCTATGTGTCCGATTGCGAATCAAGAGCTTTACGCGTGGTGCAAAGTTCCGGTTGAACAATTGACAGCGCATCCGGACCGGAAAATCCCGCTTCGGATCGTTACGGATTCGGCCGAAATGGGCACGGCGATGGCCAGGGAATTCGCAGACGACATCCGCCGGGCGAACGAAGAGGGTCGGCCGTACCGCGCAATCGTGCCTTGCGGGCCGAAGGCGTGGTATGAACCGTTCGCGGCGATCGTGAACGAAGAAGAAATCTCGCTGCGGAACATGACCGTGTTCCATATGGACGAATGTCTGGATTGGGAAGGAAAGCCGCTCGCGGAAGGCGATCCGTACAATTTCCGGACGTTCATGGAGCGGCACTTCTACGGCGGCATTCGTCCGGAGCTGGCCGTCCCGTTGGAACAGCGGTTTTTCCCGCTGCCAGCCGCGATGGAAACGATCAAAGCCCGCATCGCCGAGGCGCCGATCGATCTCACGCTTGGAGGCTGGGGCCAAGACGGCCACCTGGCCTACAATCAGGCGAGAAGACATCCGTATAGCGCCATTACGGTGGAGCAGCTGCGCAATTCGGAGCTTCGCGTGCAGGAGAATAACCTCGACACGATCATCGCGTTAGCCCATCGCACCTATGGCGGGGCTTACCAATTCGTGCCGCCGATGTCGATCACGCTGGGCATGAAAGAATGCTTGTCGGCCAAGAAAGTGCGCATCTACAGCGACACCGGCGCTTGGAAGCAAACCGCTTTGCGGGTCGCGCTCTTCTCGGAAGAAAGTTCGGAATACCCGCTGACATTGCTTCAAACGCATCCCGACGCGCTTATCACGGCGACGCTGGAAACGGCCAGGCATCCCATCGCGGAAAACCAGGACTGGGCGTGGACCGGGGTGAATGCATGAACGCGCTTCGGCCAATCCATGGCGAGGCATCCTACCGGTATGCGCGATTGATCGGAACCGGGGGCATCGGCTCGGGCATCCTCTTCCGTCTCGCCGGCGAGCAGACGCTCGGCAGGAACGAAAGCCGGCTGGGCGAGCTGACGGAAGCGCAGGATTACTGCAAGCTCCATATCATCTGCCATTACCCGGCCGTACTGCTGCAAGCGGGAGCCGCGAACGAAACCGGGCATGGATTCGAGCTGGTTCCGATCGGCAAAGTAGGCGCGGATTCGGAAGGCGAGTCGCTTATTCGGCAGCTGCGCGGGTCCGGAATGTCCGTCGAGCATGTCGGCCAGGTGACGGGCGCTAGAACGCTTTTCAGCGTTTGCTTCCAATACCCCGATTTGGCAGGCGGCAATATTACGACGTCCAACGGCGCCAGCAGCCTCGTGCAGCCGGAGGATATCGAACGTGCTTTTGCCGGATATGCCTTCACCGGGCAGTCCGACCGCTTCGGCGCGAACGAGATCGTGCTTGCCGCTCCGGAAGTGCCGCTCCCGGCCCGAATGGCGCTGCTTGCGAGGGGCAGGGCGAGGGGGAGCTTCACCGCGGCATCGGTGCTCGCTTCCGAGGTCGCCGCCTTCGGGGAAGCCGGCGGCTGGGAGCTGACGGACCTGCTTGCGGTCAATGCGGAAGAAGCGCGCGCTATAGCCGCGCCGGATCAGGAGCGGGATTCAGCGGGGGGCGGCAGCAGCGGCAGCATCGTCAAGGGCATCACCAGCGGCAGCGGCAGCAAGGACAGCGATAGCAAGGACAGCGAAAGCAGAGACATCGCGGTGCGCTGCGCCGCGTTTCTGTCGCGCCGCAATCCGCGCATCAAATTCGTGATGACGGACGGCGCCGCCGGCTGCTACAGCTATGCCGAAGGCGAGCTGATCCATACGCCGCCGCTGCGCGTGGCCGCCGTCAACACGGCAGGCGCGGGCGACGCGATGCTGGGCGGCATCCTAAGCGGCCTCTGCTGCGGACTGCCATTCGCGAAGCATGCCGACGAATCGCATTTCGGCGCAGAGCCGCTCGAGAGCGCGGTCGAGCTCGGGACGCTGCTTGCCGCGCTCTCCGTCACATCCCCGCATTCGATTCATCCGGATGCGAGTGCAAGCAGGCTTGCCAAATTTGCCAGAGAGCACCGGATTGCGCTTGGCAAAGCGTTCGCTTATATGCTGTCGACTAGCGAAACATGAGAGGAGGAGGGAACGATCATGGCGTTTAAATTGCGGCTTGTGCAGCGATTTCAAGCTGCTAACAGAGCGGAGTTCTTGGAACTTGAGCATCAATTCGCGGAGCTGGAGCGCAGGCACGACGACTTTCCGAAAGGAAAGCGGTATCTGCCATTCAGCGGCAGGGAACCGCTCAACACGCTGATCTGGGAATGCGAATTCGAGACGCTCGCGGAGGTGCAGCAAGCGCTAGCGTTCTTCGAAGGGGATCACAGGCACGAAGAGCTGGCGAAGCGTCAGCTGCCGTATTTCCAAGATGCGCATACCGAAATTTACGAAACATTGGAGGGAGATCGATGACCGATACCGTGCTGCGGATCGAGGACGTCATTCCGGAATCCAATATCGTCATCGTCTCTCCGCATTACGACGATGTGCTGTTCTTCCTGGGCGGGTACATCCAGGAGCTGAAGGAACGCGGGCTTCTGAACACGAAGCGATTCCGCGTGATCAACGTGTTCTCGCGCAGCAATTATCTGGCGCATACCGGCAGCGGCAATTTCGACGCGAGCTTGGAGCGGATCAAGCTGGCGACGGGGAAGCGGCTGATCGAGGACTTGGATTGCATCGACGAGCTTCTTGGGCCTTGCAATTACGGCTACGAGCTGCTTGGAGAGCGGGAATGCTTCACGCGCGGCAAAGCGATGGCGAGCAGCGAGATGGAGTTTCCCCATGGGATGTTCGAGCATTTCGATGAGCGGGACGACGAGATCTTCGACCGGATGCTGGCGCGGTGCCGCGAGTGGGCGATGCAGCCGGACACGGCGTACGTGTTTCCGATCGCGTTTAAGGAGCATATCGACCACTTCATCGTCCGCGAAGCCGCCGTCCGCACGGCCGCAGAGACGAGGGGAGAAGCGCGGGCGGCGTTTTATTTTCAAGAGGATAAGCCTTATGGGGGAATCGCGACGCCCGAAGAAATGGCGCGGACGGACGCCTTCGTCAGGGAGCACGAGCTCGAATGCAGGGTTTATCGCCATCATCCCGAGAAGGTCATCGAGCTCGCGTTCAAGCACTATATCAGCCAAGTGGACGACGTGTACCGAATCGGCGTTCGCAACCGGGCGGACGTCTTAAGCAAGCAGTATGGAACGCCGCATGCCGTCGATCAAATCTACCGTTACCGGGGTTAATCGTTGAGCGGAAGATGCGATGGGGAACGCCGCTGCGCGCGGTTCGTTATTCCGAGCGCAGAAACGGAGAGGATTGGTTTGCGTTTGCGTCGCGATACGTTAATGCAGCATTCGGCTGGCGCTTCTCCACGATCGACTGCCCGCTTCGCTCCGCAGTTATACGCATCCGAATTACAGCTTTTCAACCAAGGAGGGATCCGTGTGGAAAAGCAATACGACATCGCGTACGATACCGGCTTCGGCAGCTCTTCTCCAAGCCGGCTGATGCCGGCTGCGGGAGAACGATTGAAGCTGTTTTTCGTTCCGAGCGTCAAGCATGGACGCGAAATCGTCGAATTCATCCGCCGTACCGGCGTCGATTTCGAAACGGTCACGTTCGACCGGGCATGGGATTTGAACAAGTGGGGAATCGGCGATTATTACGATATCCGCGCCTCGGTCGACGACCAGCACGTGATGGTCGAGAACCTTGAACGCGCGCTGACCTCGGAGGCGCACTACGATGTGCTCGTCATTCCGGCGGTGAACGGCTGGGCGCATTTCACGCCGGCGACCCGGCAGGCGGTTCTTCGGCGCGTGGAAGCCGGCGCGGGGCTCGTGCTGATCCGGCCCTTCAACGGCGAAGACAAGCCGAAATCGCCGGAGCTCGAAGCGTTGTCGCCGCTCGTCAACTTGTTCGAGGAAGGCTTCGCCGTCGACAACAACGCCGGCGAAGGCTATCCGAAGGTGCGGTTCGATCTGCTTCAATCCGGCCGCTGGTCAGCGTCCTTGACGCATTACATCACGCGCGGCATACCGCTGGAGCTGCTGCCGAGCGATCAGTTGGCTTATTATCCGTACGAGGCAGCCGGCGAAGTGCTGATCGCAGCAGCCGACGGCGCGCCGATCGCAGCCGTCAAGCCGTTCGGACAGGGACGCGTCGTCGCATTCGGCTATTATCCGCGCGACATTCTGCCGCAGCATAAAGATTACACGGGGAAGGAGTCGACGTTCGACGCCGTCATCGATGAATGGAAAGGCGCTCGGACCGATTGTCCATTCGCCTTCCTCGCCTATTTCTACGAGCTGGTTTACCGCAGCGTCGTCTGGGCCGCTAAGCGCGAGCCGGATTGCGCGCTCGTCGTCGCGGAGCGCGGCGATAACAGCTGGACGATCCGCTGCGAAGGCTCCGCGGCGCCCGACCGGATCCGGTATACGATCAAAGACGTCTTAGACGGGATCGTAACCGAAGGCAATTGCGGTTCCGACGGCATGCTCGATCTGCCAGAGTCGCTGCAGGACGGAGGCGTATTTCGAATCGAAGTCGAAGCGCTCGCGGCGGAGACGGTGCTGGATTTCGCCACGTTCGTGCTGGAGAAACCGCCTACAGTGTCGTTCGCGCACGCTTCCGTCAGCCATGAAACGCTGACGGTCGGCGAGACGGTTCGCGCGGCCTTCCGCCTGCAAGGCGAGCCTTGCCTGCTCGTCGTCCGAATCATAGACGATTTCGGCCGGGTGCTCGAGGAAACGGAAACCGGGCTGCAAAACGGAGAGACGGCAACGCACGAGTACCGAGCGACCGCTTCCAAATCGATGCATATCACGGTAGAGGCCGACGTGAAGCGAGGCGGGCGCATCCTGCAGCGCTGGTCCTCCGGCAAGATCGTCGTCACGCCGTCGCAGCGGCGAATGGACGACTTCGAAGTGTTCACGGCGCCGCAAAACCGGGGGCATGGCGACTTCCTCGATCTCGTAGCCGAGCGTTACCGCGAAATCGGCGTCACCGGGCTATATCCCGGCAGCGCAAAGACGCTGACCATGTCAGGCGCCTCGGGACTCGGCGTGTACTGGTACCATCGGGCACCGTACGTGGAACGGAAGGAGCAGTACTACCGGACCCGCGATAAGCAATATCTGGTCCGCGTGCCTTGCCTGAACGATCCTGCGTTCTGGGAAGAGCAGCGCAGCAAGATTACGAAGACCGTGTCCGCGTTCAAGAAATTCGGTCCGATCGCTTATTTCGCCAACGACGAAGGCTCGCTCACCTGCTACACCGACGAGATGGATCTCTGTTTCTGCGGTCACTGCATGCGCGAGATGCGCGTCTGGCTGCGGCAGGAATACGCCAATCTCGGACAGCTCAACGACGCATGGGGCACGGCGTTCGGAAGCTGGGAGGACATCGTCCCTTATACGCGCGAGGAAGCGAGAAAGACGCGGCGTTTCGCCCCGTGGACCGACCATCGGCGTTTCATGGAGCATACATTCGTCGACGCGTATCGCAAAATCGCCTCTCTGGTGCAAGGCGCCGACGAAGGCGGTGTCATCCGAATGTCCGGCTGCCAGGCGTCAACCGCCTATTCCGGCTACGATTATTACCGTCTGCATCAATATGTCGGGTATTTCGAAGCGTACGGCGTCGGCAATCAATACGAGTTTCACCGCTCGTTCGCCAAGCCGGGCACGATTATCGGCGGCTGGTTCGGTTACGGCGTCGACGGCGTAAACGCGCAATACGGCGTCTGGCATGCCGTCTACCATGGCTTGACGCTCTGCAATCTGTTCTGGGAGTACAGCCTGCTGAATCCCGATTATTCGCTTAGCCGCAGCGCCCAAGATTTGAGCGCGCCATTCCGGGAAATCCGCGAGGAAGGCATCGGCAAGCTGCTGCTGCATGTCGCGAAACGCGATCATTGCGGCATTGCGCTTCATTATTCGATGGCATCCGTTCGCGGCACGGCCATCATCGGCGACAAGACGCGCTTCGAGAGCAACCGCCAAGGCTGGATCGACATGCTGGAGGACCTTGGTTATCAATATGATTTCATCGCCACCCAGCAAATCGAAGCAGGCGAGCTGACGGCCAAAGGCATAAAGCTGCTCGTGCTTCCCTACTCCATCGCGCTGAGCGAACGGGAGACGGCCGCTATTACGCAGTTCGTCAACGAAGGCGGCACCGTTATGGGGGATTTCCAGACCGGCCTGATGGATCAGCATGGTCAAACGCTTGAAAGCGGCATGCTGGACAGCTTGTTCGGTATCGAGCGGCTGTCGACGGAGGCCGAGCCGTTCTATATCAACGACAGCTTCGTGGCTAACGCCGATTTCTCGTATTTTAGACCGGACGAAGCGTTCGAGGACGAACGCATGGCCGAGTTCGGCACGCGGACGAAGGAAGGACAACCGGCGTACCGCGACGATTTCATGCGTCAAGTCGTCGCCGTGAATATGCGGGAGCAGGGAGACGGCAAAGCCGTTTATCTCAACATTCCGCTGTCCAATTATCCGAAGCTGCGCTTGCAGGACGGTGAGAGTGACGCGCTGCGCAAGCTGATCCGCCAACTGATAGGGCTGACAGGCGCCGCTAAGCCGGCATCGCTGACGCGCGACGACGGCAGCCCTCTCGAGGCAGGCTGCGAAAGCTTCTATTACGCGAGCGGCGAAGCAGCTTATGTCGCCGTCTTGCGGAAGCTGAATCGCAGCCAGGCGCTCGGGCATGACGGATTAGCCGTCGGCGCGGGCGAGAAGCGGCAGCGTGCAGCCGATGGGATGCGCTTCGCGTTCGCGAAGAAGGCGCATGTGTATGACGTTCGCGAGCGCCGGTATGTCGGCTATACCGACGAGGCGGCATTTGATTTGGCCGAAGGCGATACGAAGCTGTTCGCGCTGCTGCCTTGCCGGGCAACCGGCCTGCAGATCGATGCAGCAAGCCAGTGGAAGCGAGGCCGAACGGCCATTGCGCGCTTCACGCTCGCATCCGGCGAACCGCATCGATTCGCCAGCGTGTTGACCGTTCACGCGACCGGTCCCGACGGCAGCCGCGAATGGCTCTACTCCGACAACATCTATGCGGAACGCGGCGAGTGTACCCATGAGTTCGCGATTCCGGTCAACGCCCGAACGGGGAACTGGACGATTACGGTGAAAGATACGGCAACGGGCATCGAGGCTTCGCATGTGGCAGTTGTTCTGGATTAATCTATTCCCGATTTCCGATAATAGGAGGCTGTAACATGAACGATATGCTGACCGCGCATGCTGCTTTCGGGCAAACGACTTACTGGATCACGGGCGCTACCGTCATCGACTGCGAGCTCCCGCTCGTCAAGGAACTGCTGTCGCGGACGGCCAGCCTGCAGCCGCAAACGGACATTTGCAGGAGAATCAAGTTCCGTCTCGGCGTGCCGGAAGACGTTCGCGCGAGCATCTCCGAGCAATTGAACGTTGCGTACGACGACGCGCATGAAGAAGGATATGTCATCGCTATTGCCGGCAGCGAAGCGGCAATCTATGCCGAACAGGAGCGGGGGCTCGTCTATGGCGCCGTCACGCTGGCGAAGCTTGCCGACGCGAACCGCGGCGGTCTTCGCACGGGCATCGTCTATAATTACCCGACTTGTCCGGTCAGAGGGCTTAAGGTGTACCTGCCGACGGAAGAAGGCATTCCGTATTTCAAAGCGTTCGTCGACATGCTCGTCCAGTTCAAATACAACACGATCGTCATCGAAGTCGGCGGCGCGATGGCGTACAAGCGGCATCCGGAAATCAACGAGGGCTGGGTGCGCTACTGCGACGAAATGTACGAATACAGCGGGAAAACGATCGTCATTCAGGAGAAAACGTTCTCGTGGTACAAAAATTCGATCCATGCGGAGAACGGCGGCGGCCGGTTCCTCTCCCAAGCGCAGGTAAGCGACATCGTCGGCTACTGCAAAGAGCGCTTCCTCGACGTCATTCCGGAAGTGCCGAGCCTCAGCCACTGCGATTATTTGCTCATCAATCACCCGGAAATCAGGGAGCGTCATAACGATCCTTACCCGGACACGTACTGCCCGTCCGACGAGCGCTCTTATGCGCTGCTCTTCGATGTGCTGGATGAAGTGCTGGACGTATTCGAGCCGCGAACGGTCCATATCGGCCATGACGAGCTGTACTCGATCGGGCTGTGCGACAAGTGCAAAGGCAAGCCGGCGGAGCAGCTGTATGCGGATGACATCAAGCGAATCCATGCTTATTTGCAGGAACGCGGCGCTCAAACGATGATCTGGAGCGAGAAGCTGCTGAACGCTGTTACCTCGGACGGCAAGACGTACGGCGGATCCGAACGGCGCATGGTCGATTACGATACCGGCGTTTACATGGGCGAGACGATTCCCGCAACGTACAAAGCGATTGATCTCGTGCCGCGCGACATTGTCATGATGCATTGGTACTGGGGCATCGAGCGGCATTTCGAGCAGCCGTTCTTCGAGCGAAGCATGCCTGTCGTCTACGGGAACTTCGATGGACCTTCGTTCGCCGATTGGAGCACGCGTCTTGCGCAGGGAGCGCTCGGCGGCATCATTTCCAATTGGAGCGCGATCAAAGAAGAGAATTTGCAGCGCAACGGCGCATTGTTCTCGATGGCGTACGCGTCGTATCTATTCTGGCGCGATCATTATGATGATACGATGCACGAAGAGGCGGCCAATCAGGCGTTCGAAGCGCTGTACCGGTACCGCTACCGCAAGGCGCTGCGGGAAGCCGGCTCCGGCGCGGGCACGTCGTATATCGAAGTGCTGCATTCGACCGATCATATCCGGGAGTATCACCAGTTCATCGACGGCATTTACCTGGACAATCGGGAGTATCGGATCGGCGAATACGTGCTCGAGTATGCGGACGGCTCGAAAGCCAGCGTTCCGATCACGTACGGCTTCAACATTTCCAACAAAGACCGGTTTTGGGATCGCAAGCTGTCCAAAGGCACGCTGCATACGGCCGCGCAGTACGAAGTCGATGCGATTTTGCTGGAAGCAGCCTTCACGTCATGGCCTGTCCGGATCGGCGAAGAAACGTATTACCGTTGGCTGATCGAGAGCCCGTATCCCGACAAAACGGTGACGGCTGTCCGGCTGCTGGTCGACAATCCGCTGACCGGCAACATCTGGGTCAAGGCGATCGCGCATGTCCCGGAGACTCGTTCGCGGCAAACGCAGTCCGTCGCCGAACCGATCCGGATTATGGGCGAAGCTAACTTTGCATCGAATTAAGCTGTTTTCTCGAAACCATCAAAACAATGAGGAATGTATAAAACCGACGATTGGCAGTTCGTCGGTTTTTTTCTATAGTAAGATCGATTCCGAACGAAAGGAGGGGAGCCGACTTTACGCCATGCATCCGGTCGGTTTGCGCCAAACGGCGGCAACGGCCAAGGCTACGACAGCAGCCCAAAAACAAGGATACGAGGAGGAAAAAGATGAGCAGGAAAACGGTGTATGCATTGATGGCGCTCGCGCTCGTAATGGGATTGTTCACCTTCATACCCCAGACGGACAAAGCTTATGCGGCTTCGTTGTACGAGGTTGGACCCGGCAAAACATATGCCAATATCGGGGATGTTCCATGGGAATCCCTAAACGCCGGCGACCAGGTCAAGATTTACTGGCGGTCGACGCCGTACAAGGAGAAGTTCATCCTTTCGCGCCAAGGTACGGCGGCCGCGCCGATTACCATTACCGGCGTGCCGAACGCAAGCGGCCAGAGGCCGGTCATCGACGGCAACGGGGCAACGACGAGAGCTGCGCTCAACTTCTGGAACGATAACCGTTCCGTGATCAAGATCGGCGGAGCGAGATTCGCCGGCAGCGCCTCCGACCCGGCGTCGGGCAATTTGCCGAAATACATTACGATCGAGAACCTGGAGGTTCGCGGTGCCAGATCGTCCTACACGTACACGAATAACGCCGGCACGACCGTCAGCTATTTGACGAGTGCATCCCCGATTTTCGTGGAGTACGGTGAGAACTTGACGTTCCGCAACAATGTCATTACCGATGGCGGCAATGGTTTGTTCGTTGCGAGCACGGACGCGGGCGTGTCCCGTAATATTCTGGTCGAAGGCAATTACATCTACGGCAATGGCAACAGTGGCAGCGCCTACGAACATAATATTTACACGGCAGCAATCGGCATCACGTTCCAGTACAACCACCTCGGCGACCTGTGCAGCGGTTGTTCCGGCAACAATCTGAAGGACCGCTCGTCCGGCACCGTTATCCGGTACAACTGGATTGAAGGCGGCAACCGTCAGCTGGATCTCGTCGAAGGCGACGATACGACGGCGATCAGCGGCGATGCTGGCTATCACCAAACGTATGTGTACGGCAACGTGCTGATTAAGCCGAACGATACGCGCAATCCGCAGTTCGTCCATTACGGCGGCGACAACGGCACGACTTCGCTGTATCGCAAAGGCACGCTCTATCTCTATCACAACACGTTCATCTCGAACCGGACCGACAACGCGACGCTGCTGCGGCTGTCCACGAGCAGCGAGACGGCTGACGTTCGCAATAACGTGTTCTACAAGAGCGTGTCGACTTCAGGGCTTCGCATCATCGACCAGACGGGAACGGCGAACCTGTACAATAACTGGATCAACACCGGTTATGTGAACATCGCGGCAGGGTCCGGCGGCACGGTTACGCATTCCGGCACGCTTACCGGCACGGCTCCGGGCTTCACGAACTTCTCTACGCTCGATTTGCGTCCGGCGACGGGTTCGGCGCTAATTAACGCAGGCACCTCCCTCGCGACGGGAGCAAGCTCCTACCCGGTAAACATGGAGTATGTGAAGGATCAATCGTCCATCGCCCGCGCCGTTCACAGTACGATCGATATCGGCGCTTTCGAGAATTGATTCGCGATCGTCAGTCGTTCGCCTGAGGGAAGAGCCGTTACGGTTCTTCTCTCAGGTCCCCTAATGCGCAGCATAAAAGGAGGAAGAAGAAGATGAGAAAAGTATGGTATTCGCTCGTTGCCTTGGCACTAGTCATGGGTTTGTTCACGTTCGCGCCGCAGACGGACAAGGCGTACGCGGCTTCGTTGTACGAGGTTGGACCCGGCAAAACATATGCCAATATCGGAGATGTTCCGTGGGAGTCGCTGAATGCCGGCGATCAGGTCAAGATCTACTGGCGGTCGACGCCGTACAAGGAGAAGTTCGTCATTTCGCGCCAAGGGACGGCGGCAGCGCCGATCACCATTACCGGCGTGCCGAACGCGAGCGGCCAGCGGCCGGTCATTGACGGCAATGGGGCAACGACGAGAGCGGCGCTCGATTTCTGGAACGACAACCGATCCGTGATCAAGATCGGCGGCGCCAGATTCGCCGGCAGCGCCTCCGACCCGTCAACGGGCAATTTGCCGAAGTACATCACGATCGAGAACCTGGAGGTTCGCGGTGCCAGATCATCCTATACGTACACGAATAACGCCGGCGCGACCGTCAGTTATTTGACGAATGCCTCGCCGGTCTTCGTGGAATACGGGGAGAATCTGACGTTCCGCAACAACGTCATTACCGACGGCGGCAACGGCTTGTTCGTCGCCAGCTCCGATGACGGCGCGTCCCGCAATATTTTGGTCGAAGGCAATTACATCTACGGCAACGGCAATAGCGGCAGCGTCTACGAGCATAACGTATACACGGCCGCGATCGGCATAACGTTCCAGTACAACCATTTAGGCGAGCTGTGCAGCGGCTCCAGCGGCAACAATCTCAAGGATCGCTCCGCAGGCACGGTCGTTCGGTTCAACTGGATCGAAGGCGGCAACCGTCAGCTCGATCTCGTCGAAGGCGACGATACGACGCTGATCAGCGGCGATCCGAGCTATCACAAGACATTCGTTTACGGCAACGTGCTGATCAAGCCGGACGACGCGCGCAATCCGCAGTTCGTGCATTACGGCGGCGACAACGGCACGAAGAAGCTGTACCGCAAAGGCACGCTCTATCTCTACAACAACACGTTCATCTCGAACCGTTCCAATTCCGCGACGATTCTGCGGCTGTCCTCGAGCGGCGAGTCGGCCGACGTACGCAACAATGTGTTCTACAAGAGCGCGGCGGCTTCCGGGCTCTCGATCATCGATCAGACGGGGACTGCGAATCTGTACAATAACTGGATCAGCACCGGCTATACGAACATCGCCAGCGGCTCCGGCGGCACGGTGACGCATTCCGGCACCATTACGGGCACGGCTCCCGGATTCGCGAACCTGACGACGCTCGATCTGCGTCCGGCGACAGGCTCGGCGCTCATCAATGCCGGAACGTCGCTGCCCGCTGCGGCAAGCGCCTATCCGGTAAACATGGAATACGTGAAAGATCAATCGTCTGTCGCCCGCGCGGTGCATAGCACGATCGACATCGGCGCTTTCGAGAACTGATTCGCAGCCGCTGGGCGTTAAACTGAGGGAAGGACCGCACACGGTTCTTCCCTTAAGTTCTCATTGCGCAAGAACAGTACCTTGCTCTGAATGATCGATTTCGACAAGGAATCACTGGTTTTTGACGGTTGACCGTGTCTATGGCCAATGTTAGGATTTCCCTGATAAGTTATTCAAACCGGTGCTGCGCCTGGAAACGGACAAGGTGCGGGCTGCCGGTTTGAACCAAATGACGGGGGAATCGATATGACAAAAATCACCAAAGTGGGCATGCTGGGTCTTGGTTCCATGGGTCAGAAGCATGTGAAAAATTTGCTGGAGCTGCCTAACGTAGAAGTGGCGGCCATTTGCGGTTCTACGATTGATAAAGCGGTGGCGTTCAGCATGGAATATACCGGCGGAAGCGCGAGGGCTTATGATTCCTTCGACGACATGCTGGACGAGGAAGCGCTGGATGCGGTCTATATTTGCATTCCCCCATTCGCGCATAACGGACAGGTCGAGAAGGCGGCAAGCAAAGGCGTTGCCGTCTTTATCGAGAAGCCGATTGCCTTCGATACGACGACGGCCGAGCGCATGACGGCAGCCGTGGAGCGAGCGGGCGTCGTCTCTCTGGTCGGCTATAACTATCGTTTCGGCGGCGCCGTGCAGGAGCTCAAGCGGATGATCGAGGATGGGCGGGCCGGCGTTCCGACGTTGTTCGAAGGCAGGTTCTATTGCAACTCGCTGCACTCTCCCTGGTGGAGCGACCGCAGCCGTTCGGGCGGACAGGTGTTTGAGCAGGCCATCCATATCTATGACCTTGCGTTGCATTTTTTTGGGATACCCGACCGCATCAGCGGATTTACCGCCAATTTGGGCCATCTCGAAACGCCAGGCTATACGATCGAGGATACGAGCGTCGGTTCGGTTCGTTTCCGCTCGGGAGCAATGGCTTCGATCTGCGCTTCCAATTGCGCCGTTCCGACGGAATGGGATTGTACCTTCACCGTCATTTGCAGCAAAGTGACCGCTCGTTTCGCTCATGGGAACAGCGCTGAATTTGTGTTTACGGACGGCGAGACGCCGGTTCGGCAGCGATACGAGACGCATCTCGACGGGCATGCGGAAGAGACCAGATCGTTCATTGCGGCGGTGCGCGGAGAAGGGCCGGAAGTTTGTCCGATCCGGGAAGGGCTTCTCAGTCTGCGGCTTGTGGAGAATGTGATGCAGTCCGCGGACGACAACGGCAGACAGATTGCTTATGTTCTTTAATTCGCTCGGAGGAGACGCGCGCAACACCTAGACGAGCACAGCATTCGCGGAGAAGGCCGTATTGCGGTCCTTCTCTTTTTTTGCGATTCCGGTCACTATTTACACTAGTCGAAGAAAGATGAAAGTTTGCAAAAGGCTACCGTAGTTCGCATCGACCTATGTGCGGTAACGTTACCATGCAACCATTAAATGAAGCATGGGGAGGTTTGAAGGTATGGGAATTCTTGCACCCAGACGAACGTTCATGGCGCTCATTGCAGCGGCGATGCTGATCTCGCCGTTCACGATTGGCAGCGTTCCCAAGGCAAACGGGGCTGCGGCGCCGTTCAAGCTGAAAGCATTGTTCAACGTCGATGCCGAAAGCGGCGCATACGACGCAACAAAATCGTTCGCCTTCGAAACCGACATGAAGGACGGCTACAAGACCGTCGAAATTCCCGTCTCCGCGCTGAAGACGCTGACGGCGGACGGCAAGCTTGGCAGCATCGCGTTCGTGCCCGCCGATGCGGCAATGAACGAAGACGGCGAGGTTGTAAACGGCTGGCCGGAAACGAAGGACGCCGTCTACGTGGATAAGATGAGCATCGGCGGCATTCAGTTGTTCACGAACGAAGCGAAACGGCCGTTCATGTTTCAAAACTTCTCGAACGAGGAGGACTTGTATTATTCCTACGCGATCAACGGCACGGTCGCGCCAAAATGCGGCGTGAACAATTCGAGATGCCTGACCTTCTCCGTCGCCGGCAGCGCAGGCACGTCGTGGATCGTGTTCAATGAGCCGATCGATCTGACGGGCATGGGCGGCAAGGATAAATTGAAATTCGAGCTGGATCTGAGCAGCGTCAGCTACGCGGATTGGGCACCGGCGCCAGCGAAGCCGCAGCCGGGTCCGAACGATGCGCCCCCGGCAACGGTCGAAATCGGTCCGGGCAAGGCGTACGAGAACATCGGCGACTTTGCCTGGGAAACGCTGAAAGCGGGCGACGTCGTATATGTGTACTATCGGCCCGAGCCGTATAAGGAGAAGATCGGCATCTTCGCGGAAGGCACGAAGGAGAAGCCGATCATCGTTCATGGCGTCCCGGGACCGAACGGCGAGCTGCCTAAGATCGATGGGAACGGAGCGACGGCGCGCGCAGCGAACCCGATCCCGAACGCGAACCGCTCGCTTGTGCGCATCGGCAAGGACAGCCAGCCTGCGAAGTACGTCACGTTCGAGAATTTCGAGGTGTACGACGCTCACGCCTCGAAGAAGTACACGAACGCCAGCGGCGCGCAAGCCAGTTATGCATTCAACGCCACGGGCATCTGGATCGACAACGGGGATCATGTGACGCTGCGCAACAATCGCATTCACGATAACGGAAACGGCATATTCGGTTCCTCGTCCATGTATGTATGGGAAGGAGCGCTCATCGATTACACGTCGAAGGATCTGCTCATCCAAGGGAATTCCGTTTACGGCAACGGAAACGTCGGCCGGATGTTCGAGCATAACAGTTACATTGCCGCCATCGGCACGGTATACGAGAACAACCGCTACGGCGATTTGCTGGCAGGTTCGCAGGGTTACGGCCTGAAGGACCGCGGCGCGGGCACGGTCGTCAGGTACAATTGGATCGAGGGCGGAAGAAGGCAGATCGCGCTCGATGATGGCGAGGATACGCCGCGGATCGTATTGGATCCGACCTACAACAACTCGTTCGTCTATGCCAACGTGCTGGTCGAGCATGACCACTTGTTCGATACGTGGGGTGACGACGAGATCATCAATTTCGGCGGCGACGATGCGGCCGTGCCGGATCGTCACGGTACGCTCAATTTCTTCAACAATACGATCCTCACCTACCGTCAAGCCCGCGTTTACGGGCAAGACGGCGTGCCGAACCTGAAGGATCCGGGCCGCGTCGAGCGTACGGTGCTCTTCTATGCGCCGGGCAAGCATGTGGACGCGCGCAACAATGTCTTCCACCGTGCCGGAGCGAATCCCGCACCGCTCGTGATCACGGACGACGACGCCTCGATCGAGCTGCGCAACAACTGGTTCACGGAAGGGTACTTCTACGATTTCAACGAGCCCGACCGTCATCCGGACAAAAATATCGGTACGATTACAGGCGCTGATCCGGGTTTGATCAACTTATCGCTGGAAGCGCAGAATTATCAATTGAAGGCGGGATCGCCGCTTATCGATGCCGGAGGCGGCCTGCCGAACGCATACGGCGACTTGCTCGCCAAGGAGTACGCGCCGCATCAGCAAAGCGTGAAGCGTCCGGACAAAGGCAAAACCGACATCGGCGCGTTCGAGTATGTCAAGTGAGATTTAAATTTGCTGAATAGGAAGCAGTTAGATCAGCAATGTCTGAAGCGCTCAAATTTGCAGAATTTTTCGAATTAGCAGGAATTTGCATGTTTGTATTCGAAAAATTTAGATAAGCAGCGGATTCGCAATCTAAGGAGCTGCCGGCAAGGGCGCCGTCTGACGGCGTCCTGTCGGCATGCCTATCACGATCAATCGGAGGTAACGATCCATGACAACGCACAACATCGGCATTATTATGAACGGCGTAACGGGACGGATGGGCACGAACCAGCATCTTATCCGGTCCATTCTCGCAATCCGCAATCAAGGCGGCGTCGCGCTCCCCAATGGGGATGTCATTATGCCTGATCCCATTCTGGTCGGACGGCAAGCGCATAAGTTGGAAGCGCTTGCCCGGAAACATGGCATTTCCCGCTGGAGCACCGATTTGGATGCTTGCTTGGCGGATCCGAATGACACGGTTTATTTCGATGCGCAAACTACGCTGCACCGCGCGGACAGCATCAAGAAAGCGATCGCCGCCGGCAAGCACATCTATTGCGAGAAGCCGACGGCGGACAGTCTCGAGCAGTCGCTCGCGATTGCCCGGCTGGCAAAGGAAGCCGGCGTGAAGCATGGCGTCGTCCAGGACAAATTATTTCTGCCGGGGCTGCTCAAGTTAAAGCGGCTGCTCGATGCGGGATTTTTCGGCAAGGTGCTGTCCGTGCGGATGGAATTCGGCTATTGGGTATTCGAGGGCGATTGGCAGACTGCCCAGCGGCCTTCCTGGAATTATCGCAAGGAAGAGGGCGGCGGCATCATCGTCGATATGTTCGCGCATTGGCGTTACGTGCTGGACAACTTATTCGGCGAGGTGAAAGCCGTCTCTTGCCTCGGTACGACGCATATTCCGCAGCGGATCGATGAACAGGGCGAGCGTTATGCGTGCACGGCCGACGATGCTGCGTACGCGACGTTCCTGCTCGAAGGCGGCATCGTCGTTCAGGCCAATTCGTCCTGGGCGGTGCGCGTGAACCGCGACGACCTGCTGACGATTCAAGTGGACGGAACGGAAGGCAGCGCCGTCGCGGGGCTGCGAGAATGCAAAGCGCAGCATCGGGTGAACACGCCGAAGCCGGTCTGGAATCCCGATATTCCGAACCCGTTCGCATTCGCGGAGCAGTGGCAGGAGGTTCCGGACAACGGGCAGTTCGATAACGGGTTCAAAGTCCAATGGGAGCATTTCCTGAAACATCTCGTCACCGGCAGCCCGTTCCCTTGGGACCTGCTCGAAGGCGCCAAAGGCACGCAAATGGCGGAGCTTGGACTCCAATCCTGGGCGGAACGGCGTTGGGTCGACGTGCCGCCGCTTCAAGTATAGGAGGCGAACGACGAACGATGAACGGGACAACTACGATCAAACTGCCTCAGGCAGACGGCTCGCTGCTAGATTATAAGCTTGCGAACACCGAGCCGATCACGGCGCCGGCCTTGCCGCTGCGCAGCCGGATCGCCTATTCCGCCGCACATGTCGTCTGCGATCCGCGATCGGATGCAGAGCCCATGCTGGGAGCGGCAATCGACTGGCAGGCTACGATGGCGTACCGGCATCACCTCTGGTCGCTCGGCCTCGCGGTTGCCGAAGCGATGGATACCGCGCAGCGGGGGATGGGGCTTGATTGGCTCCGGGCGAAGGAGCTGATCGGGCATTCGCTCGCGGAAGCGGAGGCCGTGAAAGGCCGGATCGCATGCGGAGCCGGCACGGATCAGCTGGTTCCGGGACCGCAGGTCATGATCGAGCAGGTCATCGAAGCGTACGCGGAGCAATGCGAATATATCGAGAGCCGCGGCGGCCAAGTCATTCTCATGGCAAGCCGCGCGCTTGCGGCCGCGGCGAAATCGCCGGCCGACTACGAGCGAGTATACGGCACGATACTGCGGCAGGTTTCCCGGCCGGTCATTCTGCATTGGCTGGGCGACATGTTCGATCCGGCATTAGCCGGTTATTGGGGCGAACGGGATGCCGATGCGGCGATGGAGGTCTGTCTCCGTGTCATACACGCGTATCCGGATAAGGTGGACGGCATCAAGATTTCGCTGCTCGACGCCGACAAGGAAGTGCGGATGCGCCGCAGATTGCCGAGCGGCGTCCGGATGTATACCGGCGACGATTTCAACTATCCGGCATTGATCGAAGGCGACGAGCACGGCTACAGCCATGCGCTTCTCGGCATTTTCGATGCGATCGCGCCGGTTGCGGCAGCAGCAATCCATGCGCTGGATAACGGGGATACGGACCGGTATCGCGCGTTGCTCGCGCCGACGCTGCCGTTGTCGCGGCATATTTTCCAGCGGCCGACTTATGCCTACAAGACGGGAATTGTCTTCATGGCTTACTTGAATGGCCATCAATCGCATTTCCGCATGCTCGGCGGCGCGGAAGGCGCGAGGTCGATCGTCCATCTCGCCGGGCTGTTCGAGCTGGCGGACCGCGCGGGGCTGCTCGCGAAGCCGGAATTGGCGGTGCGCCGCATGAAGCAGACGCTTGCCATGGCGGGAATCGAATAGAGGGGGAACGAAACGGTGGAACAGCTAACGAATTGGAATCGATTAAGCTTAAACCAAATCACGACGGATATGCTGTCCCTGCCGCAGGCCGTCGATGCCTGCGTGCGGGCCGATGTGCCGTCGATTGCGCTATGGCGGCACAAGATCGCCGAGACGGGGTTAGCCGCCGCAAGCCGCCTCATCCGCGATTCCGGCTTGCGCGTATCCAGCTTATGCCGCGGCGGCATGTTCCCGGCGGCGACGGCCGAAGCGCGCAGGGAACGGATGGACGACAACCGGCGCGCCGTCGACGAAGCGGCGGAGCTCGGCACCGGCGTGCTCGTCCTCGTCTGCGGGCCTGCCCCGGATCGCGATATCGCCGGCGCCAGACGGATGGTCGAGGAAGCGATCGCCGAGCTCGTGCCTTACGCGGAGTCGTGCGGGGTGTGCCTTGGCATCGAGCCGCTTCATCCGATGTATGCGGCCGAACGTTCCGTCATCAATTTATTGTCGCAAGCGAGCGAAATCGCGGAGCAATACCGGCCGGATCAGGTCGGCATCGTCGTCGATGCGTTTCACGTATGGTGGGATCCAGGCTTGTACGGCCAGATCGAACGGGCAGCCGGAAGAATCGTCGGCTACCATGTGTCCGACTGGATCGTGCCGACGCCGGATTTGCTCATGGGACGCGGCATGATGGGGGATGGCGTCATCGAGCTGCGCCGCATTCGCGAAGCCGTCGAAGCGGCTGGATATAGGGGGCCGATCGAAGTGGAGATTTTCAACCGGGCGGTCTGGGATCTGCCCGTCGACGAGTCGCTCGCCTTGATTAAGAGCCGTTACTTGGAACATGTGTAGGAGGAGCAGGAGGAGCAGGAGGAGGACCCGGCGGTGAAGAAATATTACGAGGCGGACAAAGTCGCCCAAGAAGTTCCATTTGAACCCATACCCGAAGAAACGAGAGCGCTCTATCTGCGGCCGGGCGAACTGCTTGCCATCCAGGAGAGGTTCCCCGTCGCGTACCTGCCGCTCGGCACGCTGGAATGGCACGGCCGCCATAATCCGCTAGGCGTCGATGCCATCAAAGCCGAACGGCTGTGCATGGAAGCAGCCAAGCTGGCCGGCGGCGTCGTGATGCCGGCGATCCATTTTGCCGCGGACGCTTACTGGGATGCGGGTTTCGGGATCGGCTACGGGATGGACGCGACCGCCGGCTATGCGCTTCCGGGCTCGTTTTATGGCATCGAGACAAGTTTATTCGTTTCGCTGGTCGTGAACGCATGCCGCAATTATTTGAACCGCGGCTTCAAGCTTGTCGTGCTCGTATCGGGCCATAACCCTTCCATTCAGCAGAACGTCCTCGATGAAGTCTGCTACGCCTGCAAGACGGACGAAGGCGCTGAACCAGTATGCTTTACAATGGATTACCTGCTGATGGAGCCGGACGATCCGCTTCGAGCCAGCGACCATGCCGCCTGCATCGAGACGAGCATGATGCTTTATTTGAATGGGGAGCGCGTCAATATGGGAGCCAATGCGGGCCATGTCCGCGAGCATCTCGGCGTCGGCGGCGCTCGTCCCTACTCGGAGGCTACGGCGGAAGAGGGGGAAATCCGCTTCGCCCGCCAAGCCGCGGGACTCGCGAAGCTGGCGAGCGGGCGGTTGGGCAAGCTGTTGAACACAAATTAAGCGATAATCGGGAGATGATACTTTGAAACTCGCAATCAATACGCTTGGCTGCCCGGATTGGACATGGGCGCAGATTATGGACGAGGCGGTTCGTCTCGGTTATGACGGCATCGAGGTGCGCGGCATTCAAGACGAACTGCTGCTTACGAAATGCGAACCGTTCCTGCCGGAACGGCTCGAAGCGACCAAAGACGCGTTGCGCGGCAAGGGCTTGACGATTTGCTGCCTCAGCACTTCTTGTTCCTTCCATGCGCCTCATCGTTACGAGGATGCGATCCAAGAAGGCAAAGACGCCATCGATTTGGCCGAACGGCTCGGCGTGCCTTATATTCGCGTATTCGGCGATGCGATTCCCGACAAGTCGAATAAAGAAGCGACGATCGCCGCCGTCGCTGCCGGGCTCCAAACCTTGGGCGCGTATGCGGAGAGCAAGCCGGTTCGCGTGCTCATCGAGACGCATGGCGATTTTGCCGATCACGATGACCTGCTGGCCGTACTGAGCCGCACGCAATCCCCGGCAATCGGCGTGCTCTGGGATATTCAAGTCACGTTCAAGCATAATGGGCAGCTGCCCGCAGAAACTTACGCGAAGCTGGGTTCCTACATGCAGCATGTTCACGTGAAGGACTTCATCGGTTCCCATGATAGCGGGCGAATTTGCTTACCGGGGGAAGGCGATGTTCCGATCGAAGATTGCCTGGCATTGCTGCGGGAACACGGTTACGACGGCTATTATTCATTCGAATGGGAGAAGCGGTGGCATCCGGAAATCGACGGGCCTGAAGTCGCGTTCCCCGCGTTTATCCGCTATATGTCGGAGCACGCGAAGAAGGGGATCCAATGAGGCCGCTTCAAGTCGGCATCATCGGCCTCGGCCGCAGCGGCCGCGATATTCATGGCGACGTGGTTAGCCGTCTGCCCGAGCTGTACCAGCTGGCAGCGGTCAGCGACCCGATGGAAGAACGGCTCCGCCGGGCGGAGCAAGAGTGGGGCTGCGCGACATATACGGACTACCGTTCGCTGCTCAAGCATGAAGGTCTCGATCTGGTCGTCAACGCATCGCCGAGTCATCTGCACGTGCCGATCTCGCTTGAGATCTTGGAAAGCGGCCTGCACGCATTATGCGAGAAACCGCTTGCCCATCGAGCGGAGGAAGTGGACCTGCTGATTGCGGCTTCGGAACGGACGGGACGACGCATGGCGGTCTTTCACCAATCGCGCTATGTTCCGGGCTATCAACAGCTGCTGCAAGTCGTGCGTTCGGGCGTGCTCGGCCGCATCGTGCAAGCGAGCTTTCGGTTTAATCAGTTCGTGCGGCGATGGGACTGGCAGACGCTGCAGGAGAAGAACGGCGGCAACCTGCTGAATGCGGGCTCGCATTTGCTCGATCAGGCGCTCCAACTGTACGGGCCAGGAATTCAGCCTGACGTCTTCTGCCGCATGGATAAGGCCAATTCATTCGGAGATGCGGAGGATTATGTGAAAATCCTGCTGACGCACGGCAGCGGGCCGGTCGTCGATCTGGAGATCAGCTCCTGCGACGCCTATGCCGGCTATGAATATCAGGTGCAGGGTACGAGAGGCGGACTCGTCGGCACGCGAAGCGAGCTGAACTGGCGGTATTATAAGCCGGAGGAAGCGCCGCACCGGGAGCTGGTCACGGAGCCGATCAGTCATGCGGACGGATCGCCGGCCTATTGTTCGGAGCGGCTGATCTGGCATGAAGAATCGTGGTCGTTGCCGGCCGAAGAGGAAAGTCTGATCTATCCGTCCATCGCGGCCGTCTATTATCGCATGCTGTACGAGCATCTCGCGAACGGTGCTCCGCTGGAAATTACGCTGCAAGAAGCGCGGCGCCAGCTTGCCGTAACGGAGCAGTGTTTCCGGCAAAACCCCGATTATGCGATCGGACACCGGAATTGAAACCGACCGTAGATGCAGCTTCTCAAACAGCAAGAAGGACTGCCCGGAGCGTAGGCTCAGGCGCAGTCTTTCTTTTCATCTATTTCGATCATTCGAAAAGCGTGACCCCTAAGATATTGCGCCTTAACGTTTCACGATCGAATCTTGAATCGCGCTCATGGAGGCATCGCTGATGAGGCCGAGGTACCAGAATGCCACGCCTTTAAGGCCGTATCGTTTGGCAAGGCCGATCTTGTTGCCGACCGTTTGCGCATTCTCGCTGCCCATCGAAATGCCGAGCACGAGCTTCGATTTCGGAACGGATTGAAGCGCAAGCTGAATCGCTTCGTTCACGCGGTTCATCGGCTCGGGTCCGTCCGCATATGTGTATTCATACGCCATAATAATGATTTCATCCGCATACTTCGCGAGTTCCTCGTAATCGTAGCCGCGGTACGAGCTGTTAGGCGGATGAAGGGCGAGCGTCAGCTTCAAGTTGGCTGCCTCGGCGCTTTGATCCAGCTTCTGCACGAAGTCGGTGAACGATTGCCGAATCGCCGGCACATCTCCCTTGAGGCCGAGGTTTTCAAAATCGAGCGTGATGCCGCTGAAGTGATTCTGCGACGCGAGCGATACGAGCTGCTCGATAACGGTCGTCTGAAGCGACGGATCCTGCAGCAGCTTCGTCTCTTCGCCGTTGCCGTCCGTGGCGACCGCCATCAGGCTCGGACTGTCGCCGGCATCCGCAGCGTCTTGCACGATGGACTCCGGCGTTACGTCGCCTGCCGGCTTGGGCCAGTAGTAATCTCTGCCGTTCAAGACGAGATTGCCGGTCGCATCGAGCCGGGTCCATCCGAACGAAACGGCGTTGAAATTCGGAACGAAACCGACCTTGCTGTAAGAAGAAATGGCATAGAAGGCTTCCGAGTACATCGGCTCGATCGGCGAAGTAATGGAGACCGTTTGGAAAACGCCGTCCCAGCTTACCTCCGCGCCGAACGCCGTGCTGAAGAAACTGAGAGGAATGAAGAGAGATCCGTCCTTCACCGTCGGCGCGACGCGAAGCTGCTCCTGCTGCCCGTTGACGAAGGCTTGCTTATCGTTCTTATGCAGGACGACCGTCGTCGGCGCTGCCGCCCCAACCTCCGATTTCGTGGCAGTTAATGTTTGCGTCTTATCCGTCCACGCGATCTCGATGTTCAACGCTTCGGCAATCGCGCGAAACGGCACCATCGTCGTTCCCGCCGTCACATATGGGGCAACCGGAAAAGGAAGCGGATAACCGTCCAGCATAATGCTGACCGGCGGTGAAACGGGCGAAGCCGCCGGCGCGGCTGAAGCACGCGATAGTCCTGAGAATAACAAGAGTGCCGTACTGGCAATCAGCAGGGATGATCTTACTTTCGAACGCATGGCTGTTCATTCACTCCTTAGATTTCATACGAATGACTACGATACTGCATCATCGAATCTTTGAATCTCTTATTTCTTATAATAAACACTACTATAACGTATCGAACAATCCATAAGTTGCATAAAGGTAGTCAAATGTTCCATTTTGCGGCCCTGCAAAATATGGGATTTCAAAAATATGGATATCGAGTATACTAGTAGACAACCTTTCATACGCACATCTATTAAGGAGTTTGATAGACGGATGGCAAATACATTTACCTTGCATAATTTGGACATCGAAGAAGCGAGCATCGCCGAGCTGCAGCATGCCATGGAAGAGGGGAGGTTGACCTCGAAGGAGCTGGTATTCGGCTATCTGGCCCGTATTGCGGCCTATGATCAAGCCGGTCCCCGAATCCATGCTGTCCTGGAGATCAATCCGGATGCGATCTTTATTGCAGAAGCACTAGACATGGAACGGCAGCAGATTGGCGCGAGAGGTCCGCTTCACGGCATTCCGATTCTCGTGAAAGACAATATCGAAACCGGCGATAAATTGAGCACGAGCGCCGGGGCGCTTGCACTGGAGCAGCATCGTTGCGACGAGGATGCTTTTCTCATTCGGCGCTTAAGGGAGGCCGGAGCTGTCATCTTGGGCAAGACCAATATGACGGAATGGGCGAATGCCATGTCCTCCTCGATGTGGGCGGGCTATAGCTCTAGAGGCGGACAAGTCGCGCATCCGTACGGGGAATTCTTCCGAGGGGGATCCAGCACCGGTTCGGCAGCGGCGGTAGCGATGAATTTTGCCGCTGCGGCGGTAGGCACGGAAACTTCAGCATCGATCTTAAGTCCAGCCATTCAAATGTCGATCGTCGGCATTAAACCGACCGTAGGTTTGGTCAGCCGAACCGGAATTATTCCGTTCTCCTATTCGCAGGATACAGCGGGTCCGATGGCGAGAACAGTAGCGGATGCGGCCTTCCTGTTGAACGGATTAATCGGAAGAGACGAGCAAGATCCAGCGACTTGCCGAGATCGCAGCATGGCTGTCAAACGAGATTACAGCGCTTATCTGGATGAGAACGGGCTGCGAGGCGCGAGAATCGGCGTCTTCTGCGAAGTTCCGGAACAGGTGCGAAACGGCGGCGAATACGATGAGACGCTGTTCCAACAGGCCGTAAACGACGTAAGAGCCGCAGGCGCGGAAATCGTCGAGGAGATTCGAATTCCGTCCTTCCACGGACCTTGGAAATGGAACAAAATGAATCTGGAATTCAAACATGCGATTGACCGCTATTTGCATCGCCTCCCGGCACATATGCCAATCCATTCGTTGACCGAGTTGATCCGATGGAATAAGGAACACGAAGATCGGGCGTTGAAATATGGCCAAGACGGTTTGGAATACCGAGACAGCCTGTCCAATCCACTCCGCAACAGTGACTACATCCAGGAGTCATTCCAAGATCTGCAGCTTGCGCAAAACGAAGGCATCGATCACGCCTTGCGAGAATATCGATTGGACGCTATCCTGTTTCCCTCCTATATCGGCGCTGATTTAAGTGCCAAGGCCGGCTATCCGTCCATTGCCGTGCCTGCAGGGTTCCAGGGAAATGGGAGACCGTTCGGCATTACGTTTGCCGGCACCGCCTTCAGCGAACCGACGCTCATCCGACTCGCATACGCCTACGAGCAGCGAACGAAGCATCGCGTGAAGCCGAAAGTGTAAGCCGAACGTCTGCCGGAAGAACGTATGTACACCAATGATTGAAATGGATTAATCACATTAAATAATAATGAACGAATCCCGTTGGAGGCGAGTTACCGTGAGCGAAATCATCGATTATTACTCTAAGTTCGACGAGTGGGGACGGCTTGACCGCGAGCCATTGGAGTTCAAAGTGAATTGGCATTTCATTCAATCTTACCTTCCCTCATCCGGTCAAATTCTCGACAATGGGGCCGGTCCCGGCAAATACGCGATGGCATTGGCGAAACAGGGTTATCAGGTTACGCTGACGGATTTGACGCCGAGGCTGGTGGACGTTGCCAAGGAGAAAGCCGAGGAACTTAACCTCGTTAATCAATTCGCTGATTTTCTGGTACGGGATGCGAGGGACCTGGCCGACTTGAAGGACGGGCAATTCGATGCCGCGCTCATGTTAGGGCCCTTGTATCATCTGCAGGCGGAGACGGATCGGATTCAAGCCGTACGGGAATTGCATCGGGTTACGAGAACCGGCGGAACTGTATTCGTGGCGGTCAGACCGCGCATCCGGAAGATATTAACGGCATTAATGTCTCCATCGCAGTGGAAGCCGTTAGACAACTTATCGGAGATCCAAGCTTTTCAGCAGACGGGAATTTTCAATCATGCCAATCAAGGCCGATTCACGGGCGCTTATTTCTTCAATATCGCGGATATCCGGCCTTTCTTTGAACAGCATGGATTCGAAACGATATCCCTAGTGTCCTCTACGGGGATCGGCGGCCGATTGACGCAAGAAAACTGGGATTATTGGGCCGCGCGCGGCGAAGAAGAGCAGTTGATGGAGCTCATATACGAATCGGCTGATGATCCGTATATTTTGGGAGCGACGGGTTCGCATTTGCTCTATATTGGCCGGAAAAAATAGCTAGCCAGGAACAAACCCTCCATCACACCATAGGAGATGTGATTTCTGTGAACAGGATGTTGAAATATTTCGCAAGCGCTGCACTTGCCGGATGTGTCTTGCTGTCATGCTCATCCGCTTATGCCGCCCTCTACGTCAACGGGAGCGTCAAGCAAGAAGATGCCATAACGTTAGACGGCCGTACGCTCGTGAAATTGCGTGCGTTGACCGATCCCTCATGGCTCGTGTTCGCTTACGACGTCAAGACGCATATCGTGATGGCGCACACCAAAGATAAAAGCAGGTTTCTGCAGCTCCGGGTAGGCGAGAAGACGGCGCTGGTCAATGGGAAGCAAGTGATGTTGGACGTGCCGGCTGTGAATAGGAACGGTTTTACGTACGTTCCGCTGCGCTTCGTAAGCGAGGCTCTGGGCGTCTACATCGTGAATGATGCGAAGGAGAAACGCGTCATTGTTCGTACGCCGGCCGGTCAGGAGGCGTACAATACGTTGTTGAGCGGGGATCTGGCCGAAGCGCGGCGAATCGCGATCAATCTCACGCGCGTCACTGACGGGACTCCCCCGTCGATCGGATCGGATGTGGAAGGGTGGCATTCGACGACGTATACGTTTCCGGAAGGGCAAGCTTTGCGATTCACGGTGGAAATGCTGGGTGCAACCAGTTATTACGAGATGAACGAAGAGGGGCTCCCCGTGCTCCGATGGAGCGCATATCCCGACAAACAGCAGGAGTGGGGGAAGAAGCCTGAATTCGGAGCCAGCGTCTATTTCGCAGATGAATTCATGGGCGGACTGCTCGAGTACGGGAAGCGCGATGCAGCCGGCAAAACCGTGCAAAACTGGCGTATCTACGATACGGACAATCCTCAAGGCTGGAACATCATGCCAATCGACGGGGAGAAACGCGTGGATGCACGACCGTAGAAATGCTGGACCGAGCCTGATATTCGGGCAAGATGGTGAATAATATGCGCAGACTTTGATGGGATTATGTATGTGCAAGAGCAGGAGCAGGAGCAGGAGCAGGTGCAGGTGCAGGAGCAGGAAAGAGCAAAGGCGACTTCGCCTTTGCTCTTTATTTTTGCTCTGAATGACATGTTGATTTGAAATTCTTTAGCGCGGCAGTCTATTGTCGCACGAGGAATCAACTGAAATCATAATGATTGAACTTATTCGCGTTGCGCAGGCTGGACCATACGTCGCTGCTTTCACCGCCCATGTACCAGTACGCGCAACCGGCAAGCGAATAAGCATTCGCCAGGTTTGCCTTGCGAGTCAGCGAGCGGCCGTCTTCGAGCCATATGCGATGCAGAAGAAGCTGGTCGACATACTCCGAGGTATACTGTCCAAGCGTATCATCCCATTTCGTGACGGACTTCTTTGCTTGCACGATACGATTCTGTCCAAGCAAGTCGATTCCTTGGGAAGTATATGCACCGTTCGCGCCAAGCGTCCAATCCCGCGTATAGAGCGGCATAGCAAGAATGACTTTGCTGGCAGGCGCTTTCTTCAGTATTTGATCAATGCCTAGTCGCAGCCAAGGCAAAGACGAGACCGAGCCGGGTACCGGATCCCCGCCCCAATGTTCGTCATAGCCCATCAGCACGATATAGTCGGCGTTAGCGGACAAGGCCGCATAATCGAACACGTCGGTCCAATCCGTCCCGAAATCAGGAGAGACGTTCACGGTCAATACGGCCGGAACGGTATTCAATGCTTGATGGAGCGCCGTAATAAAGCTTGTGAATGCATTCCGGTCCTCGGGCATCATGTTCTCGAAATCGATATTCAAACCGTCGATGCCGCTGCTCCGGACGCGGTTCGCCAATTGTTGGATGAACGATCGCTGTTGATTCGAGTCGGACAACATCGCATGCGTCGTTTCCTGGCTGGCGTGGTTGCCGACCATCGCCCATACCTTCTTGTTCTGCTTATGCGCCCAAGTCAGCAGGGAAAGGTCCGTTTGGTCTTCGAGCCCTCCTGAACTTCCAAGGAAAAACCAACGGGGAGAAACGGTGTTCACGACGGATTGCGAGACTTGCTGCTCGAATTGTTTGGTCGTCTGCCCATACTGCCAGCCAAGCTGAATCGCGGCGGACGGCGAAGCAAGCAGCTTATCCTTCCAACCCGCATGCGTCCACGCCCGATTCATCAGAACGGCGGCTTCTTGTCTCGTGATGGAATCCAAGGGACGGAAACCGTCTTGATCGCCGGTCATCAGTCGGATCCGAGATAATCGTTCGACAGACGGGAGAGCCCAGGTGTCAATTTGCTTCTGATCGGAATATAGTCCGTCCTGCACGCTGGACGAGGGGATTAATGGCTGTTTCCATGCCCGGGCCAGTATGACGGCCGCTTCTTCGCGGCTGACAGGACGCTGCGGCTCGAATAACGCAGGCGATGTCCCTTGGACGAGATTCAGTTGAATAGCCGTCTCTACCCAGTTATAGAACCAGGCTGCAGGCAATACGTCGGCAAAGGCGGGAATCGCGCCGGAGACCGGCTCCATGCCGAGCAAACGGTCGATCAAGGTCACGAATTCCGCGCGGGTAATCGCTTTGTCGGGCTCGAACCGACGCTCGCCTGTCCCCGTAATGAAATTCAGCTTCGTCATATTCACGATGGCTTCGGTCGCATAGTTGGATCGAATGTCGTCGTAGGGAAGACCGGCCTTCGTCACGGCGGCTGTCGCTGTCTTGGTCGTTGTCGCCGTTGATGCAGCAGGGGCCGCCGCCGCGGCAGTCATAGGCTGTTGGAATAAGGACGCGATCATACCGACTATAAGTAAATAAACCGTCGTATGATGGAGTGGTTTGGTTCGATTCATGTCTAGGTTCTCACTTTCCGATCGTCATAGAGCTAGTAGAACACGATCACTCTATCCTATCGAATCGAACCTGGAATACCTAGACTTAATTATTGGCAAACTTGGTGCGAGTAAAATGGTTAACATAACTATAATTATGTTATCTTATTCCCTGCGATGAACATTTAGTTAACGTAATAATTATTATGTAAACCTAATTTGAGATCTAGGAAAAAAAGTAAAAAACCAATCTAAATTCACCATTTTCCGCAAAATGGGTATTTAGCAACTTATTCCATAACCGATCGTCTAATACGTATGGATTCAACGTGATCTTAAACGCAAAATAGAAAAGGGGATGAATGGATGGTTCAGGTTCAACGCCATAACCCTAGCTCCGAAGCACGGAATCGAAGCCTCGCTGCCAAATCGGCAATTAATCGGCGGTTCCTATATCAGCCCATATCTGCAGCTATCATTGCGTGTGCGCTGCTTGTTTTACTAACTGGCTGCAGGAGCAACTCGACCGACGGAGAGGCGTATTCCTCCACGGCATTATTCATTAAAGTCGTAGACAAAGCGCATTCTGAGGATTACAAGCAGCAATGGATTATGGCTTACAATTCAAGCGCGCCGAGAGAAGAAGACGTTAAAATATTCGTGGACAACGCAATGGTGTGGAATTTGATTGAAAGCGGCCATGAATATTTTGCCTCCTATGAGGGCTCCGCCGCTAAAGGCTTTCATCTTGCGCAAATCAATCATCCTGGAGATCAAGACACGTTGCGGTAGCGCCTCAGCCGATATACAATCCCCATGAAATCCGCGGCGATCGCGGATTTTTTGGCATGCAACCCGCTTAATCTGGGAGCGGGCAGTGATCACAAGAAATTATTCGACTAAAATACGATAATTGCCCATGTGAAAACGCCTACATACCAGCTAAAATGGAAGACGATGGATTCGCCCAACTTTCCATGATCGAATAGCGGTAAACCTGCAGCAATCGACTGCGTGAAACGATATTGACAACGAAGGGGGATCGCGATGTACAAACTTGTAATCGTAGACGATGAAGTGCTGGTGCGGGAAGCGATCAAGTGCCAGACGAACTGGGCCGAGCTCGGCTTCGAATGTGTCGGCGACTGCGAGGACGGTGAAGACGCGCTGGCATTCATGGCACGCGAGCAGGTTGACGTCGTGCTGACGGACATCGGCATGCCCTTCATGGACGGACTGGAGCTGACACGCGAGCTGTCTGTAAAGAATCCCGCCGTCAAAGTGATCATTCTGACCGGGTACGACGATTTCGATTACGCGCAGCAGGCGGTGAAGCTGCAAACGGTGGACTATATTTTGAAACCGATCACACCCTCCGAGCTCGGCGCCGTGCTGCTGAAGCTGCGTGCCGAGATGGACGGGGAGCGGAACAAGGAAAGGGATTACGAGCAGCTGAAGCGCCAGCTTGCTGAGAATATGCCCGTGTTGAAAGAGCGGTTCCTCGAGCGGATGACGACGGCGAAGATGTCGGACAAGGAGAAGAGCGAGGGCTGGGACTATTTTCAACTGGCATGGGAAGGTGACTGCCTGATCGAGCTCGCGATGGATGTTGATGAATTCAAGTGGGACCATGCAGCAACGGTCACGGACGAGCAGCTCATCCGGTTCGCCGTCTTCAATGTCGCGCAAGAGCTGATCGGCGCGCGAGAAGGTACGGAAGTTTTCCGCGATCGGGAGAACCGCGTGCTTGCGCTGTTATCCGGGGACGATCCGGCTGAGCTGCAGGAGCGCGCGCTATTGACCGCCGAAGAGGTGCATCAAGCGGTAACGGCCATACTGCCTGCCAAGTTATCCATCGGCATCGGCTGTCCGTGCGGCCTGCGGGACGATATTCCTTCCGCTCATCAGACCGCATTGTCGGCGTTGGAATACCGCTTCGTCATCGGCTCCAACACGATAATCCGGCTCTCCGACCTAGAACGCCGTGAGAAGCCGGGGCTGCTCGCAGTCGTCGCCTGGGAGAACGAGCTGGCTACGAGGCTTAAGACGGGAACGCTCGAAGAAATCGACCAGTGGGTCGACCGTTTGTTCGCCGCGATTCGCGAGCAGCTGCTTCCGCTGCCTGTCTGCCAAATGTATCTCCAGCGGATCGTTCTGACGTTGATGCATACGTTCTATGAGCTCGATCATGGCGTGACGCCTCTGGCAGAGACCGAGGACAGCCCGCTATCGGAACTGGCCGCGCTCGGATCGCTTGACAACACGCAGGCATGGATGCGGCGGCTGTGCCGCAAGGCAGTCACCGTGATTCGCAGCATGCGCGAGAATCAAAGCGCCGTTCAAGTGACCAAGGCGATCGCGTACGTGAAGGAGCATTATAGAAATCCGGAGTTGTCGCTGATTTCAGTATGCAAGCACATCTCCATGAGCCCCAGCTACTTCAGCGTGCTCTTCAAGCAGCATACGGGCAAAACCTTCATCGAATTCGTCACGCAGGAGCGAATGGAACGGGCAAAGGAACTGCTCGGGCTGACGGCGATGAAGAGCTACGAAATCGCCTACGAAGTCGGCTACAGCGATCCTCATTATTTCAGCGGCGCGTTCAAGAAGCATTGGGGCGACACGCCGACCGACTACCGACAAAAACTGACGACGAAGAAAGCGTGATGACCGGTGAGATACTTGTTCAAATTTCGCAGCTTTCAATCGAACATCGCGCTAGCATTCGTCCTGATCATACTAATGACGATTATGATCATGAGCGTAACCTCATATTATTTATCCAGAGAATCCGTTCAATCGAATACGCAGTCCTATACGACGGAGCTGGTCAAACAGGTCAACAAGAACATCAAGTCCTACGTGAACGGCATGACCTATATGTCCGATCTTGTCGCTAACAACCGCACGGTTCAGGCGTATTTCTCTTCTTCTTACGGAAGCGAGAGCGAAGAGGCGACGATGAAGGAGGGCATCGCTGACTTCCTCGGCTCCATGCTCGTGTCGCGCACCGACATCTCGTCCGTGAACATCTTCGGCAATAACGACCGCTACGTGCTCGGCCGCAAGGGTCTTGAGCTCAATCCCTATACCGATATCAAGGCGATGAAATGGTACCGGGATGCGCTTGCGGCCGGCGGCGAGAATGTCATTTCCTCTTCGCATGTGCAGCCGATTTTCAAAGACCATTACCCTTGGGTCGTTTCGCTCAGCAGAGAGCTTGTCGGTCCGGATGGCGATCAACTCGGCGTCTTCCTGGTCGATCTGAACTTCAGCGTCATGAACGATATGTTGAAAGATATCAAGCTTGGACAGCGGGGTTACGTCTTCATCGTCGACGGGAACGGCAAGATCGTCTATCACCCGCAGCAGCAGCTGATCTACAGCAAACTGAAATCCGAAATGATCGACAAGGTGCTGGCCGTGAAGAGCGGTTCGTTCACCAGCGACGAAGGCCGAGACAGCCGGATGTACACGGTCCAGGATTCGGATTTCGGATGGAAAATCGTCGGCGTATCCTACGTGAACGAGCTTGTCGCCAACCAGGATAACATGCGATTGAGTTTCGCCATACTCGGACTCATCTGTATCGTGATTGCCATCCTGATCGCCGTCATCTTGTCGCAGCGCGTCAGCCGGCCGATCCGGCAGCTGGAGAAGTACATGAAGGAAGTGGAGAAGGGGAATTTTGACCTGCATGTTCCGGTGCCGAGAACGATCGAGATCGGCCGGTTGGCGAGGGCGTTCAATCTCATGGTAGGCAAGATCAAAGAACTGATGTCGCAGGTCATCTCGGATCAAGAGCAGAAGCGGCAGAGCGAGATCAACGCGCTTCAGGCGCAGATCAACCCGCATTTTCTGTACAATACGCTCGATTCCATCGTCTGGATGGCGCAGAGCAACAAGAACCAGGAAGTGATCGCGATGACGTCGGCGCTCGCCAAGCTGTTCCGCGCTTCCATCAGCAAAGGCGAGGAACTGGTGCCAATCCGAAACGAGATCGAGCATATCGCGAACTATTTGAAGATACAGAAGATGCGGTACAGCGACAAGCTGGATTACTTGATCGAGGTCGGCGATTCAGTGCAGCACTTCTTGACGATTAAAGTCATTCTGCAGCCGATCGTCGAGAACGCGATTTACCACGGGATCAAGAAGAAACGAGGGCCCGGGTGGATTACGATTACTTCCGAGGAGACCGAGCATGACATCGCGTTGATCGTCGAGGACAATGGCAGCGGGATGGACGAAGAGACTGTCCGCACGCTGTTGTTTCCTGCCGCCAAGCGGGCGGAAGGGCGAGGCGTCGGCATCCGCAACGTGCACGAGCGGCTTCAGCTTTATTTCGGCATGCAATACGGATTGAGCTACAAGAGCCTTCCGGGCGAAGGAACGACGGTCACCATTCGCTTCCCCAAGAACAAGGCCGCTGCCCCCCAGGAGAGTGAGACATGATCGCGCGCAGTTATAGACGCCCCTTATGGGTTATCGCCGCTCTCGTCTTCCTCGCGTTGACGGTTTGGTATGGTTTGACGCGATTTTCGAAAGCGGAACCGATCGATATCGAGGTCATTATTAAGTCGACGGACGATTCCATCGAATTCTGGCAAGTGATGAAGTCCGGCATCGAGGTAGCGGCGAACGAATTCGGCGCGCATGTGGAGGTGACCGGCTCCAGGACGGAGGCCGACGTGGACGAGCAGATTGCGCTCGTTGCGCAAGCGATGGACAAGAAGCCGGATGCGATCATTCTCGCGGCGAACGACTCCAGCCGGCTCGTGCCCGTCTCCGAACTGGCGGCAAAGCGCGGGATCGACTTCTTCATCGTCGATTCGGGCATCGATTCGGATATCGCGAAGAGCATCGTCGCGACGGACAATATCAAGGCCGGCCAAGAGGCGGGCATGCAGATGCGCAGGCAGCTTCACGTTCCGGGAAAAGTCGCCATTATCAAGCATGTGCAGACGGCCGCTTCCCTGAAGGATAGGGAGAAAGGCGTGCGTTCGATACTGGAGGGCGAGAAGGGCATCACGCTGCTCGAGACTTTCGACGCGGAAGGGCAGCAGGAGAATGCCTACGAAATCACGAAAAAGCTCATTCGCGAGCAGCCGGATCTGAGCGGCATCGTCGGGTTGAACGAGCCTGCCAGCGTCGGCGCTGGGCAAGCGATCCGGGAGATGAACCTGCAAGATCGCATCAAGCTGATCGGCTTCGACAGCTCGAAGAACGAGATCAAGCTGCTGGAAGAGGGGGTCATGCAGGCCACTATCATCCAGAAGCCCTTCCAGATGGGTTACTTAAGCATCAAGACAGCGGTGGACGCGATCCGTCACCGGTCGGTTCCGAAGGACATCGACACCGGCTCGCTGGTCATCACGAAACAGAACATGTATGACGAAGAGAATCAGAAGCTGCTGTTTCCGTATTACGATAAATAGAGAGGAGCAAGCGAAAAACGGGCGAAATGCCCGTGAAAGTGTCGTGAAAGTCCAGCGGACTTTGCGGCACTTTTTTTTATTCGGTTTTTTTCTGGAAAATAGGAGCTCAACAACCTGAATTGCCATGCCCCAGTCTCGCTGGTTTTCTAGCCATGTAGAGTACTGGGTACAGTACATGCCCCAGTCTCGCTGGTTTTCTAGCCATGTAGTGTACTGGGTACAGTACATGGCGAAATGCCAGCTCTCTTTGTTTAATGCGGTTAAATATATAATCGCTCACGACAGCTGATTCCTGGAATGCCGCGGCACACCTAAGATTTCAGCGAGCGGCATCCATGTTTGATCTCCGTATTTTTTTCGACTCTTCCAGTAAGAAATTCCATGTAAGCCCTTTCAGCAAGCGTGTAAAGTAAAAGTCGACAACAGGAACAGGGAGATGGGAGGGAGCGAATGATGAGCGAACAACTCGTTGTCATGACCGGCATTGAGAAGCATTTTGCCGGCGTGCATGCGCTTAAAGGCTGCCGATTCGAATTGCTGTCCGGCGAAGTGCACGCGCTTGTCGGCGAGAACGGCGCCGGGAAGTCAACGATGATGAAGATCTTGACGGGCGTTTACCAGAAGGACGAAGGCGACATCGTCTTCAAGGGCCACGCGGTCGATTTTTCGGATACGAGGGCCGCGCAGAAGCTCGGCATTAGCATGATTCACCAAGAGCTGAATCTGGCTCCGGATTTAACCGTCGCCCAGAATATCTTCATCGGGCGGGAACCGCGCCGGCTTGGCGGCCTGCTGCTCGACGATAAGACCATGAACCATCGAACGGAGCAGCTGCTGAGGCAGATGCATCTCGATATCGATCCGGGCACGCTCGTAAGCGATTTGACCGTAGCCAAGCAGCAGATGGTCGAGATCGTCAAGGCGATTTCGTATGAATCGCAGGTGCTGATCATGGATGAACCGACGGCGGCGCTGAGCGAGGCGGAGATCGAAGAACTGTTCGCGATGATCGAGAAGCTGCGCGCCCGCGGGGTAGGAATCGTATACATCTCGCACCGGATGGCCGAGCTGCAGCGGATATGCGACCGCGTCACCGTTATGCGGGATGGCAGCTATATCGACACGGTCAAGACGAAAGCGATCACGGTCGAGCAGATTATCGCGATGATGGTTGGCCGGGAGCTCTATGCTGCGGCGAATGCGCGGCAGCGCACGGAAAGCGAGCAGATCGTGCTTGAAGTAAAGGGATTGAACCGGGGCAAAGCAATCAAGAATGTCGGCTTCCAATTGCGCAAAGGCGAGATTCTCGGCATGGCCGGGCTGATCGGGGCCGGACGGACGGAGGTAGCCAGGGCGCTGTTCGGTGCCGACCCCATCGATTCGGGCGAGATCTATATCCAGGGGCAGAAGGTAGCCATTACGAATCCCCATCACGCCGTTCAGCACGGTATCGGCTACTTGTCGGAAGACCGCAAACGGTACGGCTGTCTGGTGGATATGGATGTGAAGTCGAACGTAGGCGTGGCATCGTTCAAGCGCTTCTCGCGATTCTCTTGGATGAAGAATGCCCGGATCGAGCAGGCGGCCGATCAGGTCGTCGACAGCCTGAAGGTCAAGACGCCGAGCGTACATCAGCTGATGAGGCATCTGTCCGGCGGCAATCAGCAGAAAGTGATCATCGGCAAGTGGCTGACGAAGGATTGCGACATTCTCATCTTCGACGAGCCGACGCGGGGAATCGATGTCGGCGCGAAGAGCGAAATTTATAAACTGCTGGATCAGTTGGCAAGCGATGGCAAGGCCATCATTATGATCAGCTCGGAGCTTCCCGAGATCTTGAGGCTCAGCCATCGTGTCCTCGTCATGTGCGAAGGACGAATCACGGCTGATTTAGACAACGACGAAGGCCTCACGCAGGAGAGGATCATGCAATACGCAACGAACAGAGAAGAAGCGCTTCTTGTCAATCGGAGGGGATAGCAATGAAAAGGACTACGCTGGCGCTCGGCCGGCAGCCGGGAAGCCGGCATATGGCTTTCAATTCCGGATTTTTGCAGCAATTTCTTGCATTCGGCAGTTTGATCGTACTGGTGCTCGTATTCTCGCTGGCGTCGGAGAACTTCTTCCAATTCTCGAATATCGTCGGCATTCTGCTCTCGACCGCGGTGACTGGCGTTCTGGCTCTAGGCGCCACCTTCGTCATCATTACGGGCGGCATCGATCTCTCGGTCGGCACCGTCATGACGCTGAGTGCCGTTATGACCGGCGTGAGCATCTCGTTCTGGGGAACGCCGATCTGGATCGGGCTGATCGTCGGCATCTTGACTGGCGCCCTCTGCGGCTTCGTCTCCGGCTGGGCGGTCTCGCGGCTGCGCATACCGCCATTCATCGCGACGCTCGCCGTGATGATGATCGCCAAAGGACTCGCCCTCGTCATCTCCGGAACGAAGCCGGTTTATTTCACCAACGCGCCTGGGTTCTCGAATATCGCGCTTGGCTCCGTCTTGGAGAAACTCATTCCCGGCTTTTCGATCCCGAACGCCGTCCTGATCTTCTTCGGCGCCGCGATAATCGGCAGCGTGATCCTGACGCGAACGATCATCGGCCGGTACAACTTCGCCATCGGCAGCAACGAAGAAGCGACCCGCTTGTCCGGCGTGAACGTCAGCTTCTGGAAAATCGTCATCTACACGATGACGGGCGCTTTCACAGGCATTGCAGGCATTCTGATCGCTTCGCGGCTGTATTCGGCCCAGCCGGCGCTTGGCCAAGGCTATGAATTGGAAGCGATCGCGGCCGTCGTCATCGGCGGCACGTCCTTAAGCGGCGGCAAAGGCACTATCGTCGGCACGGTTATCGGCGCGCTGATCATGAGCGTGTTGACGAACGGCCTGCGCATCTTGTCGGTGCCGCAGGAATGGCAAACCGTCGTCGTCGGCATCGTTATTTTCCTGGCCGTCTATGTCGATATCCTGCGTCGGAAGAAAACGGCTTAAACCGCCGGCGCGGGTATGATTCACGATATGATCTTCGCTTGCGAGGATAATATAGCGTACAACATAACCTATTTCGAAGGGGAGCGTTACGATGAACAAGAAGATGAGAAAATGGTCGACGACCGCGCTGTTATTGGCCGGGGTGCTGACGTTAAGCGCTTGCGGATCTAATAACGGCAACGATACCAGCAACGCCGGAAACAACGGGAACGCCAAGGCGAATACGGCAACAGCGAGTACGAAAGACGGCGAGAAGCCGTATATACCGATCATCTCGAAAGGCTTCCAGCATCAATTCTGGCAGGCTGTCAAACAAGGCGCCGAGCAAGCCGCCGCCGAATTCAAAGTCGATATTACCTTCGAAGGTCCGGAGACGGAAGAGCAAGTAGACAAGCAGTTGGAGATGCTTCAAGTCGCGCTGGATAAGAAACCGAGCGCAATCGGCTTCGCGGCATTGGACAGCAAAGCGTCCGCGCCGCTGCTGCAGAAGGCGAAAGACGGGAACATTCCGGTCATCGCGTTCGATTCCGGCGTCGACAGCGACATTCCGCTGACGACCGCGTCCACGGATAATCTGAAGGCGGCCGCGCTCGCAGCCGACAAGATGGCTGAGCTTATCGGCCAGAAGGGCGAAATCGCCGTCGTCGCGCATGACCAAACGAGCTTGACCGGCGTCCAGCGCAGAGACGGCTTCGTCAACGAGATCAAGGAGAAATACCCGGACATCAAAATCGTCGATATTCAATATGGCGGCGACAACTTGAAAGCAACGGATTTAACGAAGGCGATTCTGCAATCCCATCCGAATCTCAAAGGCATCTTCGGCACGAACGAAGGCGCGGCAACCGGCGTTGTCAACGGCGTCACCGAAGCGAAGATGGACGGCAAAGTCGTCATTATCGGCTTCGACTCCGGCAAAACGCAAATGGATGCGATCCGCAGCGGCAAGATGGCCGGCGCGATTACGCAGAATCCGGTCGGCATCGGGTATGAAACCGTCAAAGCCGCCGTGGAAGCGATCAAGGGCGATAAGCTGCCGAAGAGCATCGACACCGGTTTCTACTGGTACGACAAAACGAACATCGACGATGCGAAAATCAAGGCTGTCTTGTACGAGTAAGAATCATCAAACAGGCTGGAGCGGCACCGCTCCAGAAGCTTGCGGCCAGCACAAATAACCCGCCGGACGAATTCGTCCGGCGGGTTATTTGCATATTACAGACTGTGAAAAATTCACAATCATCAAACTCGAAAAAACAAGATTTAAATGCCCGATACCTTCGCAATCCGGTAAAGCGCCGGACGAAATCGTCCCGGCGGAGTCTGTGCATATTACATACTGTGAAAAATTCACACCGCTCAAACGCATCAAAAACAAGGTTTAATGCGAGATACCTACGCGAACGCCTTCCGGTAAGCCGCCGGACAAAATCGCCCGGCAGGTTTTTACATAATGCAGGCAGTGAAAAATTCACACCTCTCAAACCCGCCAAAAAACAAGTCTCAAATGCGAGAAACCTTCGCGAACGTCTTCCGGTAATGCTTCTCGAGCCCGACGGAGATGAGATGAAAGCCAAGAATGAACGCGACATAGGCGGCCAGCGGGATGAAGAGCATCCACTGATAGTAGAACAAGTTATCTCGAGCCTGGCCGATCAGTCCGCTCCATTCGTTCGTGCGGCTGACATATTCGACGGGATCGAAGTACTGCGTCGTACCGCCGACGAAAATATTGAAAATCGCCAATTGGCCGAATAAGCCTAGCGCAAGCACGACTTCCTGCACGAACAAGATCACGAAGCTTTCCTTCATATGCGGGAATACATGGGTGCGAACGATCGTCCACGGGCCGGCTCCGATCGATTTGGCCGACAATACGAATTGCTTCTCCCGGACGGCCATCGTTTTCTCTTTCATCGTGGCGGCTACGGACGGAATGCCGACGATCGTCAGCACGGCCGCGAGGATGACCGACATCGAGAAGGGCGATACCGACGGATTCATCGTAATGCCGATCATGATCATCCACACGATGATGAAGATCGGCAAGCCGTTCAGCACGTTCCAAATCGGCAGGCGATCGGCACGGGACGAGGTGCCGCTGCCGAAAAAGCCGCGCAGCATCCCCCATAGCCCGCCAATGGCGACGCGGCCGAAAGCGACCGCGATCGCTCCGAATATCGTATAAGGCGCCCCGGCCAGCATCTTCGCCAGCAGATCATAGCCGTATTTATCCGTCCCGAGCGGATAATCGGCAGACGGCGGAAGCGGAGGGACGGTCAGTGAACCAGTGCCGTTCGCGTCGACCTCGTAGCTGACTTTCACCTGGTCGCTCAGGTCATGCGGAGCGAAATACGTACCGAATAGGGAAGCGCCTATCATGACCAAGGTGATGAGCAGCCCTGCAAGCAGTGTTTTATTCATCGGACGACCGCCTTCTCCCAACCGAATACGACAAGCCGCAATGCGGCGTAAACGATGGCGTAAATGACAAACAGCGTTAATATCCCATTGACGACGAGGCTGTATTGGTAACCTTCGTTTGCGAACGCGTTGGAGAAGACGAGCATGGATACGCCGTTTAAGTTGTATAGATATTCGAAGATAAATAAATTACCGAACAGAATGCCCATAAACTTATGCAAATCCGCTTTGACGAAGGGCAGTACATTAGGCAGCGCGTGGAAGAACACGATGTACGTTTTCCCCAGTCCCCGTGCTTTGGCAAAGCTGATATAATCCTCCGTCAATGCGTGATTCATGTGCAAAGCGACATTTCGGATCATATAGTTGGCTGGAATAAGGATCGTCGACAGCAGGGGCAGAGCAATCGCGGGATCGTCCGCCGATGAACTGGCGACTTGGAAGACGACGAGTCCGGTTTCGGATGCGATGAACACGATCAAGAACTGCAGTAGGATGACGATGACGAAGTCGGGCAGTACGCTCGTTAATTCCACGAAACGTTTCAGCCATGCGGTGCGCGAAACCGCAAAATAGACGCCGAGCAGAATGCCGACGGTCATGCCGATCAAGGCGCCGATGACCATATAACCGAACGTGATGCCGAAGCTGCGGCCAATTTGCGCCCAGAACGACAGCTCGGTTTTGCCTGCCAGATACCGGAAGGCATGTCCGTTCCAGATGCCCCCGAAATAATCGCGCATGCTCGTCCATCCGTTCATCCAGTCCCAGTGCAGCCCTCCTCCGAAACGATCGGCTTGAAGAACTGCGGGGAACATGGCAAACAACAGCACGAATAACAGGATGCCGGGAACGAGCAGCGTAAGTTGTAATGTTTTAGTCATGCTGGAGATTCCTTTCCGATCGGAAGCGTGGGATTATTTTATCTAGTATAGAGAGGGTGGGGCGATAAAAACAAGACTTGACGGACGAGGCAGATATTGGGGCGGGCGAATGAGTCGCAAAATAAACGACAAACAGGCAGAAGCTCGCGCTTCTGCCTGTTTGTTAATGGGGTTAATTTTTCTGGTAGACCCGGAAATAATCGAGGCTGAATTTCGCCGGGAACGTGGCGGCATTCGGATTATTGTTCGTGTTGCCGCCGATCGCCAGATTAATGAGCACCTGCGGCGCAGGGCCGTACCACGTGAAGTTCGTCCCTTTGACCATCGTGCCGTCGACCCATTTCTGGATCTCGCCTTCTTTCCAGACGAGCGTATACGTATGGAAGTCGGATGAGAAGTTCGTACCGGGATGCCATACCCATTGGTTGGTCATGATGTTGTAGTAGTTATCGCCAACGCCGGAACCATGATCGTAACCCGTCCAATCGTATTCGTTCTGCGTCGGCGTATTGAAGAATTCGAAGATATCGATTTCGGATGCGGTCGAGCCCGTTCCGCCCGGCGAATACATCCAGAAGGCCGGCCACGTGCCGGAGCCGTTAGGGATTTTGGCGCGCAGCTGGAAAATCAGCGTTTTGCCGTTCGATGGGTAGAAGGTTTCTTTGGTCGTGATTTGTCCGCTGCTGATGCCGCCGTTCGAAATGCCGCCCAAATTGGCAACGGCTGTGAGATCCAGCGTGTTGGCGGTCAGTACGTGATTGGTCGCATTGATCGGCTGATAGCGCTGCCATTCATTGTTGATGACCGTCGTTCCTGCGATGCCATAAGCGTTAAATGAATTCGAGAGGGCGGTGAGGCTGTTTACGTTTCTGGAGGTGCCGAACGAGTAGTCTTTATAGAGCGTGTATCCGGACAGGCTCGGCCCTTCAGACGTAACCGGCGTCGTGCCGTCGGAAACGATCAGCTGCGGAGCGTTCGTTCCTTCTTTGGACGAGAAGGCGACCTCGCTGCCTGCGGTCGAACTGATGATGAGCGAATAGGTGCCGTTCGTCGAAACGAGCGAATTCACATGGAACGAATACGTATTGCCTGCGACGAATGCGATATTCTTGGAGTCCAGCAGCGAGCCGAGAGCAGGCTGGTTGTTCCAAGCGAGGTTGGATTCCGTCCACGTATTATTGCCGGTTCCCGCATAAGCGCCAACCGTTGCCGTTCCGCCGGTTACGCAGGTGACTTTCAGAATGGCGTCTTGAATCGTTCCCGCTCCGCTGGCCGTGAATTTCAAGTAGGCTTTCTTGCCCTGCGCGCTGTTGATGGTCAAGCTAGTCGTGGAGCTGCCCATGAACGTCGTTCCCCACATCCATGCGTCGTCGGAAGGCGCGAAGGATAAGGATTTGGCGTTGGCATCGTTGCCCCAGGTGATGAAGAGTACGGAAGCCATTACGGCGGCCAAGAGGAGCTGAAGCGCAGGTTTCGCTTTTTTTGTCATTTGGATTCCTCCTATATGCGATTTTAGTTGACGAACCGTTCTGCGTGCGCGGCCTCCTTTCCTTAATGGAGTGTGGTGCAGATCCTCTGCCTGCACAGGAAGATATTGGATTTGCAGATCTATTATACAGGGATGTCCGGCCAGCGACTATGACGTAATGTGACCGAAATGATGTTTTTGATACATAATGGATCGATAAATGGGGGGTAACACTATTGGTCGACATCCAGCTTCACCGTTTTGGACATATCATAGAAGAACACGTGGTTTCCGATGATGTTGATGTACATGGACTTGGCGTACTTCTGCGAAGTGGCTTCCTCGCGATGCGTGCAATCGGTTATCATTTTGTATAAATGCCGATTATAGTTAAAATAAAGCCGATCCCCGACCATGTTCAGTTCGTTGATCATAGTCCCGGTCAGCAGTTTCGTCTTCGACTTGCCATCGGTGCTCAGTTTGAAGTATGTTCATCTTTATTTTGACCTCTGACAAACGAGGGATTGGATTAGGCATGGAACTCCACCGATACGCGATTCAATTTTTTGCAAACAACGGCGTAAACGAATATCATCTTCGTGTTTCTCCTACTAATCATCATGCGTTATACTTTTACAGTAACAACGGCATGGAGGAAATCGGATGCGAGCAAGACGGCAAAGTGATCCGAATGAAAGCGACGATTTGATAATTAGTTTACGTAATTATAGTTATGTTAACCAAATGGGTTTTCGCTTAGGAAAGGACCGGTCAAGATGGAATTCAGACAATTGGAATATTTTATCGCGACATGCGAAGAATTGCATTTTACGAAAGCCTCCGTCAAGCTCGGGATCACGCAGCCTACTTTAAGCCATCAGATCAAGGCGCTCGAAGACGAGGTTGGCGTTCCGTTATTCGACCGGATCGGGAAAAAGATCGCGATTACCGAGGCCGGGATGATTTTGTATAAACAAACGAAATTGGCGGTCGGCAATTTATCGAGCGCCATTGAGCAGATCCAAGAACTTCAGCAAATCGAGCGAGGCACCTTAGCGATCGGCGCCCTTCCGGGCGAGCTTAACCAGCTTGTCACCTCGCTGCTGCTCGATTTTCACCGCGAATATCCCAAAGTCCGGATTAAAATCTTCGGCGTCGAAAATATCGAAACCCGCATTTTGCAAAACGAACTGGATCTCGCCTTAACGATCCTGCCGATCGAGGATGCAAGGATTCATGCGATTCCCCTTTACAGCGAAGACTTTTATTTTGTCGCAACGGCCAAACATCCTTATGCGGACCGTACTGCGATCCAGTTCGATGAAATTCTGAACGTACCGATCGTGATGTTCCCGGAAACCCATCAATGCCGGCAAATGGTCGACATGACATGTTCCCTGGCCGGTTTTAACCTGAATCCCATGATCGAAACGACAACGATCGAATCGTTATTCGGACTCGTTCGTTCGGGAGCGGGCGGCACGGTGTTATCGAAGACGTTGATCGAAATGTATGACTACGACGAGTTGGTCCGCATTCCGATTCAAAATCCCGCGCTGCGCAGGGAAGTGGGCATCGTGTATCACCGCGATAAATATCTAGGCAAAGCTTCGCGAGGATTCATCGCGTTATTGACGGAGCATGTCAAATTGCTCAAACAAGACCACTTGCTGCGTAACTTATAGTCGAACCTGGATACCTGGGTAACAAATCCCCTTCACCTGCAATATGATGTGTCTAGAGACCTAGAGAGGTGAGCTAATGGGAGTTGTTAAAGCCAGGAGTCAAGATATTAGCATGTTGGCAAGGCTGCTGCGAGCCGAAGCCGAGACCGAGGGCGAGAAGGGCATGTTCCTTGTCGGCAATGTCGGCATTAACCGCATAAGAGCGAATTGCTCCGATTTCAAAGACATCCGGACCATTCCCCAAATGATCAACCAGCCTCATGCATTCGAAGCATTGCAGCATGGCCTGTATTACCAAAGCGCAAGAGATAGAGAACGCCGATTGGCGCAACGGGCCGTGAACGGGGAGCGGGATTGGCCAGCCAAATACTCGCTCTGGTATTTCCGTCCGGGTTCGTTCGATAATCCCGGACCCTGTCCGCCGACCTGGTACGATCAGCCGTTCGCGGGAAGATGGAAGAAGCACTGTTTCTACGAACCGACAGGGCAAGAATGCGAAAACGTATATAACACCTTTTAAATCAAATCCAATTAGGGCTCTTCACTTCATTAAAAGCCGCGTAAATCGCGGTTTTTTTTGTGCAATTTAATCATTCTTGCCTCGCTGCGGCGACCAGACGGATACGGAGACAAGCGGTAAATCTTGTGCTATAATAAGTGCGCAAAATCAGAGTTTTGCGCACTTTCATTTGTAAGCTGCTTTTGAGGGATAAGCTTGGTCAATGTTTCGCTTAAAATACCTAATAATGAGGTGTATTCGAGGTGCCGAGTCAGCATGAGCTGGAAGAATGGTACGGGGAACAGACGCATGCCTTTCGAATCTGGATGAAACAAGCCGGCTATACGGAAACGACGCAAAAAGAATACATGCGCGAGGTTTACGCCTATTTGCACTCCTTGGATGAGCTTGCCGTCGAGAAAGCGGGAAAGATGCAGGTGATCGCCTTTCTCGTTTCCAAACAGCAGTCAACGGGAGACCGCACGAGGAACCGAACGCTGTCTGCCATTCGCACCTTCTATGCGTCGCTGATCGATTTCGAGATGGCCTCGCGCAATCCGGCGTTGGAAGTGAAGAAATCGAAGACGGAGAAGAACAAGAAACCGGTCTATCTCGAAGAAGAAGAGCTCGCGGATAGTCTGGCTTACATAGAAGGGCGTTACCGGAACCGCAATATTGCGATTTTCTTGCTGATGAGTTATTGCGGGCTGCGCGTCGGCGAAGTGCATCGATTGAATCGCAGCGACTTCAAGAAGGCGAAGGGAACGATCGAGGTGTTCGGCAAAGGGAGAAAATGGAACGAGATCCCCGTGCCCGAAACGCTGTCCGCCATGCTGTCCGAGGTCGAGCAGGAGCGCATAGAGCCCTATCGGGAGAAGGAAGACGCCTTCTTCGTCTCCCAGAAAGGCAAACGACTGTCCATCCGGCAAATTCAGAAGATCGCCGGGCAGACGTTCATGGCCTTCAAGCAGCAAAATCCAAGCTTAGCGGACATGAAGCTCTCCTGCCACAAGCTCAGGCATACGTTTGCCACGATGCTGCTCAAGAACGGAGTCGATATCCGGGTCGTCAAGGAGCTGATGGGCCATGCATCGATCGAGACGACGATGATTTATACGCATGTCAACGACCAGCAGAAGAAGCAGGCGATGTCGACGATCAACATTCCGATGCACGCCATTGGCTGATGCTTGTTTTTACTCTTGCCTGCCCTCCGATTAATCTCCATGTCTTTGTGTGAACGAACAAGCGTTAATCGCTTCGTGTTCATAGAATATATTAGTCGGACAAGGTGAAATCGCCGTCTTATTCATACATGCATAAGCGGCGATAGAGGAGAGGATATAATTGGCATGCAATGCACAAGCGACCGGAGCTTGCTCGGCGGCGGAAGGTACGAACACCGTTGCCAGCGGGACTTCATCTCACGCGGAAGGACTACAAACGATAGCAAGCTCCACTGCCGCGCACGCGGAAGGGTATATCACGCAAGCGACAGGTGCTGCTTCCCATGCGGAAGGCGGCGGCTCCGTTGCCAGCGGGCTATATTCACATGCAGAGGGTGAGGTAACGAGCGCTCAAGGCGAGAATTCCCATGCGGAAGGGTTTGACACGCTTGCGTTCGGCGAAGCAGCGCATTCGGAGGGGTATATTACGCAAGCGACCGGACCCGCTTCCCATGCGGAGGGAGGCGGATCCATCGCAAGCGGCCTCTATTCCCATGCGGAAGGGCGGGAAACGAGAGCGGCCGGCGATCAGTCCCATGCGGAAGGGCTGATCACGCTGGCCCAAGGACTTAACGCCCATGCAGAAGGGGAATTGACGCAGGCCGCCGGACTGGATTCCCACGCAGAAGGAATGGGCACGACCGCTTCCGGTCAAAGCTCCCATGCGGAAGGCGAGAATAACACGGCCAGCGGCAGAGCCTCGCACGCGGAAGGCAACCTGAACGTGGCCAGCGGCTTGTTCGCCCATGCAGAAGGACAGCGGACGAGCGCAATCGGCGATCTCTCCCATGCGGAGGGCAATCAAACGACGGCAGGCGGCCAAATCTCGCATGCCGAAGGCGCATTAACGATGGCCAGCGGCTTCGCTTCCCATACGGAAGGCGTAAGCACGATCGCGGATACTTTCGTTTCCCATGCTGAAGGAACGGGAACGTCGACGAACGGATTCGACGGCGTGCACATCATGGGCAGATACGGAGCCGCTGACGAGCTGAGTTACTCTTGGTACCTAGCCAATGGCTCCAGTGGCAGCGCTCCGGGATTAGCCGCCAAAATATTAAGCAACGGCGACGTGAAAATCGATGGAACGGTCAGCAGCCCTGCTGCCGATTATGCGGAAATGTTTGAAACTGTGGATGGCAACCCGATCGAACCGGGCTACTTCGTCGCTTTGGAAGGGGATAAGGTGCGAATCGCGCGCGCCGAAGACCGCTTCATCGCAGGCATTACAAGCGCGAAACCGGCTTTTCTATCGAATAGCGGGGAACTGGGCTGGGACATGAAATATTTGACCGACGAGTGGGGCAGAACGGTATATGCCGACGCGGCGGTGCCGGCGCTCTTCGATGCGGATGGAACGATGATCCTGCCTGCGCGCACGGAACGGCAGCCGGCGTTGAACCCGGCTTGGGACCCGGCGCGAAGCTACGTTCCGCGGAATCGGAGACCGGAATGGGTCGCCGTGGGAATGCTGGGCAAACTGCTCCTTCGTGACGATGGCAGTTGTCAAGCGGGCGGATTATGCGCGGTCACCGAGGCCGGAACGGCTGAAGCATCCGAAGCCGGTTATTACGTGCTCAAGCGGACCGGCGCCAATCAAATCTTAGTTCTTCTGGGCAAAACCTATTAAGCGCCTGCTAAGATCAACGTTTAATTTGTTTGGACGGAATTTAACTAGGTTAACTAATTTAATGAAATGAACGAGAAATGTAGGATATAAGCACATGTCGGACACTAACGACAGCGGCTTATGTCCTTTTTTGCTTCGTCGATCGTTAAGCTCGGCGGATAGAACGGCAATTCGCTATTGACGCGAGCCAAAAATTGTTATAACCTCTTAGAGGTTAAATAGCTTACTGACTAAGTTATTTAATCAAGAAGGTATTGAACGGAACTCGTTCACGCTCCGATCGGAGGGGAAAAATAATCGAAGAAACGAACGGCAAAGAAGCCAAGTTATCGGAACTACAGCTCATCATGGAACGGTGGCTTCAGAGCGCGAAGAATCGCATGAAGACGCTGGAGAATCCGTTGAACTTGGCGAACGGTCATATTTTCGTCCTGAAGTATCTGCATCGCGTCGAAACCTGCAAAGTCAATGATGTCGCTAAACTTCTCGGCATCACCTCCGGCGCCGCAACCGGTCTGACGGATAAGCTTGTTTCTTTGGGCTTGATCGAGAGAACCCGTCCTGAAGAAGACCGCAGAGTCGTACTGCTCAGCTTAACGGAGAGCGGCAAAGAAACGATCGAATCGACATGGAAACAGCGGCATGAATGGTTTACGAGCATCGTTGGACAGCTGGAGGAATCGCAAGTGGATGTTATCCTGGATGCGTTCAAACTGCTGTTTCACCTGCTAGAAGATAAACAAGAACAGAATAAGGAAGTGTAACGATGACAAATATCAGTGCAAGACAAATTCGTTGGATCGTGACCGGGCTCATGCTGGGCTTGCTGCTCGGATCGCTCGACCAAACGATTGTCTCGACGGCAATGCCGCATGTCATTGCGGAATTGAACGGTTTCAGCTTGTACAGCTGGGTATTCACGATCTACATGCTGACCTCGACGACGGCTGTTCCGATCTTCGGCAAGCTGGCGGATTTGTTCGGCAGACGGCTCGTATATTTGATCGGGATGGGGCTGTTCCTCGTCGGCTCGGCGCTTTGCGGCTTGTCGCATGACATGACGCAATTGATCGTCTTCCGCGCCATTCAAGGGATCGGCGCAGGCGCGCTGATGCCGATCGCCATGACGATCATCGGCGATATTTTCCCGCCGGACCGCCGCGGCAAGATGCAAGGTATCTTCGGCGCCGTATTCGGCTTATCCAGCGTCATCGGCCCGGCAGTCGGCGGCTTCATCGTCGATCATATGGCTTGGCAGTGGATTTTCTACATCAATTTGCCTTTCGGTATCTTCGCGGCAATTATTCTCTCCATCGCATTGAAAGAATCCAAAAGCACCGAGAAAAAATCGATCGACTGGGGCGGCGCTTCTACGCTGACCGGCGCAGTCGTCGCGTTCCTGCTGGCCATCGAAATGGGCGGCAGCGGTTCATCCGAAGGCGGCATGAAGCATTACGCGTGGGGTTCCCCGCAAATTCTCGGCTTATTCGGTGCCAGCTTGCTGCTCATTCTCGTCTTCCTCTGGATTGAATCCAAGGTGAAGGAACCGATCATCCCGCTTCGCTTGTTCCATTTCCGCGCGATTTCGGTATCCAGCATCGTAGGCTTCATGATGGGGATGGGGATGTTCGGCGCGATTACGTACATTCCGCTGTTCTCGCAAGCGGTCATCGGAACATCGGCTTCGCATTCCGGTTACATCCTGACGCCGCTCATGCTGTCGCTGATCGCCTCCAGCATCGTAGGCGGCCGTCTCATAACGAAGTTCAGCTATCGTTCGATCGTCATGGTGTCGATGGCGATCATGACGGTCGGTTACCTGCTCATGTCGCAGATGGGTACCGGCACGAGCAGCTTCGAGCTTGTCTTGTATATGATTATTGTCGGTCTCGGAATGGGTGCGCTCATGCCGGTCCTTACGATCGCCGCGCAAAGCGCGGTGGGGCATGATCTTCGAGGCGTCGCCACGTCGACGACGCAATTCACGCGTTCCATCGGCGGTACCGTAGGCGTCGCGATTATGGGCGTCATCATGTCGAGCAGAATGACGGACGGCATCTCCGGTATCGTGAACGACTTCAAAGACATTCCGGAAGACCAGTTGAAGCAGTTTGCGAACCCGCAAGCTTTGCTCCAGCCGGAAGTGAAAGCGAAGATCCCAGACAAACTGCTTGCTGCGCTGCAACATATTCTAAGCGACGCAATTACTTCCGTCTTCGTCATCGGTATTATCGTCGTGTTAATCGGTCTGATCTCCGCTTACTTCTACGGCAAGCTGCGGATGCCGAAACGCGAAGAAGGATCGGCAGCGGTTAAAGCTACGGTTGACATGCACTAATTCAGTCAAGCATTTCCTCATAACTCCCATTGATTTAACGACGAACCAAGTCTCGCTAGCGGCTTGGTTCGTCTTTATTTTACTGGGGATAGGGGGTAGTAACTTAAAGGGTAGTAGCTGAAATTAAAGTACATACTTCCATCCTGGCCGCAACTTGCGTATAGTTTCAGATGTATACATATTATGAATACATAATAAGGAGTGAACGCAGTGGAATACCGTGTTCTTGGACGTTCCGGTTTAAAGGTTAGCGAAGTAAGTTTGGGCTGCTGGGCAATCGGCGGGCCATCATGGCGCGACGGCGAGGCCGTAGGCTGGTCGGGCAATGACGACAGCGCATCGCTTGACGGCTTGAAACGCGCGTTCGAGCTTGGCATCAATCATTTCGATACGGCGGACGTCTACGGCGATGGGCATTCGGAGCGCGTGCTCGGCCGGTTTCTGAAAGAAGTTCCGCGCGATCAAGTCGTCATCGCTTCCAAAGTCGGCTGGTTCCGCGGTACGGCACCTAACGCGATGCAGCCCATACATATCCGTCATCAGCTCGAACAATCGCTGATGAATTTGGGCACGGACTACCTGGACCTGCATTTCTTCCATAATACGAATTTCGGACCGAACGATTTGTATTTGGAGGAAGCAGCCGATACGATGCGTCAGCTGCAGAAGGAAGGCAAGGTCCGCGTCATCGGCCAATCCGGCTACGGCTATGGCGATTTCATGCGCGTTTGTCCGATTACGCGTCCGGACGTGCTTCAGTTCCACTACAATGCGTTCGGCAATTCCTTCGACAAGCCGGATACGAATCTGTTCCGCTGGGCCGATGAACAGAACATCGGCATGGTGCTGTTCGGACCGCTCGCCCAAGGCTTGCTGCTCGACAAATTCGATCCGGAGCATCCGCCGAAGTTCGGCGAAGGGGATAACCGCTCTTCCAATGACGCGTATACGAAGGAGCGTCTGCTTGAGATTCGCCGCCGCCTTGGAACGATCAAGGAACGGTTCGGCATGGAAGTGCAAGATTTGGTGCGCGTGGCGATTCAATTCGCGCTGGCGCAATCGCCGAACGCTTGCGTCATTCCCGGCTTCAAGAACGCGAAGCAGGTGGAATCCAATGCGCAGGGAGCAGGCAATCCGTTGACTGCCGAGGAAGTCGCGTTCATTCGCAGCGTTATTCAAGGCGCATAGCAGCGGGTAATTTTGGCGGCATTGCGGCTGCTTGAATTGAAGCCACTGTTCAAAGTCATTGCCCGAAGCCACTGACAATCATGTCAGTGGCTTTTTCGCGTTTATTGCCCGGTAATCCATGGTGCTGCGCATTTATTTAGCGCCGTTAACTAAAAGAATGATTTTCGGGAATTGGTTCCACATGTATACTGTAAATAGGACAGTAAATACAACTTTATTAGAAGGGAATTGGGTAATCTTGCTGCGTGAAATGACAATTAACGACTATGATCAGATGCTTGCGCTATGGAACGCCATTGAAGGGTTGGCATTAAGCGCTGCCGACTCCAAACCGAATATAGCCATGTATTTGGAACGGAATCCCGGATTGAGCTACGTGTTCGAAGCCGATGGTCTCATCGTGGGCACCGTGCTGTGCGGACATGACGGACGGAGAGGTTTTATCTATCATGCGGCCGTGAATCCGGCTTACCGTAATCAGAGAATTGCGCAGCAGCTGATAAGTAAGAGCTTGCAAGGCTTGCGGGAAGCCGGAATCGACAAATGCCATCTGTTCGTTCTTGACGATAATGAAATCGGACAAGCGTTCTGGAGCCGCAGGGGCTGGGAGAAGCGAAGCGGCTTTGCGGTCTACTCGACGGATGTGTAATGAGTCAGGACTGTGCCAGACGGATACCGATATTGTCGCCTGCTTGCCGCCATGGAGCGTTGAATCGATTCATATATGCGGGGAAGTTTTTATGCCGGGAAGTTTTTCGTCGTTAGATACGAATACAAGGAGGACGGTTAGATGGCTATTAATCGTTCGGTTATAAACTGGCTGCTTGATTCAGACCCTTCGATCCGGTGGCAAGTGATGCGTGACTTGATCGATGCGCCAGCGGAGGAGGTCGAGGTTGAACGCGCAAAGGTGGCCACCGAGGGAGTGGGCGCTCGGTTGCTTGCCCTGCAGAGGGCGGACGGGTCGTGGGCTGGCGAGGCGTGGAATCACGGGTGGGATTCCACGATGCACGTCTTGTCTCTTCTCCGTGAGCTGGGTCTTGATCCCGTAAGCGATGAGTCACGGCGAGCGGTAGAATTGGTCCGTGATCAGGTGACATGGCGGGGATGGGACATGGACGGCGAATGGCGGGGTTGGGAATGGAAGGGCAATCCCTTCTTCATCGGGGAGGTCGAGCCCTGCATCAACGGGCAAGTCGCGGCGAGCGGGGCCTATTTCGGCCAGGACGTACGGCGGATCGTCGACCGCCTGCTCGGCGAGCAGCTGCCGGATGGAGGCTGGAATTGCGACGCAGAAAAAGGATCGACGCGGTCGTCGTTCAACACCACGATCTGCGTGCTGGAAGCCCTGCTCGAATATGAACTGGCCGGCGTGGAAAGTGCGGCGGTAACGGAAGCCCGCCTTCGCGGGCAGGAGTATCTCCTTGAACGCAGACTCTTCAGGCGGCGTTCGACAGGCGAGGCGATCGAGCGGGACCGCAAGGGCGGCGTCGCCTGGGCAAGCTTCTCCTTCCCGACTTGGTGGCACTATGACGTGCTTCGAGGACTTGAGTATCTGCGAAGGGCCGGCACCACACCGGACGAGCGCGTGGCCGAGGCGATCGAGCTGGTCGTGTCGAAGCGCGACGGCGACGGCCGATGGCCGCTTGAGAATCAGCACCCCGGCACAATGGCGGTCGAGGTGAACGAAGGTGTGGGGCAGCCGAGCAGGTGGAACACGCTGCGCGCTTTACGGGTGCTGGACTGGTACTCGGGACAAGGCACGAGCGGATAATTTGCCGTTACTTTCGGAAAGCATGGATTCAATATAAGAATGCTGGAGGAAATCAAATGAAAGCATCGCTTATACGGCAAACGAAATGTTTTTGCTATGATTTCAAACCAATAAGACGCATATTGAATGAAATTGGAGCGACCTTTGTTCACAAAACAAGACAAGAGGATTACATCTATCAAAAATGATTATTTTCTTAAACTTGTTGAAGAAGTCGGGGAATTAGCAGATGTAATAAGGAAAAATAAAAGATTAAACCAGACCTAGAAGAATGTTTCCATTTGAAAGAGGAGATAAATAGGGAGAAATATAAGGGGTCTAGTTAACCAGTGGAGGTGGCAGATCATTCATGGGAGATACGAATGTATGGGATGCGGAGTGGGAGGTTAACGAAGAGCTAGCGCGAGTGTTGATCAGCAGCCAATTCCCGCAGCTGACATCGAAGCAAGTGAAACGATTGGGCTGGGGCTGGGACAATACGGTTTATCTCATCGGCGACGAGTACGTGTTCCGGTTTCCAAGAAGAACGATTGCAGTTGGCTCGATTCGTATGGAAGGAAAGCTGCTTCCGAAGCTGGAGTCATATATGACCGTCCCCTACCCGAAACCGTTGTTTTATGGCGAAGCAAGCGACGAATATCCGGCACCATTTCTTGGGTATACCTACGTGCCAGGAGATTTCCCCATCGGCTTGACGGAAGAGCGCCGGGCTTTATCGGCAGAGACGCTAGCGAAATTTTTGCGGAAATTGCATGAGTTTCCGGTACAGGCGGCGCTGAAGGACGGAGTTCATCAGGATCATCGAGGCTTGACGGATATCGCATCGCGAAAGGTGAAATTGGAGGGCTTCCTATCGAAAGTGTTTACACACTTGTCGGAGGAAGAGTCCGATGCGATTCAAGCGTATATAAGTGGGTTGAAAACGGACCGTGTCGAGGCGGTGAATGCGCTGCTGCACGGCGATCTTCATTTCAAGAATATACTGGTGAATGAGAACGGGACCGTCTCCGGTATCATTGATTGGGGTGATCTAAGTGTTGGCCATCCGGCTTGCGATTTGAGCATTGCTTACAGCTTTTTACCTCCGTACGCTCGAGGAGCGTTTTTTGAAACGTACGGAGAGGTGGACGAGGAAACGAAGCTGCTGGCGCGCCTGATCGCGGTATACATACCTGTACTGATCTTGATGCAGGCGGTCGATGACGGGAATGAAGCGATCGCGGCAGAGGCGAAGTCGAACATCATGCGGGCACTGTCGGATTAGGCTCATATTTCGATGCGAATAGAAGACGAGTTAAGAACAAACCTGACTATAGGACACCTGCTATCCTACAATACAAATAAAAGTAATTAGGTGGTGGCGAGATGCGTTGGGAAGAAGTTCGGGAGCGTTTTCCGGAAGAATGGGTCGTACTTGAAGCGACAAAGGCTTATTCACAGGGGGCAACGCTTTATAGAAGAAGTTGTTGTCATCGATACTTTTGATGAGTCCACCCAAGCATTGCGTCGCTACAGCGAACTTCATAGAGAGAATCCTCACCGAGAATATTGCTTTTTTCATACATCCCGCAATGAATTGGTAGCCCGCGAACGCTATGTTGGAATAAGAGGTTTGGTCAAAGCGGGCATTTAGGTTCAAAGTGAGATGAATTATGATCGAGGATGCAATGGCTTTCTCGTTTTTTTGTTTTTGTGCATGACATTTCGCAATCATGTAGCGTTGACTACAAGCACTCGGCTCCGCCGCCGTCGAACCTTCTTCGCGGCCATGGAATCCTCTATTCAAGCAAATCTACCGTTTTTGGCAGCTGGGCGGACTCACGTTCCGTTATAGGCGACCAAAGCCTTGATTTTGAACTGCATTTCAATCCTATAAACTCTCCTGTGTCCTCCAAAAGCCGAAGACGCCTATTATTCCATCAATAGCGTCATCTCTGTCCACCAATTTACGCTCAGCCCGCAGATTTGCCTGCGGGCTATTTCTGCGTCGCGAGACGCTGAAACCGTTTCACCCACGCGGCATCTCCTGCGGGAACGCGAATATTGTAGTAAGGAGATACCGTGAAGTCGAAGCAGCTTCAATCTTGATGGAAGGGCGGAATGCACCTTGGAACAACAAATGATTCGCCCGAACAACCCTGTTCGTTTTGTGACGGCTGCCGCCTTGTTCGATGGCCACGATGCTTCCATAAACATTATGAGACGGATTCTTCAAGCGTCCGGCGTCGAGGTCATTCATCTCGGTCATAACCGCTCCGTTCGGGAGGTAACGAGCGCGGCCATCCAGGAAGACGTGCAGGGCATTGCGATCAGCTCCTATCAAGGCGGACATATCGAATATATGACCTATATGTACGATGTGCTGCAGCAAGCGGGGGCAGGCCATGTCCGAATCTTTGCCGGCGGTGGAGGCGTCATCGTACCTGCTGAAATCAAAGCGCTGCACGACTATGGAATCGCCCGGATTTTCTCGCCGGATGACGGCCGCGAGATGGGGCTGCAAGGCATGATCAATCATATGATTCAAGCGTGCGATTTCAAGACCCCGCGGCAAGCCGATCAAGACTGGGCATCGCTTACGAAGCGGGCACCGCTGGAGGATCACGGCTGGGGCGCCACGGCTAGGCTGATCTCACTCGCAGAAGACAATGCGGGCGGGACGGCCGTGGACGATGTCGAATCCGCCGTACTGAAGCAGCTGCACGCCGATGTTCCCGCGGTTCCGGTACTCGGCATTACGGGCACTGGCGGCGCAGGCAAAAGCTCGCTAACTGACGAATTGGTGCGCCGGTATTTGAGCGGCTTCCCGGACCGGACCATTGCCGTCATCTCGGTCGATCCGACCAAGCTGAAGTCGGGCGGCGCGCTGCTCGGCGATCGGATCCGAATGAATGCGATTCAGGATCCGAGAGTGTTCATGCGCAGCATGGCGACAAGGGGCTCCAAGTCCGAAATCAGCGAGGCCGCCAAGGACGCCATCGCCATCGTGAAGCAAGCGGGGTACGACTTCGTTATCCTTGAAACGAGCGGCATCGGCCAAGGCGGGGCGGCCATCGTCGATGTCTGCGATGTGGCGATGTATGTCATGACGAGCGAGTTCGGAGCCGCCTCCCAGCTGGAGAAGATCGATATGATCGATTACGCGGACATGATCGCGATCAATAAATTCGAGCGCCGCGGATCGGAGGACGCGCTTCGGGATGTGCGCAAGCAGTTCAAGCGCAGCCGGCAATGGTTCGATGTTCCCGATGAACGGCTGCCCGTGTTCGGCACGATTGCCAGCCAGTTTAACGATCCCGGCACGACGGTGCTCTTCCGCGAGCTGATGCGGATCGTGGAAGGGAAAACAGGCGGAAGCTGGCGGCTTCAGCAGAATGCCGCGCCGGCGACTGCGAGTATGAACGCGAGCGCAAATGAAAGTACGCTTGCAAGTGCGAGTGCGAATGCAAGCGGGCGCGCGCATCCAAGAGCCGATGCGAATGCGGCGAGCATGAATGCGATCATTCCTCCCGATCGAACCGGTTACCTGAGCGAAATCGCTCAAACCGTCCGCCGGTATCGCGCATTCATTGAAGAGCAAGTCACGGTCGCGCGCGACATGGCGCAGCTGCAGGGGACGAAAAGGCTGATCGCAGCCAACAGCGGACAGCATCTGACTGACGCTGAAGCAGCTCTAATCGCGGAGAAGCTGGATGCCATGCTCGCCGAATGCGAAGCCGTCCAGCATCCGGATAGCCGGAAGCAATTGGATGCATGGCCGGGCATCCGCGATGCGTACGGCCAAGATTGGCTATTTACGAAGGTTCGCGGCATGGAAGCCGGAACCGAACTGGTTTCTCAATCGCTGTCGGGCAGCCGTATTCCGCGGATAAGTCTGCCGAAGTTCGATGAAGACGGCGAATTGCTCCGCTGGCTGCTGAAGGAGAACTTGCCTGGTTCCTTTCCGTATACGGCGGGCGTATTCGCATTCAAGCGCACCGACGAAGAGCCCAAGCGTCAATTCGCCGGAGAAGGCACGCCGGAGCGGACCAATCGCCGGTTCCACTACCTGTGCCGCAACGACGATGCCAAAAGGCTGTCTACCGCCTTCGACAGCGTGACGCTGTACGGGCAGGATCCGAGCGATCGTCCGGACATTTTCGGCAAAATCGGGAACAGCGGCGTTAACGTGTGCTCGCTCGACGATATGAAGAAGCTGTACGCCGGCTTTGATCTCTGTCATCCTTCCGTCAGCGTATCGATGACGATCAACGGTCCAGCACCGGCGATCTTGGCGATGTTCATGAATACGGCCATCGATCAGCAGGTCGATCGCTTCGCGGCGGAGCATGGCCGACAGCCGGACGAAGCGGAATATGCAGGCATCCGGGCATCCACGCTGCAAGCGGTGCGCGGCACGGTGCAGGCGGATATTCTCAAAGAAGACCAGGGTCAGAACACGTGCATCTTCAGTACGGAGTTCGCGTTGAAAATGATGGGAGACGTCCAGCAGTATTTTATCGATCATCAGGTGCGCCATTATTATTCGGTCAGCATTAGCGGCTATCATATCGCGGAAGCCGGAGCCAACCCCGTTACCCAATTGGCGTTTACGCTGGCGAACGGGTTCACCTACGTCGAATATTACCTGTCCCGCGGGATGCGAATCGACGAATTCGCGCCGAATCTATCGTTCTTCTTCAGTAACGGACTCGATCCGGAATACAGCGTCATGGGTCGCGTCGCCCGGCGCATCTGGTCCACGGTCATGAAGCATAAGTACGGCGCCAATGAACGCAGCCAGAAGCTCAAATACCATATTCAGACGTCCGGCCGCTCGCTGCATGCGCAGGAGATGGATTTCAACGACATTCGCACGACGCTGCAGGCGCTGATGGCAATCTACGACAACTGCAATTCCCTGCATACGAATGCCTACGACGAGGCCGTGACGACGCCGACCGAAAGCTCCGTGCGCCGGGCGATGGCCATTCAGCTGATTATCAGCCGCGAGCTGGGCATGGCCAAGAACGAGAACCCGCTCCAAGGCTCTTTTATCATCGAAGAGCTTACCGACCTCATGGAAGAAGCGGTGCTGCTGGAATTTCAGCGCCTGCATGATCGCGGCGGAGTGCTGGGAGCGATGGAAACGGGATACCAGCGGGGCAAAATCCAAGATGAATCGCTGCATTACGAGCATTTGAAGCATAGCGGCGAGCTGCCGATCATCGGGGTGAATACGTTCGTCGACCGGAACCCGAGCGAGCATCGTTACGATATCGAGCTGGCCCGTTCGACGGAAGAGGAGAAGCAGGAGCAAATTCGCCATTTGTCGGCGTTCCGGCTGAAGCATCAGGATCAGAGTCGGACTGCGCTCGATCACTTGAAGCAGGTTGCCCGGCAGAACGGCAATTTGTTCGAAGCGTTAATGGAAGTCGTGAAATCGGCGTCGCTCGGACAAATCACGAGCGCTCTATACGAGGTCGGCGGACAATACCGACGGAACATGTAGCGCGGACGAGGAGGATTTCCATGAAAATCTATACGCGAACGGGAGACAAAGGCCAAACGAGCTTGGTGCACGGAAAGAGAGTCTCGAAGAATTCATCAAGGGTGAATGCTTACGGTACGTGCGATGAAGCCAATTCGATGATCGGTTTGGCGCTTGCTTCGCTCGGGCAGGGCGAAGAATGGGCAGCGTTTCGGCAGGCGATGCATGTCGTGCAGACGAAGCTGTTCCATGTCGGTGCGGAATTGGCGACTCCGACCAGACTGAAGGTCGCATGGCCGATCACGGAAGCCGACGTCGGTTTCTTGGAAGAGCAAATCGATGAGATGGAGGCGAGCCTGCCCCCGTTATCTAACTTCATATTGCCGGGCGGCCATCTATGCGGCGCTTCGCTTCACGCGGCAAGGACGATCGTCCGCCGGGCGGAGCGGATGGCCGTCGAGGTGTGGAAGGAGGAAGACATCAGCCCGGTCGTGCTGACGTATTTGAACCGGCTCTCCGATCTGCTGTTCGTCGCGGCCCGTTACGTTAATCTTCGGGAAGGGGCAGTAGAGACGGGACTGCATCAGGATGACGTTTAATAGCATTAATTAAAGGAACAGGCTGCTGGAGCCTATCAATCCGGCGGCCTGTTTATCTGCGTTTGCGATGAAGTCACATCCTTCCATCCGCAAGGAACTTTACTCCATTTATATTCCGCGCAGTTGTGCTAGACTGAACTCAACGCCGAATGAATGGAGGGCCGGAAACTCGCGCCTCTACTAATCTCTCAACCGAACCCAAAATCCGTCAGCATACTCGAAAGGATGAATCCGATGCAACTGAAATGGCTCGAATGGGCGAAACAGATTCAAGCGATCAGCCAAGCGGGACTGGCCTATTCCAAAGACATCTACGACCTCGAACGATTCGAACAATTAAGGTCATTAAGCATCGAAATCATGCAGCAATATACGGAGGTCGAGGAATCCCAGATCAGAACGCTGTTTGCCGGCGAAACCGGTTATCAGACGCCGAAGGTGGACGTTCGCGGCGTGATCTTCGATGAAGATCGGATTCTGCTCGTTCGCGAACGACTGGATGGCGCTTGGGCGCTGCCGGGCGGATGGGCGGATATCGGGCTTTCGGCCAAGGAAGTGGTCGTCAAGGAAGTGAAGGAGGAAGCGGGATTGGAAGTCATGCCGCTCCGACTGCTCGGGATTCTCGACAAGAAGTTCCATGCGCATCCGCCTTCCCCGTTCCACGTGTACAAAATCTTTATTCGATGCGAGGTGCTCGGCGGTCAAGCGGAGGCCGGCATGGAAACGACGGCTGTCGGCTACTTCGCGGAAGACGAATTGCCTCCGTTATCGACGGAACGCAATACGGCGGAACAAATCAAAGCGCTCTTCGACATGAAGAACAACCCTGGACATGAAATCCTGTTCGATTAGACCTTGCGCCGGCAACTCGCGTATGATACAGTAACTCTCAAGAAAATAGTGGAAACGTTAATGAACGGGACAGTACGCGATGCAGCGCAGTCTTAGCGAGCCGGGTTGGTGGAAGCCGGTACGCGCGCATGGCGGAATCGGACCCGGGAAATGGTTTGCCGAACCAGCGCATTCGTAGGCAGATCCGGTCGCTGACCGTTATCAGTATGAGTGGTCAGGCGCATCGCCGGGCACTTAGAGTGGCACCGCGGGAACCTCAGGCTCTCGTCTCTTAGGAGACGGGAGTCTTTTTGCGTTTGCCGGCCATTCGTCGTCATATCCAAGAAAGGAAGTGGAGCTTATGAGAACATTCAAGACCATCATCGCCGCGGAAGTATCGTCGTTGCTGAACGAGGTTTCCGTGGAGGAGTTGCTTGCGCTGATCGAATATCCGAGCAACAAGGAACAAGGGGATTTGTCGCTGCCTTGCTTCAAATTAAGCAGACAGCTGCGCAAGGCGCCGCAAGCGATTGCCGAAGATTTGAAGAATCGCCTTCAACTAGAGGGCGTGGAGCGTATCGAAGCGAGCGCCGGCTACCTCAATTTCTACTTGAACAAGGCGCATGTGGCGGAATCGGTCGTCGCGGGCATTTTGCAGCAGGGGGAGCTTTACGGCGCGCAGAACATCGGCAGCGGCAAGACAGTCGTGATCGATTACTCGTCTCCCAATATCGCCAAGCCGTTCCACATTGCCCACCTGAGATCGACGGTCATCGGCAACGCGTTATACCGCATCCATGATTTTCTTGGGTACGCCTGCGTCGGGATCAACCATCTCGGCGATTGGGGAACCCAGTTCGGAAAGCTGATTGTCGCATATCGCATGTGGGGCGACGAAGCGGCGATCGAAGAGGACGGCATCGATGAACTGCTGCGTCTGTACGTTAAGTTTCACGATGAGGCGGATAAAGATGCGGGGCTGAACGATGAGGCCCGTGCGTGGTTTGCGAAGATGGAACAAGGCGATGCGGAAGCGTTGTCGCTATGGCAATGGTTCGTTGACATCAGCTTGATTGCATTCAACCGCATCTATGAACTGCTTGGCATTACGTTCGATACTTATACCGGCGAAAGCTTCTATAACGATAAAACGGCACCCGTCGTGGAGGAGCTGAAAGCGAAAGGGCTGCTCGAGGAAGACAGCGGCGCTTGGCTGGTCCGCTTGGATGGCTTCGGCATGTCGCCGGCGCTCATCCTGAAGCAGGACGGGTCGTCGTTGTACCATACGCGCGATATTGCGGCGGCCATGTACAGGAAGACTACGTATGATTTTGACAAAGCGATTTACGTGACGGATTACGCGCAAAATCTGCATTTTCAACAGTGGTTCAAAGTCGTTGAGCTGATGGGCCATGAATGGGCGGGAGATTTGGTCCATGTCGCCTTCGGCCGCGTCAGCCTCGACGGGATGAGCCTCTCCACGCGCAAAGGCAATGTCGTCAAGTTGGATGAGGTCCTGAAGCAATCCATCGCCAAGACGAAAGCCATCATGGAGCAGCGCCATCAGGGGATGGAGCATCTCGACGAGACGGCTAGACAGGTCGGCGTCGGCGCCGTTATTTTCCATGATTTGAGCACGAACAGAATAAAAGATATTGCGTTCTCCTGGGACGAAATGCTGAACTTCGAAGGCGAAACAGGTCCTTACGTGCAATACGCGCATGCGCGCGCATCCAGTATTCTGGCGAAAGCCGGTGCCGCGGCGTCCATGACGAACGAGCAGGCACAGCAACGCGCTGCCCTGCTTATCGATGAGGCGTCGAATCCATTGCTTCAAGAGCTGTCCCTGTTCGGGGAGCGCGTCGAGCTGGCGATGCACAAGCTCGAGCCGTCCATCGTGACCCGCTATCTGATCGACGTCGCGCAAGCGTTCAACCGCTTCTATCACGAATGTCCGATCCTGCTCGACCATGTGCCCGCTCCGCTGCGCGAAGCCCGTCTTGCATTGGTGCGCTGCGTGCAAACCGTCTTGAGGAACGGACTGCGCTTAATCGGTCTCGAGGCGCCGGAGCAAATCTAGCGCAGGGGCGACTGCTGACGAATTCACTGGCCGATACCCGCTAATCCAATTCAGCTTATAGGAGGAACGTACGTATGCTACTACTGACCAAGCAGCAAGTCATCCGCGAGCGAATGCGCATGCAGCGACTGCTCGATCCAGTTTCAATTCATTCAATCGACTCGAGCGATCAGCTGAACGAAGAACAGGAGTTTCTGGAATTGTTTCGTCTGCTGCAGCCTGTATCTCCTGTGCATAACACGAGGCCGGGCGAACCGCCGAAATTAGTGCATCGCGCGTCATTTGCCGGCGAAGCGTTCGCCGGCAAGCTGAGGGAGAAGAATGCCGTCGTCAAAGGAAGATTTTGCGGCGGGCGGATCGGCTACGTGTTTCAAGAAGATTTGGCGCGGTACGCTACGGCCTTTCGTAAGCCGCCCAAGCGAATGGCGCCGATCCACGAAGAGGTCATCCGGCTGCTCCGTCATTCGGGCGGCTTATCGAAAGAGCAGCTGAAGCTGGAATTGAACGACTATCCCGCAGCGGAAATTTCGAAGGCGCTGCAGACGCTGCAGGAAGCCTTTCTCGTCTGTGAGCATCAGCCGGATACGGACTGGGACACGGGCTGGTTTCTGTTTGAGACCGAGTGGTTCGAACTCAGCGCCGACGAGATCCGCACCCATCAAGCGATTGCCGAGGTAATCCATACCTTTGTCCGCGCCATGGCGTTCGCGACGGCGGCGAACATGAGAAGCTGGTCGCAGCTGCCCGTCAAGTCGATCCAACGGGGGATCGACGATTTACTGAAAGCCGGCAAAATCATTGCGGCCGAGACCGCCGATCTCGGACCGGGATTCGTATGTGCGGACGATAGCGAACGATTGCAAGCATGCGAGGCGCTGCCATCATGCGCGTTCATGCTCGACAAGTCGGATTTTCTGGTGCGCGCCCATGCGGACGAGCTCTCGAACAGGTACAAAGGGTATGAAGTGCTGCAGTATCTGCTTATTGACGGTGAATTTCAAGGCGCTGTACTCGGGCATTGGCGCATCGGACCTTACGATATCGACGATATCGTGCTCGAGCTGCCTTCCGATCAGGCTGAGCTCAGGAAGAATGAAATCATGGCCGCGGTTCGCATGGTCTATTCGCCCGAGCGCCACTCTATTCTCCGCTATCAAGGCAGAGACGTCTGACGGCCGATTTCATCTACCAGCGGATTCCGATCGTGCGGCGCGTGCTCTTCCAATTCCATGTATCCGTCAATAGGAGCGCAGCGAAGTACAGCAGCAGCGCGCCGACGATGGATCCGATGACGCTCCATAGCATCGGCAATCCCTCGGAAGCGGATAAGAAATCCATGATCAGCTTCCCGCATAAGGCCATGAAGGACATGCAGACGCCAACCTTGATATACGGCTGGATATTGACATAGATGCCGATCGAGCCGGAAATCGAGAAAAAGTTCAGCAGCGTTTGCATGATAATCCCGATCCCGATGCCGAACGCAACGCCGACGATGCCGAATTGACTGCCGAACACGAAGATCGAAATCGCTTTGAACGCCGTGGCGATGACATAATTCCACAGCGTCGCGTTCGCGCGTCCGAGTCCGAGCAGAATCGCATGGAGCGGGGCGTCGAAATAATGGAGGAAGAAGATCGGCGCCAGGATCTTGAGCAGCATGCCCGCTTCCGGCGAACCGTAGATGAGCGTCGTAAGCGGCGTCGCCCATACGAATAGAATCACGGTCGCCGGCGCGCCGACCAGCAATCCGAGCCGCAGCGCCTGATTCATCCGCTCGTGCATCAGCAGGCCGTTCTTGTTCGCCGATGCCTCGCCGATAGCCGGGACGAGCGCCGTGGACAGCGACTGCGTAATGAAGCTCGGCATGAACAGCAGCGGAAACGCATAGCCGGCCAGCAAGCCGAACTGCTTCGTAGCCAGCGCGGTGCTTATGCCGGCAAGCGCCAGACTGGAGGATATGAGCAAAGGCTGGAAGGCGCCGTATACCGATTGAATGACGCCCGTTCCGGTCGTCGGAAGTCCGATCTTCAGCAGCTCGGAGAGCGTGCCCTTGCCCGACTTCAAGTGACTCGCCCATGTCTCGCCAGCGATCCGGGCTTCGCCTCGGAGCTTATAGCTGGCGACAAGGAACAAGAGGCCGGTCGCTTCGCTGACGACCGAAGCGGCCATCGCGCCCGCAGCCGCATACGCCACGCCGTAAGGCATCAGCAGGTGAACTAACGCGAGTACGCAAGCGATCTGCACCGTATGCTCCAGCACGTCGGACGCGGCGATCGTATTCATGTTTTGCATGCCGCGGAAATACCCGCGCAGCACCGCGGAGACGGCCACGATCGGCGCGATCGGCGTTATCGCAAGCATCGCGTAATAAGCCCGCTTGTCGCTGAGCAAGATGGAAGCGATCCACTCGGAGCCAAGAAGCGATACGGCCGTTAAGGTGATGCTTAAGATGCCGGTGACGGCAAGCGAGACATGCAGGATACGCCTTACTTTCAAATGATCGCCATGCGCGCGGGCCTCCGCGACCAGCTTCGAAATCGCTACCGGCAGGCCGAGCTCGGTGATCGTAATGACGAGCGGCACGAGCGGATGCGCCATCATCAGAAGTCCTATTCCTTCGGCGCCCAGCACGCGAGCGACAAACATGCCGCTGATAAAGCCAAGAATGCGGTTGATGAAAGCGGCGATGGACAAGGCCAGCGTCCCTTTCATGAACGATCGCTCCGGATGTGCCATTCTTCTGATCCTCCTGGTTATCGAATACTTAAATGTATTCAATTATCGGAAAAGCATGCGAACGAGCTTCGGCTTGGCCTTGTCGCGGCCCGCTCCGGAAGGAAATAAGAAAGCCTTTTCATTCAAGCCCGACATGCTTATAGTAGAGTTTAGCAGGCCTTATAAAAGTCTGATTTTCGCAAGATGGAGGATTCCGAGATGAAACAAATCCAAGCATTCGGTCCGAAAGATTTAAGAATCGTTCACGTAGAGGAACCCTCTGTCCTTGAAGGCGAAGTACTCGTTGCCGTGAAAGCCTGCGGTATTTGCGGTTCAGATAAGTGGTGCTGGCATGTAACCGAGCATTCCGATTACGTAGCGGGTCATGAGGTCGCCGGCATCGTCGAACAAGTCGGCCCGGGCGTTAGTCTTCTCCAGCCGGGCGACCGCGTCGCCATTAATAATGTGAAGGGCTGCGGCGAATGCAAAGCGTGCAAGAACGGCGCGTACGTCAAATGCGTCCGGCCGATTACGCATATGGGCTTCGGTTTCTCGGATAAGGTCGCCGTGCCGGAGCGGAATTGCTTGCTGCTCGCTCCCGAAATCGGCTATGAAGCGGGAAGTCTGATTTTCGACAATTGGGGTACGCCGTATGCGGCGCTATCGCGCACGGCATTGGGCGAAGGCCACTGGGCAGCCGTTACGGGCTGCGGTCCGATCGGACTTGCCGCGACCGCGCTTGCCGTCCTGCGGGGAGCGAAGGTGATCGCCATCGATCCGATCGAAGAGCGCCTGGACGCCGCAGTCCGTCTGGGAGCCGAAGCCGTTCTGAAGCCGGGAGACGGTGCCGTGGAACAACTGAAACGGTTGACCGGCGGCGAAGGCGTCGACTATGTGATCGAATGCTCGGGCAAAGCGGCTTCTTACGAGTTGGCGTTCGAGGCGCTGAACGTTGACGGGACCATCGTGGTCATCGGCGAAGGCGCGCGGTTCGAGTTTCAATCGAGCCGCCTGATCAACAAGCATCTTCATATTGTCGCATCGCTGTATGCCGGGATGAAGGATGGCGAAGCGGTTCAGCGGCTGATGGTCGAAGGCGCGATTCATCCCATGTCGATCGTCACGCATCGCTTTACGATGGAGGAAGTGCCGGACGTGTTCGGACAAGTCGTCGAAGGTTCGGGCGGTCTGCTTAAAACGATCGTCGTGAACGACTGATGCGAGCGGTTGTCTTACTGAGAGGCAGGTCAGCCTTCGCTTGAATCACTAGTCGGCTTTGACAGCATAGACCAACATTCAACCGACGGTTGAATTGGCTCGTTCAACTGATGTTTGATAGATTGGAATCGGTCCGTTTGCTATGCTGTATCCAGACAGTGCGCACTGTACAAAACTTTCAAGTGGAGGCGTTTGTTAGATGGATATTCGTAAGATTGGCGCTTACATTTCGACGTTGAGAAAAGAAATGAGCATGACGCAGGCGGAATTCGCCATGCAGGTAAACGTCAGTCATCAAGCCGTATCCAAGTGGGAACGCGGGGAGTCGCTGCCAGATATAGGCTTGCTGCCGACCATCGGCCGCCTGCTCGGCACGTCGATCGACGAGCTGCTCGCCGGCGAAAGCCGGATCGTGCCGGCGCAAGTGCAAGAAGCACCAGCCGCAGTAGGGGCTGTAATGGAGCCGGAAGCGGACGTCATGAGGGGAGCCGCTGCCGATACGGCGATCGAAGCGGCGGCAAGCTTGGAAGAAACAGCTTCTTCGGCCGCAGGTACGGATGAGATGCCGACAGCAGAACAGGGACCCGTGGATGCAGAAACTGAGGAAGCCGCAGCAGATGATGAGAACAGTGACGTAGTACCGGATGTTTCGAGTGCCGACGAGGACGTTGCAGCAGGGGATGCCGAAGATGTTGGGGATACTGGGAAACTTGGAGATGCAGGGGAAGATAGGACCGTTGAGATTATAGAAGAGCACGACAAGTTAGGCGAGCACGGGAAGTTCGGCGAGCACGGGAAGTTCGGCGAGCACGGGAAGTTCGGCGAGCATGGAAAGTTCGGCGAGCACGGGAAGTTCGGCGAGCACGGGAAGTTCGGCAAGCACGGGAAGTTCGGCAAGCGCGAAAAATTCGGCGAGCACTGGGAGTTCAGCGAGACCAGTGACGGTCGGCAGCAGTCCGAGGAGGAAGCCGAAGAAGCGGACGGCGGGTATCCGAGCTTGCGCGCGATTCTGGACTTGGCGCCGTTCCTGGGCAGCGAAACGATTGACGAAATGATCGGCTACGTCGAAGACGGCCGTCTGAGCGGAGAAGTGTTGCAGAGCTTGGCGCCATTTATTAGCCGAGGCACGCTGGCACGCTTGGTGGGTAAGGCCGCGAACGGAACGTTCGATATGCGGCAGCTGGTCAGTCTCGCTCCGTTCCTGGACTCCGAGCATATCGACCAGTTCGTTCAACAAGCGGAGTCAGGAAAGGTCGAATGGCGATATGTCCAAGAACTGGCGCCGTTCATTAGCCGTGAAACGCTGGACCGTCTCGTCGACCGCGCCGTCGATGGCGAAGTGGATGTCGACCTGATCGTCGAACTGGCCCCATTTTTGTCCAAAGTGAGCGTGGAGAAACTGCTGGACCATGCGGCATCCGGCGATATTGGCGCAGAGATTCTATCCAAGCTGGCGCCTTTCATCCATAAGGGAGCGCTGGAGAAGCTGGTGCGGCGCGTGCTGAGCCGTACGGTGGCGAGCAAGGCTGAATAGACGGCTATCGTGAGACTACCATATATGAATGATGAAAGGCTGGGTCCTCGCATGGGGATCCGGCCTTTTTGGCTGTTTATCGGCCCTGTACGCGGAAATTAGATATAGAAAGACAATAAAGGTATAAATTTTGCGATAGATTTACGCCGAACGCATCCCGGATAATGATGGTATTACCTTGTTGAAGCTAGGTTACCAGACGTTCAGACGTTTATCAGGAAAGGTGTCGATCCGATATGAGAAATGAAACGAGCGGTTCTCCGCTATATACCGTTCCGTCCGGCATTCAGACGCGCTGGGCTTCCCCGGAAAACCCCCAAGCCGCCAAAGGCGCAGGCGGACATGCGAACGCAGGCAGGAAAGGAGCTCCTTGCTTCCCGCTCGCTCCCGGCGAATGCAAAGTGCTGGCGGAACAAGCTTCCGGCAGCGGTACGATCAGACGGATCTGGTCGACCTTGAACGACCGCAGTCCCGAGATGCTGCGCGGGCTTCGGCTCGACTTCTATTGGGACGGCTGCGGTTCGCCCGCTGTCAGCGTGCCTTTCGGCGACTTTTTCGGCGTGGGTAGAGGGCATACGGCCGCGTTCGAATGCGAATTTTTCAGCAGTCCGGAAGGACGTAGCTTCAATTGCTACATTCCAATGCCTTATCGGAGCGGCATGAAAGTGACCGTTACGAATACGGGCGAGAAGCAGCTGAACATGTTTTTCTATGATATCGACTACACCGTAGGCGATGCGCATGGCGAAGACGTTCTCTATTTCCATGCCCATTACGCGCATTTGCCGGCGACCTTACTTCGCCAAGATTATGAGATTTTGCCGAAAGTGTCCGGGATCGGCCGCTTCCTCGGAACGAATGTCGGCGTGAAAGCCGATCAGGAGCGCTATTTCAACGTGTGGTGGGGCGAAGGCGAATTCAAGCTGTTCGTCGATGGAGACAGTGATTATCCGACGCTCTGCGGCACCGGCACCGAAGACTATATCGGCACAGGCTGGGAACTGGGCACGTATAGCCATCGCTATCAGGGATGCACGGTCGCGGATCACGAGCGGATGGAATTCTGCTTCTATCGCTATCATGTGCCGGATCCGGTATATTTCCATCAAGACATTCGGGTAACGGCCCAGCAAATCGGAACGACAAGCCCCGAGCAGCGGGCGCAATTCCGCCAGGCGGGAACCGTGCTGCGATGCACGGGAGCGGAAGAGCGTTACTTCGATTACGTCGATGAAGCGAAACAACAGCTATGGGAAAATTTCGAACGCTCCGACGACTGGAGCAGCTGCGCGTACTTTTACTTGAACCGTCCGGAGCGCGGATAAGCGAAGCGGAGCAATGAACAGGAAGGTTAGCATAGAGGAAATCGATAGTCATCAAAGACGAGGAGAGAGGCAAGATGAACAAACTATCATTGGACGGCCGCTGGAACTACCGTCAAATCGGCGAAACGGCATGGCGCGAAGGAATCGTGCCCGGTTCCCTGCTCAGCGATTTGGCCGCGGCAGGAGAAGGCGTATTCGCCGATCCCTATTGGCGCGATAACGAGGACCGGATTCTGCCGATCTTCGACCATGATTACGAATACGCCCGTTCGTTCTCGCTATGCAGCGAGGATGCGGCGAAGCCGGACAAGATCCTGCGATTCGAGGGTCTCGATACGCTGGCCGAAGTCGAAGTCAACGGCGTACGCGTGCTGACGTCCGACAATATGTTCCGCACGTACGAAATCTCCGTGGACGACGTCTTGCGCGAGGGCGACAATACGATCCGCGTGGTCTTCCGTTCGCCGGTTGCCTATATGACGGAAAAGCAGGCCGAGCAGCCATTGTTCGGCATTCCGATGGTCGTGCCCGGCTATACGCATCTGCGCAAAGCCCACTACATGTCCGGCTGGGACTGGGGTCCGAAGCTGCCGGATTGCGGCATTTGGCGCAGCGTGACGCTGATCTGCGATGCGAAGGCGGCGCTGAGCGACGTCCGCATCCGTCAGATTCACCAGAACGGCGGCGTGCAGGTGGCGATCGAGCTGGAAACCGGGGAAGCGGGGGAATCGGCGGCGAACTCCGGGCAAGCAGCGAAGGTCACGTTGACCGCTCCCGACGGCACCGCGTCCGTCCATCACGCAGCCGTTGCGAACGGAACTGCGGCGCTTACGATTGCGGTGGACAAGCCGAAGCTGTGGTGGCCCAACGGGTTCGGCGAGCAGCCGCTCTACCGGATCGCCGTCGTATTGAATGGCGGGGGAGAACAGGAGCTCGACGAGCGCAGCTTCACGATCGGCCTTCGCGAGCTGACGGTCAATACGGAGGCGGACCAATGGGGGAACGCGTTCGCCTTCCGGGTGAACGGCGTCGATATCTTCTCGATGGGCGCGGACTATATCCCGGAAGATAATTTGGTCGGGCGGCTTTCCGCCGAGCGGACCGAGCGGCTGATCCGCGACTGCGTGCGGGCGAATTTCAATACCATTCGCGTCTGGGGCGGCGGCTTCTATCCCGATTCGTATTTCTACGAGCTGTGCGACCGATACGGCCTCGTCATTTGGCAGGACTGTATGTTCGCCTGCGGCGTCTATCCGCTGAACGAGGCGTTCATGGACAATTCCATGCGCGAAGTCGAAGACAACGTGAAGCGCATTCGCCATCACGCTTCGCTCGGCCTGCTGTGCGGCAATAACGAGATCGAGATGTTCTTCGAGGACGGACGGATCGCGAATACGGAGGAGAACCGGAACGCGTACACGCTGTTCTTCGAGCGGATGCTGCCTGACGCGATCGGAAGGCTGGCTCCGGACACCTTCTACTGGCCGGGCTCTCCTTCGTCGGGCGGCGACTTCTACGAAACGAACGGCGAAAATCACGGCGACGGCCATTATTGGGACGTCTGGCATGGCAATCAGCCATTTACGGCTTACCGGCAAACGTATTTCCGGTACATGTCGGAATTCGGTTTCGAATCCATGCCGCATTACAAGACGATCGAAGCGTTCACCGAACCTGAAGACCGCAATCTGTTCTCTTATGTGATGGAATGCCATCAGAAGAATCCGGCCGGCAATCAGAAGATTCTCACCTACTTGTCCGAAACGTTCCGCTATCCGAAGGACCTCGATTCGCTTGCTTATGCTTCGCAGCTCATGCAAGGCGAAGCGATGCTTTACGGGGTCGAGCATTGGCGGCGCAACCGCGGCCGCTGCATGGGTGCGCTCTACTGGCAGCTCAACGACTGCTGGCCGACGCTGTCCTGGGCGAGTTTGGACTATTTCGGCCGGTGGAAGGCGCTGCATTACATGGCGAAACGCTTCTTCTCGCCGCTGCTGCTATCGGCATGCGAGGAAGGCACGCAAGCTTCGCTGCACGTGACGAACGAGCGGCTGGAGCCGGCTTCCGGCACGGTTCGGTGGGCATTGCGGACATTGAGCGGAGAGACGATCGAACAGGGCGAAACTTCGTTCGAAGCAGCGCCGCTCAGCACGCAAGCCGTTGCGGAGCTCGACTTCTCCGCGACCCTGGATACGATAGAACGCAAGCGTAACGCCTATCTGTCGTTCAAGCTCGTTGGCGCGGACGGCGAGACAAGCTCGCAGGGCTGCGTGTTCTTCGTGCCGGCGAAATATCTGAACCTCGTTCAACCCGAGCTGGGCATCCGACTCGAAGAGCAAGCGGATCGTTTCGTCGTGAAGCTGTCCGCCGCCGCGTTCGCTCATTCCGTCGAGCTCGGCTTCCGGACGCTGGACGGCGTATTCGAAGACAATTACTTCATGCTGTCCGCAGGGGAAGAACGGCAGATCGTACTGGAGAAAGCCGACTTAAGCCGGCCTGTTCGTCTGGAGGAACTGCAGGACGAATTGACGGTGCGGAGCTTGATCGACACCTATTAACAGGCGAATACGAGACTGCGATTGTTTTCAGTTCGGATGGAATGCGCTAGAAATCTCTAACGCTAGATAAGCATGGCGAAGAACCTCCTGTGAACAGGAGGTTCTTTCGCATTTCGCATGGTCAGCATGCGCGCCGGGCAGCGGAAACGCCGCCTTCCGAACGAGCGAACGGAAGCCTGACAAAGATACAATTGTTGGAATCAGGCATGGACACTTCGAATACGATTCTACGTAGACTTCATATTCAAAGGAGCGATACGATGGAATCGTTCGATATGATCATCATCGGCAGCGGGCATAATGCCTTGATTACGGGAGCCTACTTAACCCGCGCCGGCCGAAGCGTGCTCGTGCTCGAGAAGAACGATCGTCCGGGCGGCTTCGTCCGCACCGAAGAACTGACGCTGCCGGGCTTCAAACATGACGTATATGCAGCCGCTCATCCGCTCTTCACAACGGGTCCGGCTTACATGGAGCTCAAAGACGCATTAGAGGCACGCGGGCTCACCTATCTGAATACGGATCTGCCGACCGGCGTATCGATGGAGGACGGGGCGACGGCGGTAGTGCCGCGGTCGTTCGAGGATTTCGCCGCGGAGGCGGAACGGCTGGCTCCCGGAGACGGCACTGCCTTGGCAGCCTTGTTCGAGCAGCTGAATCCGCATGTCAACGACGTGTTCGGCTTGTTCAGCATGGATCTCTCCGGTCCGGAGGCGGCTCCGGTCCTGCAGCGCTTGCTGCACGACGGGAACGGCCCCGGTTATTCGTCCTTCGCAAGATCGCTCTTCACGACGGCGCGCCATGCGGTAAACGAGTTCAAGTCGCCCGTCATGCGCAGCATGCTGGCCTCCTGGGTCACGCATCTTGGCCGCACGCCGGACGAAGTCGGCAGCGGGATCTGGGTTCCGCTCACCGCGATGGCGCTCATGGCCGGCGGCATGCCGATCCCGTCGGGCGGCAGCGAACAATTGGCGCTGGCCCTGGCGCGGCTCGTGAAGGATCAAGGCGGCGAGATTCGCACGAATTCGCTGGTCGAGCGAATTATCGTGAAGAACGATCGCGCGGTCGGCGTTCGTACGGCAGACGGCGTCGTTTACGCGGCCAAGCAGGCGGTCGTGGCCTCGACCACGCCGGACCAGTTATATCTAACGCTGCTCGCGGACAGCGATGTTCCGCCGGCGCTGCGTACCCAAGCGAAGCAGTTCCGCTACGGCCGCGGATGCGTGCAGATTCATCTGGCGCTCGCCGAACCGCCGCGCTGGCCGGATGCGCGGTTTAATCGCGTCGGTCAGCCGCATTTGACGGATGGACTTGACGGGTTTACGTTGGCGATTGCCCAGGGGACGGCCGATCTGCTTCCGGCCAAGCCGACGTTTACCGTCGACTGCCCGACGAACCTCGATGCCTCGCGCGCGCCGGCGGGCAAAGCGATCATGCGCATTCAAGTGCTTGAAGTGCCCGTTCGTCCGAGAGGGGACGCTGCCGGCCGGATCGATGTGGGCGACGGCACGTGGACGCCTGCGCTCACCGAACGGTTTACGGAACGCGTGCTGGAGGTAGCGGGCAAGCATATTCCGAACATCCCAAGCGCGGTCATCGGAAAATACGTCGTCACGCCGGACACGATCGCGCGCTTCAATCCGAACGCCGGTCCGGGAGATCCGTATGGCGGCGCTCATGATCTGGCGCAAAGCTACTTGTTCCGCCCGCTTCCGGGGCAGCCAGGCCATCGTTCGGCCATTCCGAACGTGTATATGCTCGGCGCCGCAACCTGGCCGGGTCATGGAGTGAACGGCGGCTCCGGTTATATCGTTGCGCAGCAGCTGCTGTCGCAATAAGCGGGGCGTTCTGTCCCTTCCATTGCCGCATAACCAAAGACCCGCAGCGGGACACTTGGCTTCAAGTGTCCTGCTGCGGGTCTTTCGACCATCTGATGAGGATGTCCGGCTATTTTCGATTCGATTAAGTTCTGCTATACGGAATGCGATCTGTTCGTTGTTACGCGTTATACCCGGCGGGCTTTAATGTAATGGCTTGTCCAATACGAGCTGTTGAAGTCGGAGATGATGACCCCTTCGTTAGGCAAGTTGTGAATGAATTGGCCATTGCCCATATAAATGCCGACATGATTGATCTGGCCTGGCGTATTCACGCTGAAGAAGACCAAGTCGCCTGCTTGAAGCGAGCTCTTGGAGATTGCGGATCCCGAACTTCCTTGCGCTTTCGAGCCCCAAGGGATGGACTTGCCGTTAAGCTGGAATATGTATTGAGTGAAAGACGAGCAATCGAAGATGAGACGGCTTTGGTCGCGGGCGCCGAAGACGTATTTCACTCTGCCTTGGAATGATTTTGCGGTCGAGACGATCTTGCTTCCCGAGACGCTGCCCGTGCTTGCCGGCGGTTTCGATGAAGACGTGCCGCCTGCATGAACCGTCACGTAGGAGCGGGAGACGTAACCCGTTCTGCCGTTGTAATCCACCAAAACCCAGTAATCGTTCGCGGCTTCGACGCCGAGCACCGTACCCGCTTTAATCGATCCGATAATCGGCGCGCTCGTGCTTTGTGCCGTACGGAAGTTTACCCCTTTGTTCACGGTTGCCGTAGCAACGGGCGAAGCTTGGGCGGTAGCCGCGATTCCCGCGAACATCGATAGAGCCAAGCCAACGGAAAGCAGCGATTTGCTTAATTTGTTCTTGTTCATTTTCATAGTCTTGTATTTCCTCCTTGTCCAGTATGAGAGTAGGTTGATTACCAAGGAGTCCGTCCGATGTGCGAAGCAGATAGAAGCACAATAGTAAATCTGCCGGATAGACATATTGGATGCATAGGATTACTTTACCACAGATAAAACTGCCAACATTTACCGACGGGCGTGGAAAGTTACGGCAGCACTGGGCAAATGCCCTTCTATTAGAACTTCATTAAAAAGATGAGAAAAACATTCCTTGACAGGGAATTCAAACACTTATTGACACCTAAAGCGCTTTCATGGAAGATGGGTTTTAGATACATGTTTTTCACCTGAGCGACGACATAAGCGGCATGAGGACCAACACCCCTATGCGAATGAACGACCTGGACGAGGCATAGATATCGATGAGGAGCATGCCGCGGGCGCGCCGTCCGTTTGGACAAGCCGTGACCGCCATGCGGATCAATGAAATCGGATGGATTCGAAAACAGGAGGGATTGCTTTGAGCGAAGCAGGATTGAAAGGGAAAAATGCGTTGGTGACGGGCTCCAGCAGAGGACTTGGGAAACAATATGCGCTCGACTTGGCACGCGCCGGCGCTAACGTGATCATTCACGACATTCGGAACAGCTCGGCGGCAGAATTCAACGAGGCGGATTCCGGAGAGGCGGTCGCCGAACAAATGAGAGCGCTTGGCGTCAAATCGGCGTTCATCGCGGCGGATCTGGCTGATCCGGTTCAAGTGCAGCGGCTGATCGAAAGCGCAATCAACGAGCTGGGAAGTCTGGACATTCTCGTGAATAATGCCGGCGGCGATATCGGCGCGAACACGCCCCGCCCGGATCCGAACGATGCGCTTGATATCTCCGTCGAAGATATTCGTTCCGTCGTCGAACGAAATCTCTTGTCGACGATGTATGCGTGCAAATTCGCCGGACTGCATATGAGAGAGCGCCGTTCCGGCAAAATCGTGAACGTGGGCTCGGTCGCGGGTCATGTGCCGGTGACGGGCGGTTTGATCTATGCGGCGGCCAAAACGGGCGTATCTTCGTATACCCGAAGTCTGGCCGAACAGCTGCGGCCGTTCGACGTGAACGTGAACTGCATTTCCCCGGCTCCGACGTATACCGGGCGGTTTCTCGCGACGCGGACCGTCGGCAGCGAAGAAGGACGTTCCCGTCTGCAGCGCATCGCGCAGCCCGAAGATATGTCGGGCATCGTAATGTTCCTGTGCGGCCCCGCTTCGGATGCCTTGACCGGCGAAACGATCGTATGTTGGAAGTAAGCACAATGAGAGATTCGGGCTCAGGGAAGCGAGTTACTAGATGCGATTTAAATTGCGAGATGCAAGCTGCGAGGGAGAGTCGAGACAATGAATGAGGCCATACGTTTCATCATGGGGCCGGAAGACCCGGAACATTATGACATCTATACCCATGCGGCGGGTCCGGAAGGCAAGCTGCCGCTCACGGCCGACATGCTGCTGAACCTCCCGAGCGGGGATTTGTTCGGCCTGAGCCAGAACGTCGGCATGGGCTGGAAGCCGGAACGGCTGCTCGGCAAGCAGATTCTCATCCTTAGCACGCAGGGCGGAGTCCGAGGCGAGGACGGATCGCCGATTGCCCTAGGCTATCATACCGGCCACTGGGAAGTCGGCCTGCTCGTGAAGGAGGCGGCGCTTGCGGTAAGCGGGCTCGGCGGCGTACCGTTCGCCGCTTATGTCAGCGATCCTTGCGACGGCCGCTCGCAAGGGACGACCGGCATGTTCGATTCGCTTCCTTATCGCAACGACGCGGCGATCGTGTTCCGCCGGCTGATTCGTTCGCTTCCGACGAGAAGCGGCGTCATCGGGGTCGGCACCTGTGACAAAGGCTTGCCTGCGATGATGATCGCCCTCGCCGCCATGCACGACTTGCCGGCGATCATCGTACCGGGCGGGGTCACGCTGCCGCCAACCGTCGGCGAAGATGCCGGCAAGATCCAGACCATCGGCGCGCGGTTCTCGCAAGGTCAAATCACGGTCGACGAAGCGGCCGATCTCGGCTGCCGCGTATGCGCGACGCCGGGCGGCGGCTGCCAGTTTCTCGGAACGGCCGCCTCGGCCCAGGTCGTGGCCGAGGCGCTCGGCATGGCGCTGCCGCATTCGGCATTGGCGCCTTCCGGCCAGCCGATCTGGCTCGACATCGCGAAGCAATCGGCGAGGGCGGTTCAATGGATGCACGCGAACGGCGTGGCGATGCGGGATATCTTGACGGACGCGGCCGTCGAGAACGCGATGGTCGTCCATGCGGCTTTCGGCGGCTCGACGAATTTGCTGCTGCATATTCCCGCGATCGCCCATGCGGCCGGCTGCCGCATCCCCGATGTGGCCGATTGGACCCGCGTGAATAAGGCGGTTCCGCGGCTTGTCAGCGTGCTGCCGAACGGGCCGGACTATCATCCTACGATTCGCGTGTTCATGGCCGGCGGCGTACCGGAGGTCATGCTGCATCTCCGCAAGCTCGGTTTGCTCAACTTGCAAGTGAAAACCGTCGCCGGCGTGTCGCTGGGCGAGCAGCTGGATTGGTGGGAGACCTCCGAACGGCGGCTGGAAATCCGCAAACGACTGCTGACCGTCGATGGCATCGATCCGGACGAGGTCATTATGAGCCCGGAACGGGCAGCCGTCAGAGGGCTGACGTCTACGGTTGCTTTTCCGACGGGGAATCTGGCTCCGGAAGGCTCGGTCATTAAAGCGACGGCCATCGATCCCGACGTCGTCGGCGAAGACGGCGTCTACCGTCATATCGGACAAGCCAAAGTGTTCACGTCCGAGAAGGCGGCGGTCAAGGCGATCAAGGACGGCCGCATTCAAGAAGGCGATATTCTCGTGCTGATGGGCAGAGGTCCGTCTGGAACGGGGATGGAGGAAACCTATCAGCTGACTTCCGCGCTTAAGCATTTGCCGTTCGGCAAACATGTGACGCTGCTCACGGATGCCCGGTTCTCCGGCGTGTCCACCGGCGCCTGCATCGGTCATATCGGCCCGGAGGCGCTGGCTGGAGGCCCGATCGGCAAGTTGCGCAATGGCGATTGGATCGACGTTCGGATCGATCGCAATACGCTGGACGGCAGCCTGCATTTCGTCGGTCAAGGCGACGCGCTTTTCAGTCCGGAGGCGGGCGCGTCGATCCTGGCCGCCCGCCCGCTCCATCCCGACTTGGCCGCCGATCCGGCGCTGCCCGATGACACCAAGCTGTGGGCTGCACTCCAGGCGGCAAGCGGCGGTACGTGGCGCGGAAGCATCTACGACGTCGATCGAATTGTCGAGACGCTGCAGGCGGGAATGGAAGCGTTGGCGAATGCAAGGGCACGGACGCAATCTCCGAGCGCGAATGACTGACATTCATGGCATGAATCTCGGAACGGGAGTGAACGTATGACGAGCAATCCTTTGCAGCATGCGGAAGACATCAACAGCCGCATGTACCAATTCGATAGGATCCATGCACCGCTGCCGTCCGCCGGGGCTTTCACGGACGAACATGTCAAGCAATATCGGGAACAAGGGTTCATCGCGATCGAACAATTGCTTACTCCGGACGAAGTCCATGCGTCGATTGCGGCCATCATGCGCATCATGATGGATCCGGATACGAAGGCGAAGATCCAATTTACGAAGCCGCGGCACGAGCTGCATTCCGACGAAGAGCGCGAGCTCGCGATTCGCAAAGTGTACGAGTATGTCGACGCGGATCCGGTGCTGCATGCAGCCGCTTACCATCCAGTCATCGGCGCCATCGTGGAACGGCTGCTCGGCGAGCAGCCGAAGCTGGTCCAAGATCAGGCGCTGCTTAAACCTCCGTTCGGCGGCGGGGAGAAGCCATGGCATCAGGATATGGCGTACGGGAATCTATCCTACGAGCAAGCGGTAGTCGGCGTCTGGATCGCGCTCGACGAAGCGGGTCTCGACAACGGCTGCATGCACGTTATCCCGCAATCCCATATGGATGGCGCCACGCCGCATTACGCGGTGCGCGACTGGCAGATCTGCGATGCCAACGTTCCGGTGAATAAGGACGTCGCCATCCCGCTGAAGCCGGGCGGCGCATTGTTCTTTCACGGCTTGCTGTATCATGGAACGCCGTTCAACTGCTCCGACCAGCGGCGGCGCGCGCTTCAGTTTCATTACGCGCCGGCAGCGGCAGCGAAGATGTCGCCGGGCGAGTACAAGCGAATGTTCACGAATGCACTGACGTCGGCGGAATGCTAAGCACGCCAATCGAAGAGCTGCCGGGAGGCGGCTCTTTTTGTTATGTCCAAGCCGTGATTAGGATACTTCCGCGCCTAGCTGAATAAATATGAATATGGCCTGCTTCGACAAATGTCCGCAAGTGCCGTATCGGGCGAAGGCAAGTATTAGCGAAAAAGGGTGAGGCAGCATGAAGAAACAACGAAAGATCGACCAGCGCGCATCGGATTTCTTTCCGGTACGGGGAATCGACCATATTGAGCTGTATGTCGGCAATGCCAAGCAAGCGGCGCATTACTTAAGCAAAGGCTTCGGTTTTCAAGTGACGGCCTATGCAGGGCTGGAAACCGGCGAATCCAGCAAGGTCTCTTACGTGCTCGAGCAAAATCAAGCGCGGTTCGCGGTGACCGGCTCGTTATCGCCCGATCATCCCGTCGCGGAGTTCGTCAAGAAGCACGGCGACGGCGTGAAAGATATCGCGATGCGGATCGACGACGTGGAGAAAGCCTATCATGAGGCGGTATCGCGCGGAGGGATTCCGGTCATGGCGCCGCACGAAGTTACGGATGCCGACGGAACGGTAACGATGGCCGTGATCGGCACTTATGGGGACACCGTGCACACGCTCATTGACCGCAGCAAGTATAAAGGATTGTTTTTGCCGAAATACGTCCATTGCGAGCTGAACATCCCGCATCAGCCGGTCGGCTTGGTCGGCTTCGATCATATCGTCGGCAATGTCGAACAGATGGAAGAATGGGTGCAGTATTACCAGAATGTCATGGGCTTCAAGCAAATGATCCATTTCGACGACAAGGACATTTCAACGGAGTATTCCGCGCTGATGTCGAAGGTGATGTACAGCGGCGGCCGCATTAAATTTCCGATCAATGAGCCGGCGAACGGGAAGCGCAAATCGCAGATTCAAGAATTTCTGGACTTCTATCATGGCGCGGGCGTGCAGCATGTCGCGATATTGACGAACGACATCGTCTCCACGATAACGGCCTTGCAGCAGAACGGGATCGAGTTCTTGAACTCCCCGGACAGTTATTACGACATGCTGACGGAGCGGGTAGGCGCGATCGATGAAGATATCGCCAAGCTGCGGGAACTAAATATTCTGGTCGACCGCGACGACGAAGGCTACTTGCTGCAAATTTTCTCGAAACCGATCGTGGATCGTCCGACCTTGTTCATGGAAATCATTCAGCGCAAAGGGGCAGTCGGTTTCGGGGAAGGCAACTTCAAAGCGTTGTTCGAATCGATCGAGCGTGAGCAAGCGCGCAGAGGCAATTTGTAGAAGAGGTGAGCAAGCAGGGAGGGAGGGCTGATCGCCAATGCCGTTCTATCATCGAATGGGGACGATACCGCCAAAGAGACATACGCAATTTCGCCGGCCCGACGGCGGTTTGTTCCGCGAACAAGTGATGGGGACGAAAGGGTTCTCGGGCATTCAATCGATTCTCTATCATCGACATGCGCCGGCGGAAATCACCAAAGCTCGCTTGCTGTCCGCGTGCAAGCCAGCCTATGAACCGCAAGGCGCGCTGAGGCATAGGCATATTCGCACGAACAGCTTGCAGAGACAAGGCGATGCAGTAGCCGGGAGACAATATGTGCTCGGCAACGAGGATTTAATCATCGGCGTCGCCAACGTCTCCGAAGCGATGGATTATTACTATCGTAATGGGGACGGCGATGAATTGTTGTTCGTCCATGAAGGCACCGGCAAAGTCGAGACGATGTACGGTGCCTTGCGCTATCGGCCCGGCGATTATATCGTGCTGCCGATCGGGACGATTTATCGGATTATTCCGGACACGGACACGGAATCAGGCGCGGAAGCGGGAGTGGAATCGGGCGTGGAAGCGGGCGCTGAAGGAACCGTCACGAGCGTGAAGAACGTCCGGAACAAGTTCCTCGTCGTGGAAACGAACAGCTGGATTACGGCGCCGAAGCGATACCGCAATGAACACGGGCAGCTGCTGGAGAACAGCCCGTACTGCGAGCGGGATATCCGCGTTCCGGAAGTTTTGGAAACGTTTGCGGAGCCGGGCGAGGTCGAAGTTCGCATCAAGAAAGACGGTTATCTCCATTCGCATGTCTTATCCCATCATCCGCTGGACGTGGTCGGGTGGGACGGATTTTTGTATCCATGGATCTTGAATATTCAAGATTTCGAACCGATTACGGGACGGATCCATATGCCGCCGCCGATTCATCAGACGTTCGAAGGCAATCAGTTCGTCATCTGTTCGTTCTGTCCGCGCATGTACGATTATCACCCGCTGGCCATTCCCGCCCCGTACTATCACAGCAATGTCGACAGCGACGAAGTGCTGTATTACGTGAAGGGCAATTTCGGCAGCCGCAAAGGGATCGAGGAAGGCTCGATAACGATTCATCCGGCAGGCATTCCTCATGGGCCTCATCCCGGCAAAGCGGAAGAGAGCATCGGCAAGAAGGAAACGAGCGAGCTGGCCGTCATGATCGATACGTTCCGTCCTCTGCATGTCGTCGAGGGCATCCAGGGAGCCGAGGATCCGAATTACGCCTACAGTTGGGTGACTCAAATCCGATCGCCGGATGCCTCTTCCGCGCGGGACCAATAGGAGATGCTGAACATGGGGATGGGTCATAAGCCGGTTTGGTACCCGAATAAGACGGAGATGGAGCAAACGCGTCTATTTCGTTTCATGCATAAACACGGGTTCGACGATTATGACGCCTTTTATCGGCAATCGATCGGGGATATCTCCTGGTTCTGGGACGCGGTCGTTCAAGACATGGACATCGCATGGGAACGCAAATACGAACAGGTCGTAACGATGACCTCGGGAATCCGCTGGCCTTCCTGGTTTGTCGGGGGACGGCTCAATGCGGCCGACAATGCGGTCGACAAATGGCTGCAGGACGCTGCCGTATCGGCACGACAGGCGATCATCTGGGAGGGAGAGGACGGGGCAACGAGCAGCTTCACCTATCGCGAATTGGCGGAAGAGGTGAATGGTGCCGCGCATGGCTTGCGCCGATTAGGCATCCAACAAGGGGACCGCGTTGCTCTCTATATGCCGATGATTCCGGAGACCGTAGCGGCTCTGCTGGCCATTGCCAAGCTGGGTGCGATTTGCATTCCCGTGTATTCCGGTTACGGCGCGGATGCGGCGGCGAAACGTATCGCGGGAGCGGGCTGCAAGCTGATCCTAACCGCTGACGGCTATTATCGGCGCGGCAAAATCGTCCGGATGAAGGAGGAAGCCGATAAAGCGGCGGATGCGTCTGCCTCCGTGAGCAAAGTAGTCGTCGTTCGCCGGCTAGGCACGCCGGTTCCATGGCGGCAAGAGAGGGATGTCGAATGGACGTCGTTGACGGAAGGAGAAGGTTCGGAACACTCGAAAGCAGCGCCCTTCGATGCCGTGCCGATGAATAGCGGTGATCCGCTAATGATCCTGTATACCTCGGGAACGACAGGCGCGCCGAAAGGCATCGTCCATACGCATAGCGGCTTTCCGATCAAGGCGGCGTTCGATGCCGGCTACGCGATGGATTTTCGGCCCGGCAACGTCATGCTGTGGATCACGGACATGGGTTGGATGATGGGCCCGTTCCTCGTTTACGGCACTTTGTTCAATGCCGGAACGATGGTTTTGTACGAAGGAGTGCCGGATTTCCCGGGACCGGAACGATTGTTCGGTCTGGTTCAACGACATGCGGTCACTCATCTGGGTATCTCGCCGACGTTAATTCGCGGGATCATGAAGCATGGGGATGCGTGCTATCGGGATTGCGATATCTCGTCCCTGCGAGTCATCGGTTCGACGGGCGAACCTTGGAATCTCGAGCCATGGCTGTGGCTGTTCAATGAGGTTGGCAAAGGCCGCGTGCCGATCGTCAATTATTCGGGCGGAACGGAGATATCGGGCGGCATTCTGGGCAACGTGCTGCTCAAGCCAATTGCTCCGGTCGGTTTCAATTCGCCGATTCCCGGCATGTGCGCGGATGTCTGGTCGCAAGAAGGAAAGCCGGTTATCGGGGAAGTCGGGGAACTGGTGCTGAAGCGTCCTTGGCTCGGGATGGCAGGCGGATTCTGGCAGGAGCCTGAGCGGTATGAACATACGTATTGGTCGCGCTGGCCGGATATCTGGGTGCACGGAGATTGGGTTCACCGGGATGAGGACGGATATTGGACCATTACGGGCCGCTCCGACGATACGCTCAACGTGGCCGGCAAGCGGCTCGGACCGGCTGAGCTGGAATCGCTGCTCGTTGAACATCCGCAAGTGGCGGAAGCAGCGGTCATCGGGGTTCCCGATGAGACGAAGGGGGAGGCGGCCGTTTGCTTCGTCGTCGTGAATCAAGTGCTGTCTGAAGGGCGGCAATCGATGGAGTTAACGGCGGCGTTGTTTAATTGGATTGCCGAGCGTTTAGGGAAAGCTTTCAAACCGAAGTCGATTCATATCGTGGAAGCTCTGCCGCGCACGAGAAACGCCAAGGTCATGCGCAGAGTCATTCGTTCCGCCTACTTGGGAAGCGACCCGGGAGATCTATCTGCGCTGGAGAATCCGGAAGCGGTCATTGCGATCCGCGGACTGGCAGACGGACGCAACGAGTGAAACGGGGCGAAGCGGGCAGGCGGATTATTATCGATTCGAGGTGAGGCGAATATGACTGCCAGCATGCGGTCGTTCATGGATAAACTCATCGATTACGCCGGTTTATTCCCGCCAGCGCAGCTGCCAATGGAAAAGGCGATTCAACAGTACCATGACTACAGTCATGATCCGGACAGCTGGATGCTGGGGCGGTTCGTTATTCCGGACAGCCGGCTTGTCGAGCTCGCTCCTTACATGGCTTTATTCGCGGTGCATCATCCGCTGAGGCTGTCGGTCATTGGAGGCCGGACGCGTACGGCTGCGGAATGTGTAATGCAATTCATGAAGAGCATGGAGCGGGTGGAGACGTTCAGGAAGCTCAACCCGGAAGCAGTCGTGATTGACATGCTCGAATTGCCGCTGCCGCCGGTGCCTATCCAAGCACAGCTTCTGGAGGAGCTCGGAAACGGAGCTTCCAAGCTCGGCTTGCGAACCTATTGCGAACTGACGTATGCGCTTGATGCAGGCTGGGAGGCGAACATGCTCGAAGCGCTTCAGGCTATCGCGGATCATAACGCGGTTGCCGTTCATGAAGCGAGGATCGATGTGAAGGTAAGGAGCGGCGGGCTTGCAGCGGATGCTTTTCCGACGCCATATCAGATCGCGACTGTTCTGGAAGCATGCAGGGACAGGAGTATCGCGTTGAAATTCACGGCAGGCCTCCATCATCCCATCCGTATGTTCCGTCCGGAAGTGAACGCGAAGATGCACGGGTTCCTCAATGTGTTTGCCGCAGGCCTGCTGGCCAGCGCGCTGTCGCTAGATCGCCATCGCATAACGGAGATTGTTGAAGACGAGCAAGCGGAACATTTCCACTTCAGCGACGAAGGCTTATGCTGGCAGAACCTCTTTATCAGTTCCGCCGACATTTCGGCGTATCGCCATTCTGCATGTAGCTCTTATGGAAGCTGCAGCTTCGACGAGCCGCGCGAGGAGCTTCGGGCACTTCAATTACTTGAACAAAGGAGGAGCTGAACCGATGTCGCGTTCATTTATCGAAGTCGAGCCGGATTCGCATTTTCCGATTCAAAATTTGCCCTATGGCGTATTTCGTCCGCTGCAAGGCGGCGACCCGCGTATCGGCGTTGCGATCGGTCGCTATGTGTTGGACCTAGCGGCGCTTGATGAAGCGGGTTGTTTCGGGCATACGGCCGTTCACGGTAAAGGCGTCTTTGCGCAACCGTCGCTGAATGCGTTTATGGCCATGGGCCGTCCGGTCTGGCAAGAGGTTCGTTCTACCGTAGCTCGGCTGCTGGACAATGATGAACCCTTGCTTCGGGATAACGATTCCCTGAGAATGCGCGTCCTGCGCTTGCAAAGCGAAGTCGAACTGCTGCTGCCTGCAGAGATTGGGGATTATACGGATTTCTATGCCTCGGAGGCTCATGCAACGAATGTAGGCACGTTGTTCCGCGGCAAGGATAATGCGCTCATGCCGAATTGGCGTCATCTTCCGGTCGGTTATCACGGCAGAGCCAGCTCCGTAGTGGTCAGCGGTACGGAGGTTCGTCGTCCACAGGGTCAATTGAAACCGCCGGATGCCGCTGCCCCCGTGTTCGGACCGAGTCGCCAGCTTGATTTTGAATTGGAGATGGGCTGGTTGATCGGAGCCGGCAACGAGCAAGGTCGGCCCATACCGATCGCGGAAGCCGAAGACCATCTATTCGGACTTGTTCTCGTAAACGACTGGAGCGCGCGGGATATTCAAGCCTGGGAGTACCAGCCGCTAGGTCCGTTTCTTGGCAAAAGCTTCGCTACCTCCATATCGCCATGGGTCGTGCCCCTTGAAGCGCTGGCGCCATTTCGCGTTCCCGCGCTGAAGCAGGATCCGGAACCGTTGCCGTATTTGAGGCACGACGGAAAAGCAGGCTCGAGTTCGTACGATATTCATCTTGAAGTTTCCTTGCAAAGCGAAGCGATGGTGTCAGCCGAACGGATTTCGGCCAGCAACTATCGACATCTGTATTGGACGATTGCGCAGCAAGTCGCGCATCACACGGTAGGCGGCTGCAATTTGCGGCCTGGCGATTTGCTGGCATCCGGAACGATTAGCGGGGAGAAGCAAGAAGCGCGAGGCTGCATGCTGGAATTAACTTGGCGCGGTACAGAGCCGATACGGTTGAATGGCGGCGAGGAGCGGGTTTGGCTTGCGGACGGCGACCGTCTCACCCTGAGCGGCTGGTGCCAAGGCGACGGCTATCGTGTCGGTTTCGGCGTGGTCACCGGCCTAGTATTGCCGGCATTACGCATGACCTGATAAGCAGAATGCGGAAGGGGTTGACGACTTGAGAAAGCTTCCGCCACATTTGAAACCCTACGTCTCGGAACAGCATTATGAACGATACACGCCGATTGATCATGCCGTATGGCGGTATGTCATGCGCCAGAATCGACATGCCTTACAGGATAGAGCTCACGATGCGTATAGGAACGGGCTGGCGCAGTCCGGCATTGGTACGGAGCGAATTCCGCGCGTGTCGGAGATGAACGCTTGCTTGGCGCAAATCGGCTGGGGCGCGGTTATCGTGAATGGACTTATTCCTGGCCCCGTCTTCTATGAACTATTGGCCAATGGGGTCTTGCCGATCGCAGCCGAAATCCGTAAACTAACGAATTTGGAATATACGCCGGCGCCGGATATTATCCATGAAGCTGCCGGTCATGCACCGATCTTATTCGATCCGGAATATCGCGCGTATGTACGGCAAATCGGAGCGATCGGGACTAGAGCGTTCTCCGTCAAAGAGAAACAAGACGCATTCGACGCGCTGCGGCGATTGACGATCGTGATGGAGGATCCGGCGTCCACCGCGGAAGAGAAGGCGGCAGCCCAACAGGCCGTGGAGGAAAAGCAGAAGGCAACCAGCGGCATGACGGAAGCTGAGATGGTTTCCCGATTATTTTGGACGACCGCCGAGTATGGCTTAATTGGAGACCTGCAGGATCCGAAGATCTACGGTGCCGGTCTATTGTCATCCGTTGGCGAGAGCAAACACTGCTATACCGAGGCGGTAGCGAAAATCCCTTATTCCGTTGAATCCTGCACGGAGCACCCGAAAGTCGTGACCCAGATGCAGACACGGTTGTTCGTTTGCGGCAGCTTCGAAGAATTGAAGGCCGGCGCTGAAGCACTGGCGAACACGATGGCTTACCGGATCGGCGGCACGGAGAGTTTGGAGCGAGCGCAGCGCTCAAAGATGATTGCGACATTTACCTACAATTCTGGCCTTAGCGTCACAGGCATCGTGCATGCGCTAATCAAAGATGACCAAGGGGAAGCCGTCTACGTGAACACGATCGGGGAAACCGCGTTGACAGTGGAAAAGCAGCCTTTGGGCGGTCACGGCAAAGACGTACATGCGAAAGGCTTCGGATCGCCGATCGGCCTGCTTCAAGGTAAACTGGCACTAGATGCATGCGACGATCAAGCGCTGGCACAGCTTGGCGTGATTCCAGGAAACCACGCGGATCTTCGCTTCGAAAGCGGCATTCACGTGACGGGACGATTGAAGCGGATCATCCGCAACGAGCAGCAGGTTGTTCTGCTTTCATTCGAGGATTGCACGGTGTTATGGGATGGGAGAGAGCTGTACAAGAAAGAATGGGGCGCTTACGATATGGCCGTCGGCTCGCGGATCGTTGCTGCGTACCCTGGGGAAGCTGATCCTGCGTCGGTGTCGGTAACGGAAGAGGAACCGGACCCGGTACAGGAATCGGAAGCGGAAGCGATAATGGAACTGGGACTGGAACTATTAATGGAGGCGCCTGTACCTTTATCCGAATTGGAGCGTCTCTATCAGCACGTCGCAGTAATTAGAGAGAAGAACATGAATAACATTACAGAGGAAAGCATTCGGGAGCTTGACGGCATCTATCGAGTACTGTGCGGTTCCTATCCAAATGATTGGCTGCTGCGATTAGAGTTGCTGGAGCTCGCCGGGACGATTCCGATTCCGGATTTGGTGCAGATGTCGATCGCATTGAAAGATGAGTTACATGCGCTCAGTCAGGTGGATTCGTTAGCGAATGTGATTAATAATGGATTAGCCATTCTTTAAGTGAAATTAGGAAGCATTGTGGAAAGCCCTGGATGAATCTTGGGCTTTTTTTTGCGATGGTTTGTTTTTCCAAATAATGTTAAAGATATTAATGCGTGAACGGTGAACGAAATCGTGATCATCATAAGCAATTACAGATGATCAAATTAATATGAATGATCATTAAGTTAGATGATCTAAATCATGATGCTACAAATTGGATTATCGGAATTAGTTGTGTGTGAGCGATTTTAATCGGATCGGCTGAAGAGAATCACTTATGATTGAAACAGCCAGCCACGGAAACGCCGGAAACGCCCGGAAACAGATATTTATCGTGATCATTTGAACGCCGGAAATTCGGCTGAAGAGAATCACTTATGAACAGCCAGCCACGGAAACGCCGGAAACGTGATCATTTGAACGCCGGAAATGCCAGGAAACGCCATGAATCATTTACTACTTTTACACAAAACCCGTATTTTATACATATGTCTTAACCATGAATTATTAATGAACAACGGCAGCCGATGTGTAGCGACATGAACTTACTTGAATATGCGACATGAACTTACTTGAATTCCTCTTTGCGACATGAACTTACTTGAATTACTGTTCTATCTTATGAATAAGATATACATTAAAACTGCATAAACGTTTATGCCGATTGCCTGGAAGTTGCAGACGAGCCGTATACGATCGCATTGAGTTTATGGATTAATCTCAGCCAATAGTAATGGCAGCCTGAATGGCTGCCGTTACTTGGCATTTATCACTTAAAGTTTGTTATATTCTTCGTCTGATACAGGCTCGAGCCATTCCGGCCTACCCGCCGTAATAGCAATATGCTCGAACCAGCTGTCTTTTGAGGCGCCGTGCCAGTGCTTTACCCCATCATGTGTAACAACTACATCGCCGGCCTTTAGAAACTGAGCAGGCTTGCCCTCTTCCTGATACCAGCCTTCGCCGCCTGTTACCAAAAGGAGCTGAAAACCGTTTCGATGGATATGCCAGTTGTTACGGCAACCCGGTTCAAAGGTCACGTTTCCGACGCCTACATTAACGTTCTGATCAGCAACCAGCGTTTTCAAATAGCTTTGTCCCACAAAGTATTGCGCAAAGGCTTCATTTTTCTCCCCCACCGGGAAAATGACGCCGTTTTTAACTTCTTCATGTTTTGCCACTTTTGGTTCCTCCTCTTTACTTTAATTTTCCGCCAAACACCGGGAATAATCTGTGCTCTAACATATGTTCTTAAAATAAAAAACCGCGATCTACGTGGTCGTTAATGGATAAATGTTCTTGTCCAGTAGCGACATGAACGTGCTTAAAAATGCGACGTGAACATACTTGAATTACTGTTCCATCTCATGAATTGAATATACATTAGCATGAAAAAAACAGGTCAGGGAATCCGTGATTCCCCAACCCTAGACTGGTATGTTTGCCGCAATTATTGCGAGTTAAAATTAGAAACCTTAAAGATCTAGCTTACGGTCAGCAAGCCATTGAATGGTTTCCGGTCGATTAGCCTGTGGATACAGACTTTGATTCGTATCCAACGTTGCAATCTTCTCAAATTCCTCTTGCGTTAACTCAAAGTCGAAAATACTGATATTTTCAATGATTCTTTCTTTGCGAACCGATTTCGGAATCGCCACAACTCCCCTTTGCGTCATCCATCGCAAAATCACTTGAGCAACCGTTTTTTGATGCCTTTCTGCGATGGACTGCAATACATCGTTCTGAAAGACATTGTGCTTTCCTTGCACTAATGGTCCCCAGGACTCCATTTGAACATGATGCTCTCTCATGAATTTAGCGTATTCATGCTGCTGGTAAAAAGGATGAACTTCTACCTGGTTTACAGCAGGAGTTACGTCATTATGAATGATCAGATCGACGAGGCGATCGGCCGTGAAGTTGCTGACGCCAATGGCTCTGATCTTGCCTTCGCGGTACATCTCTTCCATCGCCCGCCAAGAGCCATAAACGTCTCCTATGGGTTGATGGATCAGATACAAATCCAAATAATCGAGCTGCAGTTTGGCAAGCGATTTTTCCAATGCCCTTTTCGTTTGCTCATAACCGCTATCTTGGATCCAAAGCTTCGTCGTAATGAACAGCTCGTCTCTGGGTACGCCGCTGCGTTTAACGGCATTGCCAACCGCGACTTCATTTTGATAAGAAGCCGCCGTATCGATCAGTCGATAGCCTGCAGTAATGGCATCGACAGCACATTGCTCGCATTCCTCCGCGTCCGGAATCTGAAAGACGCCAAAGCCCAGAACGGGCATCTCCACCCCATTATTTAAAGTGACCTTTTGCATGCCGATTCCTCCTTATGTTTGCGAATGAAAGCTCAATCAAAATTCGTATTATCAGACACTTCGCGCCAGGATTCGTACTCGGTCAGACGCTGCTGATAATGCTGAATGACAGCATCTACCATGCCTTTGCCCGCTAGCCAGCGGAAAGGCGGATTCGTATCATCTGCGACCCTCATGAGTGCCTTTGCGAGCTTATCTGGATCACCGAATTGTTCACCTGCAAAGTAGAAGTCATGCATCGAATCTCTCTGGGCCGAATAGTCGTCGATTTGGAGTTCGGAAAATTTGGCCGACGTCTGTTTATTGGTAAAGTCCGTGCGGAATGGGCCGGGTTCCACGAGCATGACCTTAATGCCGAAATGCTGCAACTCGGCCTTCAGTCCCTCGGCCCACCCTTCCAATGCGAACTTGGAGGCACTGTATACCGCCCCCCCCGGAATCGACATCAGCCCCATCATGGAGCTGAACACCATGACGGTTCCCGAACCTTGCTTGCGCATGACCGGAAGCACAGTTCGGGTCAGTCTCATTGTCCCGAAAACATTGGTTTCCATTTGTTGTCGGAGTTGCTCTTCTGTAATTTCCTCAAAGTAACCGAGTTGACCATATCCGGCGTTGTTGACAAGTACGTCGATACACCCGAATTTCTCTTGAGCCGCTTGAACAGAAGCATGCACTTGCTCTTCATTGGTGATATCCAGCTTCGTGATGATCAGATTCGGAGAGGTGCCGAGGGCTGCTTCCATTCCCTCCGTATTTCTGGCTGCGGCAACGACTTTGAACCCCTGAGCCAAGGCTTCCTTCGCGATTGCCGCACCAATGCCTTTATTGGCACCCGTAATCATCCAGACTTGTTCGCTTGTGTTTACCATGTTTTATCTCCCCTCAAGAATAAAATCAATGAGTTGGCTTTGCTTCTACCGCATGATTGATAACGACTCGCCGGATAAAGAGCGAAACCACAAGGCCAACCACCGCTACGATCAACGTGAACCAGAATACGTGTTCAGACCCCGTGGCCATAGCGTTTGCGATTTCAGCAGGCTGCGAAGGAGCAGTTGAATGTCGTAGGTAGCGCTCCGTGCCGCTTGAAAGAATACTGATGGAGACAGCTGTCGCAATGGCACCCGTAACTTGCTGCACGGTATTCATGACCGCGGTGCCATGGGCATACAAGTGCGGCGGCAATTGATTGAGGCCATTTGTTTGTGCGGGAACCCAAATCATCGCCAAGCCGATCATCATGACCATGTGCAGTGTGATAATAAAGGCCACAGTAGAAGCTAATGATATGTTCGTGAAGAACCATAGAGTAACGGCGGCAATGACTAATCCAGGGATCACCAGCCGTCTTGGACCGAATTTATCGAACAATTGGCCCATGCGATTCGATAGAATCCCATTCAGCAAGCTGCCGGGCAACAGCATAAGTCCCGTGGTTAACGTAGTGAGTCCTTTGCCATTCTGCAGAAATAGTGGCAGAATAATCGCCAGAGACATGGCCATCAGCATGCTCGATACAACCATCACCACGCTCATGACGTACATGGGATGCTTGAATACTCCCATGTTCAAGAGGGGATCGCGCATCCGGATCTGCCTGACGATGAATAACACCAGAGCAACAAGACCGACGGCGACGGATGCGATTACAGCCGGATGCGTCCAGCCTCCCGTATCTTCCCCGGCCTTACTGAAGCCGTAGACGATGCCCCCGAATCCGATGGTCGACATGATGATTGAAGCCAGATCAAACCGCGGCTTCGAAACCTCCGTAATATTCTCCAGGTTTTTAAGCCCCACGAACAAACCGATGATCAGAAACGGAAGAGACAGCCAGAAAATATAATGCCACGACAAATATTGAATCAAAATTCCCGCGATCGTAGGCCCCGTGGTTGGCGCGCACATAATCACCAGCCCGACAAGTCCCATTGCCGCTCCTCTTCTCTCCGTGGGATAGATGAGAAGGATGGTATGAAACATAAGCGGTAGAAGCAGCCCCATACCGAATGCCTGCAGCACGCGGGCCGCCAGCAGCATTTCAAAGTTGACGGAAATGGCAGCAGCAAATGTCCCTACGATCAAGCTGATCAGCGATGCGGTGAACAGCTGTTTCGTCGTAAAACGTTGGAGCAGTAAACCGCTCATCGGCATTAAGATACCAAGAACCAGCAAGTATACGGTCGTCAGCCATTGTGCGGTTGCCGCCGATATCTGAAATACATGCATCAAGTTGCTAAGGGCGATATTGAGCGATGTTTCGCTGAACATGCCGATGAAGCTGCACATGAGCAGTGAAAACATAATCGCCCGTGTGTTGTATGGTTTCGTCTTCTCCATCCTTATCTCTAACTCCTTATTTTGAATTACTGATCCCCACGCTGCTCTGGACTTCAAGTCCAGGCGTAGTCGCCAATTTCACGATGAAGTCGGCAACGCTTTTGCGGGAAACTTCCCTCCCTTTGAAGGTTCTCCTTTATGCGTGTTGTATTCCACTTCGTTTTTGTTTGTAAACCATCCCGGCCTTATGATCGTGTAAGTAAGGTCAGAAGCTTCTATGATCTCCGCTGACTTTCGATAAGGATCCAGAATGGGACTATACATCTGTCCTGGAACTTCCCCGTAAATGCCCATAGAACTGATGAAAATAAGCCGCATGACGCCCGTTTCATTCATCGTCTCCACAATGGTACGCGCCATTCTTTCCAAGTCACCGTCCAGATTGGCATATACCACATCCTGACCTTCCATCGCATGTTTCAGTGTTTCCTTATCCAGTACATCGCCTTCCACAACACGGACGCGGCTGCCGTCCATCTTCTCAAGTCGACCTGCGTTCCGCAAATAAAGAGTCAACTCTACATCCGTGTCATTTAAAAAGCGTTCAATGGCATGGCGAGCGATACTCCCGTTAGCGCCTAAAATCAGCACCTTGTTCACAACCAATCCTCCTTCGATTATCGTCCTTGCAGACGTTATAGATCGATGCGATTCCTTAATGAAGTTTCGGTGCACGTGAAGCATCTTCGCTGGACTCGGTAAACCCAAATTGTTCGGCTCGCCAGTTAGAGGCGTATCGCCTTCCCAATGCCGGAAAGCCCGAAAAAATGAATTCTGGTCTTCGTAGCCCAGCAAGAAGGCCACTTCCTTCAGATCAAGCAGCGGATCTGAGAGGTACTCCAATGCTTTTTCGCGCCGCGCATCTGACAACAATTGTTTAAAGTCGTGCCCTCGTCGGTCAGCCGGCGCTGCAAGGTACGGTCGCTCATCCCAAGCTCACTGGCAATGAGCCCAATATCGGGACGTCCTGCGGCCAGACTTTGCTTCATGATCCATTTCACCGTTTCTGTTGTAGAAATGGTGCGCTGCTTTTCTTCAAGGGACCGGTCAAGCACAGGCGTGAGTATGGCAAGCAGTTCTTCGTTGTACGTGATAAATGGACGATCAAGATCAGTTCGCTTAAGGATCAATCTGGTCCGTTCCGATCCCACCCGGACACGACAGCCGAAGAATGCTTCCAATGCCTGAACATTTCCTTCAGGGCGGGACAGTTCAACCGCGTGTGCCATCAATGCCTTCCCTGTTCCGCGGCGCCCCAGTTCCATAAGCGAGGCTAAAGTTACGCCGATGAGCATGGGTGGTTCAGGATGCTCGGAATAGAGCCATACCAGCTCGACCGTACAGAACTCACCTTGTTCGGCCATATGAATGCGCTCGGGCGAACACAACTGTTTGTATCGAGCCATACGACTTAGTGCATCCCGGTAGTCACGCGCATGATACGGTGCCATTACGCTCGGCGGCAGCTGGGATGTCTCGAAGCTGCTTGAGAGTTGAACGATTCCTGCTGCAGGATCCGGTAGCAGTTCGGAGAAAGCCTGCCAAAGCGCAAAGTATTGCGCAGTACTTACGATCGCTTGGTCGTTCACGATGGTAAGCGGGAGATCAGCTTTACGAACCACATCTTGGGGCGTTATGTCGAGGTGACGCAGACCAAGCCAAAATCCTTTCGGTACTTTAATTCGGTCAAGTGAATGAGTCGTCATGCTTCGTTTCCTCCTTTCCGTAAGCGATAGGATAAAAATGAATGAAGCCGTCAACTCTAAAGACAGCTTCATTCACCGGCGACTTCTCATGTATTGATTTCCTGACGGTCTTGCCATGCAAAGGTCGAGGTTCGCTTTGCGATTAACCAATGTCCATCTTCAAAAACATACTCGTCCTCATAGTGTACGCCGCTCTTGTTGTTGATCTTCTTGCCGTCCACTGTAGCAATAAGGTCAACCAGGCAATAAAGCGTCCCTTTGGCTGTATTTCCGCTGATCGACACGTTGTGCTGGCCATTGAAATGATAAACGATATCGAAATTTTTCAAGAAGCTTTCAAATGCAGTTCCGATTTCGTCCGTTCCCCGCAAGCTTGAGACCACATTACCGTCAACAATAGAGTCAACGGTTGCGTCCGCGGTGAAAAGCGTGGTCTGCTTTTGCGTATCTTTCTGATCAGCCAGTATTGAAAACGTGTCTACAAGCTCTCTTAAGGCTCTTACGTGTTCGAGTTCAACGATTCTGTCATATAGTCGGGATTGTGATTCCTGCTCATTTGTATGAGTCATTCTATTTCCTCCTTGTGTAATCTTGTTTACGTGTTGCTTAGCCATCCTCGCTCCAAGTGTTATTCAGCTCAACGACAATCATTTTACCCCTTTGAGACTCTTATTTGACTAGCGATACACGCCAAGGTTCTAGCCTGACATGCCAAATTGATGCTGACGCTTATGATTTCAAACCGCGATTTTATATGTTGGGCGAGCTTGACTTGAAAAAGAAACTGGCGGAAGCGCCGACAGTTTCTTTGGTTAAGAATCAAAATTTATAGCTGCTTAGGGATTTCACAATCTCCGGTCGTTATGGGACAGGAACAAGCTTTTGTTCGAATCCAGCGTTTGGATCTTATCATATCCTCTTGACTTAAAGAAAAGTCGAAGATGTTGAAGTTCTCGATAATCCGCTCTTTATGAACGGACTTGGGGATAGCCACTACCCTCTTTGTATCAACCAGCGGAGCACAACCTGAGCAACGGATTTGTTGTACTTCCCGGCGATGGAGAGCAGCACTTCATTTTGGAAAAGATTATTGCGCCCTTCCGCAAATGGACCCCAGGATTCAATCTGTACCTTGTTCTCCAGCATGAATTGGGCACCCTCAATTTGCTGGCAGAACGGATGGGTTTCAACCTGGTTGACGGCCGGTGTCACTTCATTATGAATAATCAGATCGGTTAGGCGGTCTAGCTGAAAATTGCTGACGCCGATGGCTCTGATCTTTCCTTCTCGATAAAGCTCTTCCATTGCTCGCCAAGAACCATACACATCGCCGAACGGCTGATGAATCAAGTACAAATCCAGATAATCCAGTTGCAGATTGGCCAGGGAGTTTTCAAATGCTTTCTTTGTCCGTTCATACCCGGTGTCTTGAATCCAAAGCTTGGTTGTTACAAAAAGCTCCTCTCTCGCCACTCCGCTCCGCTTTATGGCACGGCCAACCGCTTCCTCATTCCGGTATGCAGCTGCAGTATCGATCAACCGATAGCCCGTTAGAAGCGCGTCATAGACGCTTTGCTCACATTGCTGACCGTCCGGAATTTGGTACACGCCAAAGCCTAGAATCGGCATCTCCACGCCATTATTTAAGATTACGTGCTGCATAGCAGTACCTCCAGTGTGATTTCTATTAAAGTGCTCGTTCAACGTTGGAGTCCCTCTATCCGAAGGAGGATCAAGTGCTTACTCCGTTCAGCGTTGAACAACCTGACATTACTATCCTACATAAATCCTAACCCACAGTAACTGGCGCTACACGCCAAAATACATGCATGATATGCCACGTTCTTTTCCTTCAAAGAATTAGTTACTACTGGCAACCGAATGTATTGGAATCCAATCATATCCCCGTTTTTCAAAATGCATCTCTATCTTCATAGGCCAAGTGCTTCTAAATCCATTAATTCTGGCATCAATTTTGGTGTCGCACAGGAGAACGGCGGTATTGCCGTCTATGGTGATGGTTGTGGTCTGAGGCATAGTTTTAAAATATTTCATTTGTTCATTTTCTATTTGGTTAAGCCATTCTGCCTTACGTTGATGATACCCTGTCATGTGTACGAGTACATAATCATCATCCAGTATGCGAGCCAATGATTCCGTATCTTTGTTTATCATAGCAGCATCAATTTGTTGAAAAACCGCGAGGATCTTTTGCTTGTCCTCATTCATATTGCGCCCCCCTTTCAATCCGGGTGAGATATCTTGCTCAAGCCCTGGCGGATCTTGCCTGTCCGTAAACGATTTCCCCTATTACTGAGCTCCCACTATTGGATGCGGAACATACGGCTCTTCCAGGAATGAAATTTCCTCCGAGGTTAGTTTTACGGATAGAGCACCCACTGACTCCTCAAGCTGCTTCATTTTCGTTACACCTACGATTGGAGCCGCTACCTGCTCCTTCTGCAGCACCCAGGCAAGGGCAATATGACTGCGGGGAACGCTTCGCTTGTCAGCCACTTCCGCCACTCGTTCAACGATCAACCGGTCTTTATCAGCCGTCGCATCGTACTTAGCTTTTTGAACAACATCGGTTTCGAATCGAGGCGTGGTTTCCGACCAATCGCGGATCAATCTACCCGATGCAAGCGGGCTGTAAGGCGTTACCGCGATTTTTTGGTCCTTACATAGCGGCATCATCTCTCTCTCTTCTTCGCGGTAGATGAGATTCAGATGATTTTGCATGGAAACAAAACGCGTCCAGCCATTCTTCTCGGCTACGTGCAAAGCCTTTTGAAATTGCCATGCATACATGGCGGAAGCACCGATATAGCGGGCCTTGCCTGACTTCACTACATCGTGCATGGCTTCCATCGTTTCTTCGATGGGCGTCATATAGTCCCAACGGTGGATAATGTAAAGATCCACATAGTCGGTCCCAAGTCTCTTTAGGCTTTTATCGATTTCGCTCATAATCGCCTTCCGGGATAACCCCGCACTATTGGGACCCTGATGCATACGCCCCCAGACCTTCGTCGCTAGGACAATCTCATCGCGATTCGCATATTCCTTTAAAGCGCGTCCGACAATCTCTTCACTGGTGCCGCCGGCATAAATGTTCGCGGTATCGAAGAAGTTGATCCCGAGGTCAAGCGCTCTTTTTATAATTGTGCGGCTGCTCTCCTCATTCAGTACCCATTGATGCCCCCCTGGCTGTACTTCTCCAAAGCTCATGCAGCCAAGACAAATCCTCGAAACATCCATGCCTGTATTCCCCAGCTTAACGTAATCCATACGATATCCTCTCCCATATAAATAGATTTAGGAACTTGAACCCGATTCATGCTCCGCGCGTAAAGCCCGTTAATTCCGTCGCTATTCCCCTGCTGGAAAGTCCGTAGAAGCTGCCAATTCGGTCTGTTTCTCGTAATCGGCAATCCGTGCTTTTAACGTCGAAATCGTATTTGCCAAGGCTTGAGAGCCAAGCACCATTCGCAGTGGCGCTGGTTCTTTGTCGACACTTTCAATGATGCGGGCAGCCATTCGCGCAGGATCACCTGGAGCAAGACCGTTGGAAGCGTCCAGCATGCTCAAAAACCCATGTGCCGGGTTACCTTCGTATTCCGGCATCAGATTCGCTACCCGTGCGCTTCCATATCGGAACTCGGTACGGGCTCCGCCCGGCTCAACAATGGTGACTCCGATGTTAAACGGGGCGACCTCTTGTGCTACCGATTCGCAGAAGCCCTCAATGCCGAACTTCGTCGCATGGTACATGGAGTTGCCCGGGAATGCCACTTGTCCGCCATAGGAAGAAAGCTGAATAATGCGGCCGCCGCCTTGGCCCCGCAAATGCGGCAGCGCCGAACGAATGAGCTGAATGGATCCCGTAAGATTAGTTGCAATGATGTGATCCACCTGGGTATCCGTAAGCTCCTCGGCGGCGCCAAAAAGTCCATAGCCTGCGTTGCTCACAATGACGTCGATCCGGCCGAATTTCTCAAAGGACTGGTCAACAAGCTGATGGATGGCCGGGACATCGGTCACGTCCAGAACTTCGCAAGTGAACGTCTCCGGATGCTTCTCGATGAGATCTTTGACCTTGCTTTTATCGCGGACCGTGCCGATGACGTTGTCGCCCTTCTCCAACAGCTGCTTGGTCAGTTCATACCCAAAGCCGCTGCTTACGCCCGTGATCAGCCAAGTAAGATTATTCATGGTAACGTCCTCCTTATTCCGATTTCGCTGCCGCTTCATTCACGCACCGCAGCGCATTCAAACTGCGCGGATAACCAATGAAGGGAAGGCATTGCGAGATCACCTTAATGAGAAATAACTTATCGTTCCCGAGACGCATATTGGCGGCGGCATGGCTGGTCAGCTGCGGTTCACAACCGCCTTGGGCGAGCAGAAAGCAAAAGGTAATCATCTCTCTCTGCTTGTAGTCCAAGCCTTTCCGGGTATAGTAATCCCCAAAGCAGTTATCCGCCAGCCAGCGATTGATGTGCCTGCTTTCTTCCGGTCCTGATTGCCAAAAGTCCCTCATGCTTTCTCCAAAGATGTCCACCTGCGCCAGAATCCCTGCCTCCAAACGATTTTCCGTTGTTGTCGTTGCTTGGCTCGGCAAAGGGAGTTCAATCCCTTGTGAAACCAGAATTTCATTGACGGCATGCAGATAAGGAAATACCCGTCCAATGCCGAGATAAGGTACGGACTGATAAACGATTTCCTTTGCTTCCACGGGCGTTACGCCGAAATTGAGCGCTGCCGGGAGCATTGCACTGAACTCATCAATCCCTTGACAGCCGATTAATACGGACAATATGGCCATCATGCGCGTACGGTCGTCCAAATCGTCCTGATTGACGACTTCATCAAATGCAAAATTATCGAAGCGCTCAATAAACTCCAGATCGGTCTCCAAGAACTTGGATTCGTAACCCGGAAACATTTTATCATGATAGCGTTGGGCTGCTTCCGTAACTTTCATCGTTCTCCTCCTTTGGATTGGTTACAGCGTAGCCATATCGATGACAAACCGATACCGCACATCACTGTTCAAGACGCGTTCGTATGCTTCGTCAACCTGGTCGGCCCGGATCACTTCGATCATAGGAGCGATCCCGTTCTCCGCCGAAAAGTCCAGCATCTCTTGAGTTTCTCGGATACCCCCAACGTTGGATGCCGTAATGATCCGACGCCCGGCAAATAAGGAAAAGACATTATACTGCTCCGGCTTGTTCGGCAGACCGAGATGAACGAGGGCCCCGTCCACCTTTAGAATGGAGAGCAAGGCATCCACATTGATATTGGCAGACACGGTGTTTAAAATCAGGTCATATTGACCTGCCTGTTCCGTAAACGTTACTGGATCCGTGGTTACATAATATTGACTGGCGCCGAAGCCAAAGGCTTCGTCCTTTTTGTTCGGACTATGACTCAGCACCGTAACTTCCGCCCCCATCTTATGGGCGAACTGAACAGCCATGTGGCCCAGGCCTCCCATTCCCAGCACGGCAACTTTCTTTCCAGGCCCGGCGTTCCAATGCTTCAATGGAGAGTAAGTGGTTATACCGGCACACAGCAGCGGGCTCGCCACGTCCATTGCCAAACCGTCCGGAATCCGGACAACAAACCTGTCTTTGACCACGATTTTTTGGCTGTATCCGCCGTAGGTCAGTTCTCCGTCGTAATCCATGGAGTTGAATACAACAACGACGCCTTTTCGGCAAAATTGCTCCTCGCCGCTGCGGCAGAATTCACATTCACCGCAGGAGTCAACAAAGCAACCGACGCCAACCCGATCACCTACAGCGAACTTCGTTACCTCACGGCCTACAGCAGCGACAACCCCTGCAATTTCATGACCGGGTACCATCGGAAAAACGCCGCGGCCAAAATCATTATGCGCGTTATGAATATCCGAATGGCAGATGCCGCAATATTGAATATCGATCAAGACGTCGTCTGGCCGCAATTCTCTCCGTTCAATGGTCGTTCGTTCAAAGGGTGCTTTCGCACCTGGAACACTTAATGCACGAACCGTTACGCTCTGATGAAGTTCACACATGGAATAAACAATCCTTTCGATTATGAATGTTTGATCGTGATCTGACTGGTGCTTACTCAGGTTTATATATCCCTAAGATTTGTCGATCTTCCAAATGGAGATCTAGTGTAGTGTATCTTCTGGAGCTAACTCCAAGTCAAGAAACCTAAAAATGATACTTGATACATTAATGAACTTATGTTTAAAATTATAAGCAAATACAATAGACCTACAATGGTTAGATCCATTCGGTTTGTTAAGTTATGAACAAAGGGAGCTAAATTGTCTAACTATGATCCATTAAACGAGGTGTCCCACTATGGTTAAAGTCGATCGAAGAATAAAAAAAACCCAAGATGCCTTAAAAAATGCCGTACTAGAACTGATGGCTGAAAAGAGCTTTGACGACATTACGATTCAAGACCTGACTGACCGCGCCAACGTCAGTCGGGGCACGATTTACCTTCACTACCTGGATAAGTATGACCTGCTCGACAAGCTGATTGAATCGCATATAAACGAACTCGGGGAACGATGCAAGGCTGCAGCTGATCTGGATTTCGCAGACGGATCACTCATCTGGACCAAATATTTCGAAGAGAACTACCCCTTCTTCTCGATGATGTTGGCAAGTAAAGGAGCCCCTTACTTTCGCAGCCGGTTCCTCGATTTTTTGATTGATGAGTTTAAAGATGAAATAGACGTAACCAAAGGGAAAAACAAGGGGCTCAACGAGGATATGCTTATCCGATTTGTGGCTTCTGCTTATGTAGGGGTGGTGGAATGGTGGTTTATGAATGAAAGACCAATTTCGCATCAAGCATTAGCAGAACAATTAGGGGATTTGTTGGAGAGGAATTGCGGTTGAAATTATAATATTGATATCTCTAACTTAGGGGGTTGCTTAAAGATCATATAAAAAAGGTTCCGTTCATGTAAACGGAACCTTACCAGAGAAAATTAATCATTCTTGTGTAATGTTTTTCTTTCAACACAATCGTTTGTTCATAGCGAGCAATTTTATCATTGAGACGTATGAAGGTGTTTGTCATTTCTTCGACTTTGACCGCAAGCCGGTCACGCTGCTCGATAAGTAGTTCTTTGCGGGTGACGAGCGTATCGTCTCCCTGTTGAAAAAGTGCCACATACTCGATCAATGCTTCGACTGGAAGCCCTGCACTCTGCCTCATACACTTAATGAAATCAACCCATTTGAGATCCTCCTCGGTATACTCCCGGTTGCCGCTTCTGTTTCGGTTAACGGGCGGAATTAATCCGATGCGTTCATAATAACGAAGCGTATCTTGGGATAACCCAAATCTCTCACTTACTTCCGCAATCGTCATCGCCATACCGCCGTTCCCTCCTTATCCATGTCTATACATCGTTCAAGGTCATGAACGTGCTTTTATAGCACCCACGACAGGATGTGGCACATAAGGTTCTTCAAGTGATGCGATTTCTTCCGTAGTCAGCTTGACGGATAGTGCTGGTACCGCTTCTTCAAGCTGAGACAAACCCCGTCACGCCGATGATCGGTGATGTAACGATCTCCTTCTGCAACATCCAAGCGAGCGCGACCTGAACGCGAGGAACACCGTGCAGAGCAGCGATGGACGCAACACGTTCCGCGATCGGCCGATCGGCCGTCATCATCGCATCATACTTCCATTTCTGCGCCTGATCGGTTTCGGATCGGGCAGTACTTTCTACTGGGTCGCGTAATAATCTTCCGGATGCCAGCGGGCTGTAAGGAATCACACCGATCTTCTCTTCTTTGCAAAGCGGGAGCATCTCCCGTTCTTCTTCGCGGTACTGAAGGTTATAATGGTTTTGCATCGAGATGAACCGGGTCCAGCCATGTAGATCTGCAACATGCAGAGCTTTGAGGAACTGCCAAGCGAACATCGCGGAAGCGCCTATGTATCTTGCTTTCCCTGCCTTAACGACATCATGCAAAGCTTCCATCGTTTCTTCGATGGGCGTGTCATAGTCCCAGCGGTGAATTTGGTACAGATCCACATAGTCGGTTCCAAGTCGCTTCAGGCTTTTATCAATTTCGCTTAAGATGGCCTTACGAGATAGGCCTGCGCCGTTAGGTCCATCTTGCATGCGGAAATGAACCTTTGTTGCAATGACAACCTCATCCCGATTCGCGTAGTCCTTTAAAGCCCGGCCTACGATTTCCTCACTCGCACCAGTCGAATACACATTTGCCGTATCGAAAAAATTGATGCCATGATCAAGGGCCCTCCTGATGATCGGACGGCTGTGTTCCTCGTCTAGAATCCATGGATGCGTCCATCGGCTTACATCGCCGAAGCTCATACAGCCAAGACAAAGCCTGGATACGTCCAAGCCGGTATTCCCCAATTTCACGTACTCCATATCATCATTCCTTTCTCAAATGGGTGCCCATACATACCGCGATATTATCCCATATGGAGTTAACTCCAAGTCAAGCATATGCGTGGAATAAATTATATGGGCCGGTCTTGTCATACATCTACGCGGCGGCATGCAGCCCGCAAATCAAATTCACGATTCGCCTGGCGACGACGATCCAACTATGGTCGGTATGAAAAGCCTATTCAGGGACATGAAAATGTGAAAAATCTACGTATCAGCCAGCGCCCCGTCACTCTACAGATCAGCAAAATAAGTGCATTCCTAATGTTAAAGGAGACCATAATAAACCATGGTCTCCTTCTAAACAGAATGGAATGGGCACCGATATTCTTTATTTTTGTTGGGGTTCTCATCTTCCCACATATGGAGTTCTATTTGATCACCTTTTTGTGAAAATGCGAATAGCGGCATACCTTCATATTTGAATTGATTTCTAAAGTAAAAATAAACGTGTCCTTTTTCTTATATCTTTTTTTATCAGCGAACTCAAGCCAATTATAGAAGTGGTTCATCAGTAGCCTGTATAAAAAATGATTAATAAGCCATATTGTCGCTGTCAAACTTTTATATCGTCTATTTCCGTCATTATATTTTAAGCTACCATCCCATGCGAGTCTGAGATTGGTAAATACTGAGACGTCAATGTTAGATATCGTATCGATACCAGTATTCTCAGTCGATCTGCGTTTACGATAGTAATTCGTAGCAATGTCCGAATGGTATCTTAGTCCCTCTATACATACTCTCCAATTCAAATAAGCATAAGCGTAGGGGCAAATAATTTTGTAATTCTCACGTAACAACTCTTTAAGGCATTTTTTCAAAATAGTTTTTCGAATCCGGTTACACAACGCATTATAGGTGGCAACTGTGCTCTTATATATTTCATTAGCAATTTTATTATCTATTCCTTCCGTCGTCCACAGATCACCGTCATAGTATGCCTTTCTATATTCTTCTTGTCTGTTGCCTTGTTGAAGTAAATTTTCATTAGAAACAATTACTTTATGCTCAATCTTTTCGGTTTTTAATAAGGTCGGATCTAAACGACTTAAATAAGCCTCAAGGAATCTTGGATGTTCCTCTACATCGTTGTAGTGAACAAATTCCATCTCTTTTAACGTGGTTATATCGTTCTCGCTTAGTTGTAATAATTTCTGTAATGGCTGAAAAACAATGTTCGGCTTATGATTTCTCCAAACAATATGATAGTCTGGCTTATTAAAAAGTTCAGTTCCACACTGACAACGAAAAGCACTAAAAGGATCATTAATCATATATTTAAAAGACTTCTTACACGTCGGACATGAATTGTATAATTTGGCATGCGGATGAAACGGACAACTGTGAATGAACTTAAGTTGATGGAAAATACTATGGTAACCACTTCGCATACAATAGCGGCAATAAGCTAAATCACTCCGTAATAGCTCTTCTATGAGAACCCTCTTTTGAACAAAGTCAAGGATCTCGCTGGTATGTGCTTTAACAGGAACCTTTAATATTTTTAAGATTATATCTTCACTTAATCGTCCCATGGTATGGACGTTAGCATTGACATAAAATAGTGATAAATGCTTTACAGATCGAAGTTCATCGGTTCCAAATGTTCTGAGAAATTCTTTGGATGTTATGTTGTTCGCGTATTTAAATTTCTCAAACACTCCCCATGGTGATTCGTATTCCTTCACCCATAAAGGATTCCAGGTATAGTTGGTTTCCTGATTGGCCGGTCCAGGTAGCAGAATGATGTTAGCAGCTTTCATTCCTCTACACCTTGATTTACTTCGGCCTTAATATAACCAGAGTTTTTTATTGCATTGTTCCATTGTAGCCTATTGATTTGATTTAGATCTTCTCCATTTCTACCATAACGCCTAAGCACATAATCCACGGTTAATGTGAAGTATTGCATTGGAATTTCCGCTTTTTGAAATAACCCAGCCTCGGTTCGTGCTGAGCAAAAGCAATCGAACAGATCTGCAGCGCAATCTTCCAACCGAAATCCACGAGCAAAGGCATCAGGTAAGAAGTAACGTGTGAATGACCATCCGCTCCCTTCAGGATAATCAGAATATTGATCATATCCAGCCAGGCAAGTTTGAGCATCATCAACATTCTTGACTCCTGAAAAACGATAATCATCAATCATAAAACGACCAATTAGTTGGAATTTTTTTGCTTGTTGAAAGGCGCTTCTTTGATGAATTAATTCCTTTTGCCCTACTAAAATTACCGTGAGACTGATACCCAAACTATCGAGTTCGTTATTGATATCCATTAACCAGCCGTACTGGATATCCGCTAATCTTTGTGCATCGTCTAAGAAAAAAACCAATCTGTGCTGTCCTGATGACTCTACATTTTCTTTTAAATATTTTGTTAGCCTCTCGCGCTTCTGGGAGGCTTTCCCCGAAGAAGGATATGCATGATTGATGTCCTTCAATATATCTTCAAAAAACACATTCTCGTTAATCACTTTGTATTGCCTGCATTTTAAGCTATAGACAGGAATCCTCTGATCAAATTCAGCAGGTAAGACATGCATTAAGTATTTAATAGCTCTTGTTTTTCCAAGGCGAGGCCGGCCATAAACGATCCCTCCAGGAACACGGTTGTCTACCCATCTAACGATGGTCTCTTTTAATGACTCGATTTGATTGGTTTGAAGCAAGTAACGTCCAGTTTCAATCGGATGTGTTTTTGGGTGGACAAATGGCCGGCCATCCACGGTTAATGTTTCTGCATCAGAACTAGAAAAACCCATTTTGAACGCCTCCTTAAAAGGTGATGGTCTTCAAGTTCTTATTGATACGCGTGATAGGTCGTGTTCTTGTTGCATCATCTTCTGATAAAACTTCATCAAGAGATGCGGAGGATTTTGAATCTTCTTCCTTAGTGCTCGATTTTTGACTTCTTCGTCTCTCTTCTGCGAGTTTGTTACGACTTGCCCTATTATTTACTGCGTGCGATTCAAGATAGCGATGATAACAATCTATAGGATTGTCTTCGGAAGTGAAAAATAATAGTTTGCGCTTTCGAAGTCTGTTGATTTCTTTACGCGTTTTGAGCGAATGGGGAACGATCCCCCACTTTCCAGTTGCCGTAAGTGCTCCAAACTCACTGCCATCCGGAAGAAATGCCTGGAGAACCCTTAGGTCATCTACATTTACAAGAATAGTTAGGGTTGTATCAATGAGATCAGGACTGCGTGAGAGAACCTCATTTCTATAATCTACACCTTCATAATGGATGAATGGACGACGTCCCTCTTTTAAGTTACCGTTGACTTTGCGGGGTACTTTCATCGACAGGAAAACCACCTCCGCCCTTTGCTCTTCAGGCATTACCCGAGGAATAAGTCCACGTTCGATTCTTTGTTTTAACACTTCAAGAGGTGTAAAGTTGTTTATCCCCTCATTAACAGTTCCGTTATAGTCCGATATTAGTACATCTGTCAGCTCTTCTAGATGCTCAAATGAAATCGAATATTTGACAGCCTTTTTCTCGGCATCGCTTCTCCTTGGATCTTGTGGATTGCTGCCGGTCGTATTTATCATACGGTGATACCCGCATTCTTCTAACACACCAAAAAATCTTTCGATGTATCCCCTGCGAACCGGTACTGCAACAGGTCCAGCATTTGTTGAACAACCTATTATTTGTTCTAGGCGATCGGATACGAAATTTGATAAATTAGCTTTGCCATTGTCGTACAACATCTCATCCCACAGTGCCCATTGCATTTCAGGGATGCAATCACTCGGAAAGCCGCCCCGTTCATTGTAGCTTAAGCCAGGAATCGTAAGGGCCCTCTTCTCCCTCGGTACCACCGCGTTACGAATGCATTGCACTACATCATTACCTGAAAATTCCCGATTGGTACTCAGATGGTATCCAATGACCGCTCTACTGGCAACATCTAAAATGACAAGCAACCAAAGACGCTCAAGAACCCTTGTTATTTCATCTCCTTCAGGTGTCCGGAATGTAATTGAAAACATACCATCGATCCGATGGCCGTCGAATTGCACTCTTTCTAATGGACGGAGAATCGATAGATTGTGTTCTCTACCTATCCCCGTAGTTGTTGCGAGGGTAGCTGCCGCGTCTCCGTATCGACTAGCTGCTTTTGAAAAATGTCTATTATTTAGTTTATGAAGATAACGCTCTAATGAACGTTTGGCCAATGTTTCGGTAGTAAATGGGTACTGATTTTCAGTTAATCCAATTGCTCTACACTCATCCAAAAACTTTTTGTGGATATATTTTGCCTTCATTTTCGGGTCCGAGAACTGCTGCTTGTTAGTTTGGAAATGATGTTTTTCAATTAATTCAGCAAGTTGGGGAAATGTATCAAGAAGTTCGGTGAACCTCCCTGAGTGAGAGTTGTTCTCTTTCGATTTTCTTGTGTAGCCTTTAATCTTTTTATTCGGTATCAACGCACGAAAGCCTAAAATCACGCCATTCTCGTCTCGGTTGTCGATGCAACGTAACACCAGCCGTCGTAGTGATTCAAAGTCAATCCCTGTTTCATACCTGATTTCTTTAATTGGTTGATTACCTAAGTACATTTCAACTGCTTTTTTTCTCTTTAAGTAAGTAGCCTTATCCTTGTCACTTAGATTATCAGTCAAAACGATTGGCCAGTTTTTAACATCCAGATCCTCAGGTACGTATTTCTCACTTTCAATGATCTTACGTCTCGCCATGTAACCACACCTCCAGAGATGGGCCAATTAAACATTCTTCAATGTTGGCATCTAAATGTCCGCTGTAGATCAGGTTACAAATTGACTCTAAAATTCGTTGAGGTTTTAAACTGTGTAAATCACGCTGAATTTCTCCGATGGTTAGTCTGCGATTTCGTACTAAACGGGTAATTTGAAATTGGTCGAGCTCTATAGGAACCAATCGATTCCGTGTATAAGAAATAATTTGTTTGAGGTTGGACAAAAGTAAGGCATTAGATCGGATCTTTGTATCCGTCATGATTTCATATGGTTTATTGTTAAGGAGACACCAATCTTCTTGTGCTCCTGTTTGTCTTATGGTTTTAATTGACTTAGGGTTCCTTGAATCGAAATCCCACTCATATTTCACTTCAATGAATTTTTCCGTTCCATCTGAGTATAAAACCCACATATCAAAAACAGACTCTACAATCTCACCTTTATGGGTATGCCTTATTCTTAGTGGCTGCTCACAAAAAGAAACAATATTGGGGTTGGATTCGACTAAAATCCAATGGTCGTATTCCAAATCACTAAAAAACTCAACTCTTCGTTTAATCTTGCGACTGGTTGCCTTCCAGTAGTTACTGCCGTATTTTGTGTTCCTCGGCATTTTTACCGGTGTGTACATCCCGTATCACCCCTATATTTTGAACGATAATTGCGACTTTTCAGATAATCAAGCGATTCGACAAAGGTTCTTATGAAACCCCATGATTTGACGCAAAACAAAAGGCCGCCTTTCGGCGACCCTTCTTTGAAACTTATTCGAATATCTCTTTATAAATATTAATCATCTTGCGTATATTCTGGCTTTTTTGCTTCATAAGTTTTGAAATAAAAATGTGGATCAGTTTAGTTTTATCCGTATCTTTCTCAATAGGATTATCACCGAAATAAAAAAACTCTGAGGGGCTTACTTCCAGGGCACGGATCAACTTATCGAGAGTGTCCACAGAGATATTTCGGTCTCCCCGTTCGACCCCACCGATATATGTACTTTGTAACTGAGCGCGTTCACCAAGTTGTTCTTGTGTTAAGCCGCGTGACTTTCTAATTTGCCGGATTCGAGCTCCTATAAGCTCTGCGAGTTCCGCCACTCATACCACCACCTTAAATAAGCGTAAGTAGGTAAGCAGTATGAAGACAGACCATTATACTATAAATACCATTGTAAAAAGAACTTATAAGTTTTATATTGGGATCAATGAAAATTCATCATGGAGTGACTAACACATGGATCAAACCATACCCCAACAAGTTGTTATAGAAAATGTCATTCAAAGCAAAATGCGTGGTAAAGTTATTTATCAAAGCAATGTACCTGCATCTATAGCATTGAACCTTACCTTTGTAAAACCGTATGATAATGAATCCGGAAAAGGATATCAACGGCCAGTGGATCCTAAGCGATGTCACGATTTTGCTTTGTACTTGTCTAAAGGTGATGATGCTCTTTTTACACCGGTATTATTAAATGCTTGTTCGAATTGGGAGTTCGTTGCTTATGATAAGCAGCGTCCTAACTTTGGCCGGTTGTTTTGTAAGGGAAAGGCATCTCTGATGGACGGACAACATCGCCTTGGGGGTATTAAGCGGTATATCCAAGAAACGAATGCTGATATCATGGTTCCTTTTTTAGCGTTTCATTCCCTGGACGAAGATGAAGAAATTCGGCTGTTCGATACGATTAACACCAAAGCAAAAGGGATTGGATCTTCCCTTAGTAAATACCTGAGGCGTGATTCTGATGAATTGAGTTGGGTTGCTACCGAGCTGCTTGTTCGTAAAGATAGCCCTTTTTACAATATTGGCAGCATTATCGGGAAAAGAGCAAAAGGTCGTCATATAACTTTGCAAAATCTCTATCGAACCCTCCATTTCTTATTTAAGAAGGACGACGTCGCATTGCTAACAAAAGAAGAGAAGCTCAATATATCTTTGTTTTACTTTAACACCATAAAGGATACATTTTCCTATGAATGGCTTGATTATGGCGGTCACAGGCTCACTCACATCGTATGTCTTGATGCATTATCAATAGCTGCAGGTTCGATCCTTAATCATTTTTTCTCAAATGAGCAAAAGACCAAGGATTATTCTTCTTTTGCTCAATCGATTCAGAAACTTAGGAAGGTAGACTGGTCTACTACGGGTCATCTTCGATATTTAAAAGGTTTATCTGGGTCAAAGACACTTGCCAGTGAACTATCTGGATTAATGATTAACTAAAAAAGGACCCTATATGGGTTCCTTTTTTTTCGCTCACCGAAGTAACGGGCAGACATCGTTAATGGGTGTAATAATAAGAACATTTTGGCGAGCCCTTGTCACCGCTACTCTTAAATTTAAGCGTGCTTGATCTATCTCCTTTTTCGTAGATTCGTTTCGAACAATTTTCCCCTGATATAGACCTTCATAGACGATTACTTCGTCAAATTCCTTTCCTTTCGATTTGTGTATTGTCATTACATGAACTCCTCTCCAAACTTTTGAGGAGTTGGCAAAGTATTCTTGCAATAAAGCTGCTTTTATACTTTCTCCAGCACCACTATAATTTCCGTATAAGCGCCAAAGTGAAGCTAATCTTGATCTTAATTCCGATCCCCTGTGCAGCATTTTTAAATATTTGATATCTTTTCCGACCTGCTTAAGTTGATCCGAGGAGGCACCATCCAAAAGACTACAAACATTTTTCCAATCTTGACTGGGATCTCCTGTAAATTCAAGGCTGCAACAAGCATTTACTAAGTTGATGCAGTCTTGTAGTATCATTTGTCGCTTTGATCCACGTATCTTACCTGTCGTAATAAATTCTTGAAGGGCATTTGATATATCCAAGCTTTGTTTTGGTGCAGAAGCATCTCCGTTCCTTCCACGCATATGTTCACATAAATCAGCAATGAGTTGTGTATGCTCCACCCTAGAATTTGATCCAAGATCCAATAGATTTGAAACTAATACAGCAGCAAGTGACGGCGCAGCAGTTTCCAGTGCCAATTCATGGCTAACTCGGGGTAGTGATTTATTATTTGCGAAGATATGGTGTGTATCTAGACATAGGGAAACTTCGTGCATTAATCTTTTTGATGGGACCAGTATAGCAAGAGACCAATCATTTGTATGGTTTGCTATTAGTCTTTTCCGAGCCTTCAGTACCTCGACTTTTAAATCTAAATGAGGACTCAATCCTTGACGAAAAGGGTATAAGTTGACCTTAACTTGATTGTATTGTTTTCCAACATTCTTCCCGCTAATTAGATCATTTCCAAACTGAACAATATCGGTTCCATTACTTCGGTTATTCTCTGAACCAAAATCAAATTGTTGAGGGGAATAAATAAAAATAAAATCACTTATTCTAGAAGGATCCGCCCCTCTAAATTCATAAATTCGTTGTTCAGGATCCGCCAATGCAATTAGTGTACTAAGTTGTCAACTGCTTGGATAAACTGCCATTCGTCAAATTTGTGTCTTGGAACTCATCAAGTATTATAACCGGATAAGCATTGGAGATTACCTTCGATAACGCCTGGCTTTCGGTTAATAGTTGTGTTCCATACTTTGCAAACAAGTCAAAGTGTAGAATGCCTTCTTCCTCAAATAGTCTTTTTTTTTCTCCTTCTCTATCTCCAGAAAAATTTGCTAGTCTAGATGCAGCCTCATGAGGAGTAAGCAATTTAATAATTCGCCGCTTGTTAATTAAATAACCATGACTTCTTATCAACGACCATATAAAATCCATGATATGTATTAACCTCTAGTTGGCTTTGTATGTTACTTGAAATAACAGATCTAACTTGTTCTTCAACTCTCGAAACAGTTGCTCTCGCAAAACTTAAGAAGAGAATCTTTTGTCCCTTTTCGATGACGTTATTAATTATTAATTGATTGCTTTGAGTAATGCTATCGTCGTTTTGCCAGATCCAGGACCACCTAATACTAGCAAATGACCATTGGTTTGTAACAATCGCTTTTTATCTTCTGAGAGTTCGAACATACACTTCTCCTTACTTAATCCTCTGGGGGAACTTCTCTATCTGACCCGACTGAATCAGATCGTCCATCAACAATAGATTGAATACTGACAATGGTTTCAACCACAAAGCTCGGCATCTCACTTATTTCACATTGTCCTAAAAAGTCGGCAGTAACACCTGATGCTTTATTTTTAACAAAAAACTCTCTCATTACAGTTTTAAGCTGGCCTAGATCCATTTGGTCATTGGGTTCATTGGCTTTCATATGACTTAGCCACTCACCGTTTTCAACAAGTCCCTTAGCATACCTTAAAATCGCTTCTGGAGAGGAACCATTAATAATTACATCCTCGAATCCTTTTTCATTTGCTTCGAAAGGGAAATTAACTGCTTTCACGATGGCAGTCTTACTTTCCTCAGTTTGTTTATCAAAAACTGCAAACGTTATTTTATCAAGAGACTGTAAGTACTCGCCGAGTGGAGCCACTTGTGATTCAGCTTCTGCATTTAATATAGCGATTCCTAGTTCTTCAAAAGTCTTATATTCACCAAGCTCTTGAAGTCTTCGAGCTGCTGCGGGAAACGAGTCAAACTCGGTTCGACCTTCTGTAATCAGTACTCTTCGAGCTAGTAAAGCTTCACAAAATCTTCTCCGAAATTCCTCCCTATATTTCTTAGGTTTTATTGTAGGTGGATATTTCGCCGCAACACCTTTTAACTTTCCATTCACTCTGTTAATAACTAGAATTTCTGATGGGTCGAATTCTTCAAGGACGTATGGAGAATGAGATGTAAATATCGCTTGGGCAGATTTTCGACTAATACTATGAATTATTCTTTTCTGGGTATATGGCGGTATTGCTATTTCGGGTTCTTCCATTGCAAAGATGACATTTTGCTTTAGTTCGGCAATCATAGATAACAGTGCAAGTACTAATGTATTAATTGTCCCGGTACCTTGATGTTGAAATGGAGCTGCATATTCATTTCCGTCTTCCCTCTTAGCCCCAGTGCCCATAAAAACAGTTAAAATCCGACGCAAATTGGAGCGAGTCAAATCAGAAACTCGGAAATGAGGATTATTGGCCCAGTCGGATGGAACATATGTTCGAACCGTTTTCTGAACTGAAGTTAATATTTCTGATATTCCAAGTTCGGGATTTTCAGCAACCGGTAACTCCCTTAATTGGTTTAATATATCCTCCCACATTGGAAGATTTAATTCCTTTAGTCTTAGTATGATATCCAGCAGTGAACCTTTTTCAAGACTTAAAGCCCTTGAACCCGTACGAAGTGTTCTCAAATATAAAAACCCACACATTCTTTTATCCTTTGTGCCAAAAACATCAAAAGTACCATCATCTTTTTGTGGAGACAGATAGTAGGTTTTGCCGACGAAGTCATCTTCTTCTTGATCGTACGCTCCTGAAAAACCAACTCTAAGCGCGGGTAATACCTGTCTTTCATCTGTTGAACTAGCCGGTGGACCTTCGATTAAATTGTTCGTTGATGTGTTCCACCATTCAATATGATTCCTAAAATGCCTTGTCTGCTCGTCGCTTAAGCCCACTACAACAACTTCAATATGTATATCCCTTTCGGTACCTTCTTTATTTAAGTATTCCCCCGCATAAAAATCATGTTCGTCTAAGACAGGGTATTTTGATAATCGTTCAGGGCCAAGAACAAGATCAATTGATTCTAAGATAGTTGACTTTCCAATATTGTTATCGCCTACCAAAACACATCTTTCCGTTAGATAGAGTTCGCCTTCTTTGACCCCTCTAAAATTTTTCACCTTTAATCTCGCAATCCGCATTGACTCACCATCCGCCCACTAATGATAATGATTGAAGAAGGAATAATTTTCCCTGTATAATTCTTTCGGCATAATATTGTATTAACCTTTCCCTTTTCC